>JABDAY010000040.1 GCA_013288895.1 Chlamydiota bacterium | reverse complement strand
AGAACTAAACGTCAAAATCAATGACTTTTTATTACAAAATCAAGGGAAAGGCTTGGATCCATTCACCGAAGTCACTGAAGATGTTTTAAATTCATTCCATGCACTTATCACTGACGTAAAAAAGAACATTCAGAACATTGCCAACGATCCCAATGCTACTCTTGGAGCTAATCCGACGGAAAAACTGGCGACCCGTTTTGAAGACCCACCTATTGATGAGAAAGATCCTAAAAATAAATTACGAGCAGTTTCCACTCCGTTTGACGAAGTTTTGGAAAAGTGGGGAAATGTCCTTGTTGATGACTTTAATATTAAGCTTCACTTTGCCCATGAAGACCTTGTTAAAGGTCTTTGCTTGCCTCTTAAGATCCTTTTATCCCCCCTATTAATTTTATGGGCCATTTTTATTTATCTTCCTCAAGAAACTATAAATAAGTTTTGTATCAAAGCCAAAATGAAAGATAGGATTAAATCCACCATAGACTACATTTTTAACAGGATAAGCAAGTACTACACTTATGAAACGAATCAAATGATGAGCAACCTCCTCGAAATTGTTATAGAATCTTTATCTTCCGCTAAAGCCGCTCCTGCAGAATCCCAGGCAGCAGCAGAAAATAGACAATCAAATCCAAGAACGACACGCATTAAGGAAATTTCTAAACTTTTCTTTGATATGACCTCCTGTTTTGAGGATGGACCCTTAGCGGCAAATAGAACATTTGCACGTGCTGTGAATCAAATGGAGGATGAGCCGGAACTTTTTGATTTTATGGGAAAAGGCTACAAGTGGGGAGAAAACAAAGCTAGCGAGTATGCAACGGAAGCGGGAGTGGTAGGGACGGAAGCCATACTAACAACTTATGCACAAGCTACGGCAATAAAGACAAATATCACCGCGCTCCTTCAAACATTAAATGGGACCTTTAAAACAGACATCCAGACACCTGATTCAAAAGCCATAATTGATATGCAAGACAGGAAAACCCAACTAAGAGGCGAGGTAGTCAGACAGATTACTGCTCGTGTACCTTACGTCCCTCACGGAATTTCACATAGACTTTTTCATAAAATAGTAGATGACCGAATTGGTGGATTTGCGAACATGATCGCAATGAAAGACGTTTTCTGGAAATACGGAATTGTTTATTGTGTGGTTAAGCCTTACTTAAAAAGCCACAACGTTGAGATATGAAACAATTTACAGCTACGGCATATATCATTGAGGAGGGGAAAGTCCTGCTCCTGAACCACGCCAAACTTAAAAAATGGCTCCCTCCTGGGGGACATGTGGAAGAGAATGAGACCCCTGTTGAAGCGATGCATCGGGAAGTGATGGAAGAAACCGGCCTTGAAGTTGAAATCATCGAACAAGAGAATCTCAAGGTAGACTTTTGGAATGCCAAGAGCATTTCTCGGCCCTACCTTTGCCTGCTAGAAGAGATCCCCCCTTTTGCCGATACGCCCGCTCATCAGCATATCGATTTTATTTATTTAGCACGTCCTAAGACTACACCCCTCTTGCCCCAAGACGTGAAATGGTTTACACTGCAGGAAGTTGAGATCCTCTCTCTTGAAGAGATATTTGAGGAAACCAAACAAACAATTAGGCATCTATTATGTCCGGTAAAGGAGTCTTCATTGCCTCAACGGGCCAGCACGTAGGGAAAACAACTACCTGTCTTGGAATTGTCTCTGGCCTAAAAAAGAGGTTTCAGAAGGTCGGGTTTATGAAACCTGTCGGCCAGGAACATGTGGAGCAGCAACCGGGCATATTTGTCGATAAAGATGTTCTTTTATTTAAAGACTATTTCCAGATCTCTTCCTCTTACAGTTCCATGAGTCCTATTCTTTTGCCCTCTGGTTTTACAAGAAACTTCCTTGATGGAAAAGTCAGAGAGTTAGAACTCTCTTCAAAAATCCAAAAAGCCTATCATGAAATATCCTCCCACCATACTCATACAGTTGTCGAAGGAACAGGTAACGTGGGCGTGGGATCGATCATCAACCTCAACAATGCCCAAGTTTGCGCGCATTTGGGCCTTCCCTTGATCTTAGTTGGTTCAGGAGGACTTGGAGCCACCTTCGATGAACTTGCGTTAAATAAGGCCCTTTGTGAAAAGCATGGGATAAAAGTAGCGGGGGTGATCTTAAACCGCGTTCTTCCGGAAAAACGGGAGATGATCATCCACTACATGACAAAAGCCTTATCCAGGTGGGATATCCCCCTTTTGGGCACCATCCCTTTTGATCCCCTTCTTAGCGCCGCATGTATGAAAGACTACGAAAACCTCTTCAACTCCCCTCTTCTGACCGGGCTCTCTCATCGCCTCCGCCACTTTTCCCACATCCGTCTCGTAGCTACCTATGTCGATACCTATAAAGAAGTCAGCCCAAAAAAACATCTCATCATCACCCCTGCTAATCGGGAAGATATCATTCTGGAGACTATTGCTGAAAACGAACAAGAAGATCTCCAAGCAGGAATGATTCTTACCGGCGATCATCCCCCAAGGAAACACATCATTCACGAGCTCCAAACCGCCAATATTCCTATGCTCTATGCTCCCGTCCATTCCCATACCGCCATGAAGATGATCTCCCTTTTCACCGCTAAAATCCAAAAGGAAGACCTTGAAAAAGTCAGAGAAGCCGTCTCGATCGTCGAATCACACATTGATTTCGAGCTTCTCTTAGAGAAGCTCGAATAAACGCAAAACTGAAGAAAGAATTAAGAATTCTTAGATTTCTTTCGTTTTGCGTTTATTGTTTTGCGTTTTGCGTTTTCTTAAAAACTTCAAAAAGCTGGGCGGCGGTGATGTTGTGGATGCAGGCGCCGGTTTTGCAGGTGCGGAGGATGGGGCACCGCTCAGGGAAAGTTTTGTTGTAGGGGCAGGTTCCTTGGACTGCGACATGATGGTCTCCGTCAGGTTTGAAGATGGAAGCGAGAGAGGGGCCAAAAACGCTGAAGGTGGGGGTTGAAGTTGTAGCGGCAAGATGCAGAGCAGCAGAGTCCATGGCAATGACGCAATCTACTTTTTGCATGATGGCCTGCCAAAGGGGAAGGGTTAGGTTGCCAAGTGTGGTACTACTCGGAAAAGCTTGGGCTAGCTTCTCAGCGATGGCTTTTTCTTCAGGATTAGACCATATGAAGATGAAGCTGACTTGCAGCTTAGAGAGAAACTCTTGCAACACTTCAACGCTGAGGCGTTTGTTGGCCCATTTCGAGCCAAAGGCCACCATGTAAGTTGGGGGGTGAATGACAAGGGCTTCTAACCGCTTTTGTTCTTCAGGGGTAAGACTCAGGATGGTTTTTCGAGGCAGTTGGTAAAGATCACCCAGATGGGCCTTTACAGGATGGAGGTTCCTTTTTCTCACGCTTATACCGGCTGGGGCAGAATAGCGCTTTGATGTTACGAGCATATTGGGTTTTTCTTTGACGGTATCCCAACCAAACCCAATCTTTTCCTTTGCCCTAGCAAGAAATGTAATCAGAGCAGACTTGGAATTGCCTTGAAGATCAAAAAGGAGATCGTAATAAGTTTTAGAGAGTTCATTTTTAAAGGCTTTGATCTGCTGCCAAGTGGAAGTTTTAAAAAGCCCTTTTCTCCAGGTTTGGGTGTCGACGAGGTAGACTTCATTGACCTCTGGATGGGCTTTTACTAGCCCCGCATTCCCCTTTTCCACTACCCAATCAATCTGAGCATCTGGAAACCTCTCGCGCAGATAATCGAGCACTGGGAAAGTGTGAATAATATCCCCAATCGCAGATGTCTTGACAATCAATATCTTCATCCACCCAGGATAGCTAATTTTCCCCTTCCCGTCTATCTAAGAAAGACGGCAGGTGGGTTAAATACTATTACTCTATTCCTGCCTGCTGGATCTCCGCCGCCATGCTTTGTATCCTAGCAATCATCATGCTGTACACTCCGTTCCGGTCTATTATCCTCAAATACTGGGTAAGAGCTGCCTTAATTTGCGCTGGCGGGGCCCCCTGTTTCTTTAACTGCTCATATACCCCAGACGCCTGAAACATCTCTCTCCTTTGTCGCTGGGCTTTTTTATCCTGCGGCTCCTGCGATAAAGCTGCAGAGTTTGATATAGATGCTGCTGGTGCTACTGCTGACATAATTTCTCCTTAAAAGTTATAATTCCAAAAATATACTTACATGATATTGCAGCGAGGCTTGTTCTTTTCTATAACGTTTAGAATCGCAGATGACTTTGCTCCTGCTACTCTTGCTCTTTCTAATGCTTCCTCCGAAATATTCGGTCCATATTTAAGAAGCGCTTCTACAGGTTGAGTAAGGTATTTACCTGCTGCAATACAAACAAACTCTCCTGTCATTTCAGGTGTAAGCTGTGAAAAGAATGCTTTGGCATTTCTCTGATGTACTTTTAGATCATCAGGTCTATAGCAATTTGGATTCTCAGAAAAAGGCTTGGTCGGCATGATTCCTAATAAAAGCTCTAGAGCTTTCTTCCACTCTTCTTCAGTGGGATTCTTGAAACCATCAGGAGAATGTGTTTTCCAATTTTCCAAAATCAACTTAAAGCGCGCCGGATCACCTCTGTTTACTGAGGGGTCTACTCCGTAGAGCTCATTAGCCACGTACTTCCTCAATAATATTATAAGACTGTCTGGAGTCAAGGGATGTGTTGAGATGAACTGTTTTAGAGCTTCTGGATCTTTTATTGCGGAGGCCTGGTCAGAAGTTTGGGAGTCTTGTCGATCAATTTGTCTAGCTTTTGCCTCTGCTTGCCGAGCCCGAACTTCTTCTTGGAATCGAGCATTCCCCTCTTCACGGGCCTCTCTCTGCTCTCTGATTTGCTGAAGTTCTGCTTCTCGCTGCCTTTGTTCAGCTGCTTGAATTCTTTCAAAGCGCTCGTTCTCCCTTTGGAGTACCCAAAGTCTTCCTGAAGGAGTATCTGCACGCCTTTTTGCTTGATCGCAACGGTACATCGCTGCAGGGCTTGAGTATTGGTACCCATTCACATGATCCCCTTCTTGTACATCCATATAGGGATTGCGAGCGACATTAGGGTTTTGCCATTCAGGCTGGCGAGAATCATCGGGATAAATGTCACGCATTCTGCCCGCCCTTAGTACAGGATCAGCAGCTGCCTGAACTGCCCCGGCCGCTGGATCTTGAGGGTCTCCCGCAATAATAACATGGACTCTACAACACGGACAAGAAGCCTGTCTTCCTCCCCGACCTACCCAAGGTCGAATACAGTCTGGACAAAATCCGTGCGTTTTTTCATGAGCTAGTACATTAGAGCCCACTTCATGATCATTTAAGCAAATACCACATTGTTCACCTGGATTAGCCGCCCGAAGAGCTAATGTTGCGATGGGGTTTGCCATATTATTTTCTCCTGTTATTAAATTTAAATACTTTATTAATGTATTATATATATTATTTTATTATACTTATTATTATAATATAAATCAATCAAACATTAACTTAACATTTATACTAATAACGTATCTACCTGATAATTAGCTAGATAAGTAAATAATATAAAAATCATTTTAGTTGAATAGATGTTTATACTATAATATAATAATGGTAATATTTATTAATTTTGGAGTTAATTATGAGCGCTGTAGATCTAGTATTTTTTGGTTTTAGCGGAGATTTAAATAGACTAATCGGGTCTTATTTAGAAGGAAACAACAAAGAAATCACGAGATATGCATCCGTAAATAAATACCAACGAAATTTGTATGGACGCTGTGTAGCAACTCTAAGGGATTACCGTGGTGGACCGGTCCCCGCAGGGCTTATCGCGGCTGTAGGAGGTCTTTGGGCTTTTGCCGAAATTCCCGATTTTGATTTGACAACTTGTGAAAAGTATAAACCCGATCAGAGATATATCGATTTTGTTCAACAAAAAGATCTTGAACATCCCGTGTGCAAAGGAAAATACGGAAATAAGCCATTTCTTATTTTTGTCTATAAATCTCCCCTTCCCTCTACCCTTTTCGAAGACCATAATGAGAGTCGTTTTGATAGATACTGGACTCTTGAGGTCGTTTTTGCCAGATACAGTAATGGATCGCAAAGTTTTCAACAGTGGACTTCTTCACCCGAATGTGCGGGTGTCTCAGCCAACGTTCTTCTTTGCAGCGCACCAAGAGCCACCAAAGAAGCACAGGTCTTAGATCGTATTCATAGATTGATGACGCGCCAGCCTCTCGGAGAACCCATACAGGTGCTCACTACAGAAGGGCCCTACGCGGGCTTCTCTACTGAGTGGATAGAAAACCCAATTCGCGTGGGCCCTGATTACTGCTCCCGCGTCTTCATCGGCGAAGTGGACAGTGATGACGAAGAATAGACCTCTTTCGGGTTCATCATTCAGCGTTCATAAGTTGCTTCATTGCGTGGAGAAAGTCCTTGGGCAGGGGCGCCGTGATTTTGTGGGTTTCGAAGGAGATGGAATAGGCGTGGAGGAGGTGTCTTTGGGCGGGGAAGGGGGAGCGAAAATTTTTTCCGTAGACGAGGTCGCCGAGGATGGGGTGGCCTATGCTGGCGAGATGAATCCTTATTTGGTGGGTGCGGCCTGTGATGGGTTCACAGAGGAGGAGGGAGGCGTTTTTCCCTTTTTTTAAGAGCTTCCAGTGGGTGAGAGCTTCTTGATTGTCTATGGGAGTATTAACGAGGCCCACTTCTTTTTTGGGGATTCCATCGACAATGGCGAGGTAGGATTTTTTTACGGCTTTTCGCTTGAAAAGGGCCACCATCTTTTTTTTGGCATTTAAGGTTTTGGCTAGGATCAGAACGCCTGAAGTTTCTTTATCAAGGCGATGGACGAGAATTAATGGGGTGAATGTGTGTGCATCGCAAGTGATGCCGGCGCTTTTATTGCAGACTACGAGCTCTTTGTCTTCATAGAGAATCTCATTTGGGGATCGTTTTAATACTGTGGGGTCGATTTGGATTTTCTCTGAGGCGTCGATAAGGCGGGTGGAGATTGTGACAATCTTCCCGCCGATGGAGCACCCTTTAGCATCTATGATCTTTTTAAGCTGCTTTACCGAGTATTTCCCTTTATACTTGTCTCGTAAATACTCCAGAAGCTTCATTGAGATAGGAACTCAATGAGAAGACGCACTCCTATGCCCGTAGCTTTGGTGGTGTTATAATGTTTAGCATCTGTTGTGTGGGCTGTCCCTGCAATATCCAGGTGAGCCCAAGCGACATCTTTGACGAAATGTTCTAAAAACAAGGCTGCTGTGATCGCACCCGCGGATCTTCCGGGAGCATTTTGCATGTCAGCAATAGGAGATTTGAGTTTTTCTTTGTAATCTTGCTCAAGGGGCATCCGCCAGACTTTTTCGCCGGACGTTTCTCCTGCTCTAATGAGTTCTTTTGCAAGTTTATCGTTATTCGAAAAAAGACCGGTGATCTCTTCTCCTAAAGCAACGACAATCGAACCTGTTAAAGTAGCCAAATCGATCATCCGTTTGGGAGAATAATTCTTTTGCACATAGCTTAAAGCATCTGCAAGGACCAGCCTTCCTTCTGCATCGGTATTGGTGATCTCAATGGTCGTCCCTTCATAACTTTTAAACACATCGCCGGGCTTGTAGCTATTTGGGCCGATTGCGTTTTCTGTAGAAGCTATCACCCCTACAATATTGACTTTCAGGCCAATTTTTGCAGCGGCATGAACTGTTCCGAGTACGGCTGCAGCGCCTGACATGTCACACTTCATCGTTTCCATGCCGCCGGTCGGCTTAAGATTTAGGCCGCCTGTATCAAAAGTGATCCCTTTGCCCACTATGGCTGTTTTTTCTTTAGAACCAGGATTTCCTGCATATTCTAAAATGATAAACGCTGGCTCTCTGTGGGAGCCTTGATTGACAGCTAAAAGGAGCCCCATCTTCTCTTGGCTAATCCGCTTCTTGTCAAAGACAGTCGTGTTGATCTTGGGATATTCTTTAGCAAGCTCCTTAGCTACATGGCTAAGGGCCTGTGGGGTGATATCATCTGCATTCCCATTGACGAGGTCCCTTGCAAAATTAACACAAAAAGCGATATTTTCGATTTTTTTGCAAACTGCCAGATCTTCTTTTGAAAGACCCATGAAGGATATCTTGGTAAAGACGGGAGCCTTTTCTGTCCTAAGTTCATTAAATGCGTAATTGCTTAAATAAACCCCCTCTGCAATGGGCTTAATATCCCCATCAGGAGAGAAAACACTCAGAGTCGTGCATTTCTTCTTTAATCCCAGCTTTACAGCAGCAGAATAAGCGCGTCTGAGTTTTTCAGGGGTAGAGTCATCCTTCTTACCAAGTCCAAGAAGGACCACCCTTTCTTCTTTTCCCTTACCCGGATACAAAAGAAGGGTTTCCCCTTCTTTCCCTAAAAAGTCCCCAGAATCAAGGGGCGCTTTAATTAAAGCTCCAAACTCTTTTGCAGGGCATGCCATTTCAGCTTTTTTTCCCTGCCAAAAAGGCAAAATAAGGAGATCAGAAAGGAATTTCGTCATCGCTAAATACCTGCGTAGCTTTGCCCTGTCCGAACGCTGTTTCTGCCATAGCTGCAGGGGTTTCATGAGCCTGCTGAGCCGGCTGGGATGAATGAGTACCCTCAGAGGATTCAGGCTTACCAAACGGGCTAAAATAGAGCTGACAACCTGTCATGCTCATTGAGATCTGAGGTTTTCCTTCTCTATCTGTAAATATCTCAGGCTTGTTAATTTCTCCAACAGCGATCACTGGACTTCCCTTTTTCAAATAGGAAATCATTTTATCAAATTGATCACCCCAAAGAGAAACTCTCCACCAGATTGTTTCATCTTTATCTTTAGCCCCTCTTCTCACGCGCGCCGCAACACGAAGAGTTGTCACTTTTTGTCCTGTTGATGTAAAACGGACTTCAGGATCTGCTCCCAAATGCCCTGCAATAGTTGTTTGATTCATTTTTATTCCTCCATGAGTTAATCTCTTACATAAGTTATACAACATTGGAGAAAATATGGCAAGCGCATTAGCCCCAAAAGAAAGCTTTGCAACAGCGTACCGCGCACAGCGTGCAACCGCCTACAGATGCGTGTATGAAAACCATCAAGGAAACGAAGCAGCGACGCAAAGATGCCACAGCTGCAAGAAGGTATTTTATTGTGGAAAAAAACACCAAATAGCAGACTGGGCAACGCATAAAACCGAGTGCAAAAAACTACAGCAAGTAAACAGAGTAAACGCTGGAGCTACCTCTGCAGATCATGGGCCAGCAGCCGCTGCTGCGGTCAAAACTGCTGTAAAAAGATCTCCAAAGAGCTTCACTTTTTCTTCATCTGATATAGCTAGAAGCAAAGGCTGTTGGTACTGGCGATGGCGATAAAAGAAAACATGAATTTTTTAAAGATTTCATAAAAATATTAAAAATGCCATAATAGTTCCACTCAGTAAAAAACCTAAATACAGGAGAAAGAATTATGGCAAGCGCATTAGCCCCAACAGAAAGCTTTACAACACCTGCCCGCGCCGAGCGCGCAGCTGCCCACAGATGCATGTATAGTAAACATCATGGAGACAAGTTAGCAGAGAAAAGATGTGTCGGATGTAAATTAGTATTCTATTGTGGAAGAGAACACCAAACAGCAGACTGGAAAACGCATAAATCTGAGTGCAAAAAACTACAAATAACCGATGTAAACACTGATGCCTCTGCTGCTGCAGATCATGGGCCAGCTGCCGCTGCCGCAGCCAAAACCACTGCAATGCCACTTACATTTGCTTTCACTTCTGCTCCAGACAATATAGCTAGAGCGCAAGCAGAGGAGCTTAGATTTAATTTAATTAAAATACCATCAGGTTATCTCTCTCCTTCTGTTCCTTATATCGATACTCCCTTACAACGACAATATTTGGAACAAATCAAACGTTTTAAACACCAAGAAATCCTCGGTTCTTGTGAAAATGAATGTAAGCGCATGGGGCAAGAAATTTTTGATGAAGCGAAAAAAATTGGCGGTAGCCAAGCCGGACGTGTAGCTTTACAAACATTCATAGGAAAGCTTGAGCCTACTCATCACCTCCATTTCCAATATTTAGAAGTGGCTTGGGGTGGTGTCAGAGACAGGAATTTTACCTGGCAGCACTAATAAGAAGAAACGCAAATCGCAAAACAAAAAACGCAAAACAGAAGAAATATGTCTCTTTATCGCGGTAGCGATAAAGAGACATTAAGAATTCTTAGATTTCTTCTGTTTTGCGTTTTGCGTTTCTCTTTCCCCTCAGCTGCACACCCAGACGTGACAGGGGGAGCGGGTAATAATTTTTTCGTAATTTTCTTTTGATTTTGGTCCTAGGCCTAAAATCATCAAATCGTATTTTCCCTCTTTTGCAAGAGCTATGGCTGTCGCAGAAAAAGAACGAGTTCTTAGGAAGCCAAAACTAGCATCAACGTTGAGCTCTTCGGCGATGGCTTTCGCATTTTTAAGTGCAACCTCGGCAATTTTAATTCTGAGGGGAAAATCTGCATCTAGCGGCATGGAAGGGGGAACTTCTATCAGGTTAAATCCTGAAATTTCTGCATCATGTAATTTGGCAATTTCGCAGGCGGCTTGAAGGGCCTCCAGATTTGAGCTGTCTTGGGTTAATATGAGAATTTTGTTTATAGTAAGAGGTTTAAATTTAGGAAGTTTGATCTTTTCTATAGTCACCTGTGACATGGACAACCGTTTTTTATAACGATAGCTAAAGTAGAGGGCCAGACCTAATATCATCCAGACAAATCCTAAATACCGTCCTTCAGGCTTTGTCATAACAATAAGAACCCAAACGCCCGCAGTTGCAAAAAGACCGATAATAGCTGATAGGGGGAGAGAAAACTTTCCAAAATGAATATTAAATGGGATCTTAAAGGGGCGTTTGAGATGAGGCTGTTTGATCCTGAGTACCAGCAAAGAAAGGTGTGCAAAGAAAAAGGCTATCATGGCACCAAAGTTATAAAGGTCGGCCAAAAAAGCGAGTTTGCCTCTGCTCCAAAGAACCACAAGCGATGCGAGAACAGCAAAATATGAAAGTGCAATAACGGGGGTTTTTGCTACGGGAAGAAGTTTTTTAAACATATTGGGAAGCTGGTAGTATTCCCCCATATTGTAAGAAAGCCTAGATGCACCTACAAGCCCCGCATTTGCAGCAACCGTTAGAATGACTGCTCCTAAAATCCCAATCCAAGGTTTTAAAATGCTTGAAGCAAAGGGAAGCGCGGCGACAATGCCCGCTATGGGGTCGTCAACATAGTCTTTTCCGAGTTGCTGTGGGGTCATAGCAGATAATGCGGTAAGTGAGATCCCAATATAAACGGCAATGAGAACTACCATCGTGATGATGATCGACTTCGGCAGAGTTTTTGCAGGAGTTTTAGCTTCTGAGCCGAGTTGAACAATCGACTCAATTCCTGTATAGGCCACCATAGCCATAGCAGTCCCCTTCCAAAACTCGGTCCATGTAGGAGACCAATCTACCCCCTTGAGATTAATTTGCAAATGTTCGAAAATATAGGGGAGATTTAATAAAAAAACGGCTCCTATTAAAATAATGAGGGCCTGGGTCATGATCGCAAATCCAGCAAGAACAAAGCTAATTCTCGTAGACTGGCGCACTCCAAGAATGTTAATAACAAACAATATTATAATCAGTCCCACACTGAAACCCATCTGCACTCCCATCAATTTTAAATCTGGGAAAAAATAGGCAAGATAAGGAGGAACGGCAAAAGCAGAAATGGCAATAGTTACAATATAATCTAGTAAAAGCCCCCAGCCTGCGATAAAAGATATTAAATCATTAAAGGCATAACGGGTATAACTTGCAGAGCCGCCAGACTCGTGAAAGGTGGATGACATTTCAGCATAAGTGAGCGCCGTACAAATAAAGACAAACCCCGCAAGAGCGAGCGCAATAGGGGTCGCTCCCAAAGCATACAGAGCGGTGATCCCCAAAGCATAATAAATCGACGAGCCAAGATCCCCATAGCCTATCGCAAAAAGATCGGTAACGCCAAGCACCCGCTTGAACCCCCCTCTCTTAAACTCAACAATGTTTTTTCTCATTAGACCTCTTATCCCTGAACAGACTTTTTACGTAAAGCAATTTACTAGAAGTTGTATTCTAGGCGGAGGTCACCTTTTTGGGTGGCGACCTGACCGTTGAGTTCTGCGCTGTAGCGCGCTCCGAAAGAGAGGTTGTCGCTTAGGAATACATCTAGCTCGGCTCCGGGGGAGACCATGGTGATAGACTTGTTCCAGGTTCTGACTGCGAAGTTTCCAGCCTGACCCACGAAAGAGGATTTGTAATGGGAGGTGTTTAAATAGGATTCGTTGACACAGCTCACCCAAATGGTGGGAACAATTGTTTTTTTTCTAGCTAGGGATAAACTCAAACCGGCTTCGCTGCGGAGCATTTGAGAATTTTTTCTGTGAACATCTAAATTTAAGCTAAGGGCTCCTTTTTCTTTAAACTCATTCTGATGCAAATACAAATAATCGACACTTGCAAAAGGACCAAACTCATATTTGCAATGTTTGAAATTGTATCCACCGGCTAAATGACCTGTACAATCATACCCCTTTGAATGGTGCTTAGCCGTGCGATCGATGGTGGAAAAGTTGATGTAGCGAGAGGCATCGTAAAAGTTCATGCCAAAGACTGCTGCCGCTTCCAAATAATAATGAGTTTGTACCCAATCAGCATAAATACCCAAATGACCGCTATTGACTGAGCCTCTACCTCGATGCTCTTTCCAATGGATATGCTCGTTATCATAGCCTCCTCCAATTCCTAACAGAAGACCAGTTTTAAAAAGGTAATCAAAGCCACCCAAGATCCCTATAGAATCTGCATGGAAACCTATTTGTTCTCCCACTTTATCTTGATCGATCCAATATCCAAAGGGCGCAAGCCAAACGCTGAGCTGATTATAAGATTTATAAACAGGCGACGCGGGTGTGGGCGAAGGTGGAGGCGGGGGCGGAGGAGGACTATTTGGCGAGAAAAAATCTGCAAAGATATCGTTGATGGTATTGATGTGGTCTCTGTGCTCGCGCTGAGGGACAAAACTGTCCTCGTCTTTTTGATCAAAATTGCAAGAATCATCGATACTAACGAGACAATGTTTAGGTATGCGAGAAAGGCGGTGGGTAAAGATCTTTGCTACAAAGCTGCTTGTATTGACATTTAACAACTCAAACGCCCCAAAAATGGCGGGATGCAATTGATCTAGAGCGCTTGTAGGATCGCTTAAGGTTGCAAGGGTTCTCCCTACGCTCAAAAGATCAGGATCAGAAGCAAAGTTGGCATCTAGTAAATACCTGAGGACTTGCTGGGGATTATGATGATTGACTGGGGCCGCAAAATTCAGTCCGGTGCTTCCTCCTCCGCCGCCGCCGTCGGGAATTCCTTTATACGTTAAAATAACGGAACCAGGAAGATATTGAATGCCAAATTCGCTTACATTTAGTGTGGAGCTTGTTATTGTTATGGGGCTATTAAAGGTTCCAGTTATACTTGTAGCTGTCAAAATAGTATAGGTAGTGCCTTTAACATATGTTCCTCCGGGTATCGGAATGACATTAAGCTCTCCAGCTAGATTTGCTGTGCCCATCACTTGAATCAGATCTGTTTCCCCTGCAGCGTTGATCTCGTCTTGATAGCCTCCCATAGTGTTTTGTGTATACGTGGTCTCAACAGTTATGGTTCCGGGGCTATTTCCCGGAGCTACAATTCCATTGTTAGTTAGAGAACTGACAGTTCCATTACCCGCTAAGGTTCCTGCGGGGTTGATTGTTACTGAAGGGGATGTACTAATGGAGCTGCCTGAAGCGAGCGACAATGTACCCGCTTCTATTATTGTGTCAGATGTATATGTGTTGGTGCCGGAAAGGGTTAATATTCCGGGGCCTGTTTTTGTTAAAGTGCCTCCGACTAACAGTCCATCACTTTCAATGGGGTTTGGGATAGTTAAGGAACTAGAAACATCAAAAGTTAAGTTCGAGGAACTCCCAGATTGAAGGAAAATGTCTTTGCCAAATGCCCCTCCATTTCCTATCATACCGCCGTCTCCTCCCGTGCCTCCAGCTACTTCATTTGATGAGAACGATCCATCTTGAATAGTTAGCGTTCCCCCATTTTCAACAAAGATGGCCCCTCCAAGACCGGCGCC
>JABDAY010000039.1 GCA_013288895.1 Chlamydiota bacterium | reverse complement strand
CACTTATGCAACTGTCTCAAGTGGGCCGGCGCAAGAAAGAATTCTTTAGTCTTGTCCACTGTCCACAGCGCGTATTCTCTTGTATTTTGCGATTTTAAAGGAGTTCTTGCGCAAAGAGATTCATAATCATTTGGGCGGATTGTTTTTGGAGTAATTTTGCCATTTGGTTGTATTCAGATACCAGTTGTTTTTCTGTCATTTCACCGTGGACCCAATGGTCGAGTAGTCGATCAAGCTCGATAAGACCTAGAAATCCAAAGTTTGCGCCAGAGAATGTCATGAAGTGTGGTTTTAATAGAGAATCTCCACCGCAAATAGTAAGCTGACCATTTGCTAATTTGGCTGCTTCCTCTACATTATCTAAATCAATTTGAACATCGAATGAGAGGATGAAAGTGCCTAAGCCTACATCATGAGCAACCATGTCAATGATCTCTCGTTTTTTCTCTGGGCTGCCAAACTCTTCTTCACTGAGCTCTATATTACAATAGATAGGTTCGTCTTTTTTGAAAGAAGCAAAAACTCGAACTGCTCTGGATAAAAGAGGGGATATTTTTGAGGCATCGGGTTTTGTTGGAGGTGCATGATAGAAAGCTCCCATGCCATAATATTTTCCGATATTAGACATAGTGAATCCAAGAGCCTTGTTAATTCTACCGCCGGTTGCATTATAAATAATGTCGTAAGAATATCCATGACAAGTTTTTCGGCCCTTTGTATCCACTGCCCATCCTGCTGAGCAGTCGATATTAAATATTAGAGATAAATCTTGCTTATCTATTTGTTTAAGGTCTTTAATGGTGCGGAAAAACATCGTTTGAAGGTCGCGGATGCGTAAGCTGGGACTATTAGGCTGATAGTCTATTGCTTGGCTTCCGATTCTTTGTTCCTTAGCGTCTCTCATAAGGGGTGTCAAAAGGAGGTTAGATCCTAAGCCTTCGAGAAAGTTTCGGGTAATTGGATGACGCCCGAATTGGTGATCTATATCTTTTTGGGTTATTTGACGACCTAAAGAAGTAAGAATATCATGGCTAGAGATACCCCATGCATGTAAAGCCAAATAACTTGTTGGTTGCAATCCGAACGGTTGTTCCCTTGTTGCAAATTTTGCCTCTGCATACCTCTCGAAGCAAATTACTTTAAATCCCCGCATATAGAACGGTATACAAGCAGCAAGTCCAGTAGGGCCGGCCCCAACAACAAAAGCAGTAAGCTGTTTTCTAAAAGTTTGCTTCATTGAAATTTTATTTCTTTCGTGAAGGGTCAAGATTCCTTTTAAGGTATGCCATTCTTGAACATGAAGGTTAATCGTTTCGATTCTATCCCGATATTCAAGCAGTGATTTTTCAGTGTGGGCATGAGGCCCTACTTTCTTTTGAACATCTGAAATCCTCTGCGCGACATTTCTTTGGTCTTGTTCTAAACTTCCTCTACGGTTTACTCCTGGAGTGCCAGGTCCATCAGTACGAATTTTTACCTCTTGTCCGATCAAAGTTTTTAGATCAGGTCCGATGAGTTTAGGGGGAGTATCTTCAGGGAAAGAGCGGTGTACGTGAGGTGTTTTTGAAGGTCGAGACAATATAGAAACTGCGCAGCTCATAATAAACCTATAAATTATATTATAGGGGGAGGTTATAAATTAATGGAGTATTAAATGCTACACTTTTACTCTTCTACGGGGACGGCTTTTTCCAGGATCTCTTTTCGGCAGTAGACGGGGACGTTGTTCATGAGGGCCAAGACGAGGCAGTCGCTAGGGCGGCCGTCGATCTCTAGAATTTGGGTTTCCTCCCCTATTTGCTGCTCTAAGAAAATGCGCGCAAAATAGATGGTGTCTTCAACATCATTGATCACCACTTGAAGGACTTTGACATTGAGCCCTTTAAAAATCGCATTAAGCAGATCATGGGTTAGGGGCCTGGGCTTGTGTTCCTGCGTGAGATATGCTTGCAGGTTGTTGCCCACATGGGGATCGGTGTAAATGGCAAATTTCTTGTTTTCCCCTTCTAGAATGATCACCGTATAGGCTCTCGACTGCATGATCTTATTGAACAGTACTGGGACAAGTTCCATGTCTACTTACCTCTTATTTCTCCCTATATAACATAAACGCAAAACGCAAAACAAAAATCGCAAAACCCAAGAAAGAGAAGATCGGGCACGCACGCGGGCACGGGCACGGGCACGAAAGAGGGAAGATGTTAAAGTTTCTTCTCTTTCCGGATTTCGTGCCCGTGCCCGTGCCCGCGTGCGTGCCCGATCTTCTTTTCTCCTCTTTATCTTACAACGATCTGCCCGTCCTCAAACCCTACAATCACCCTCCCCGCGAGGTGGAAGAAAAAACCGGTGTCGATGACGCCGGGGAGATGGATCAGGTTTTCGTTGTCTTTTTCCGGATTTTCGCACAGGGTGGGGAAATGGATGTCATAGACGTAATTGCCATTGTCGGTGATGTAAAAATGGTTGCCCTGTTTTCGGAAGGAGCCATTGTAGCCAAGCTTGTTGATTGCGTGCTCTGTTACTTTGTAGGCAAAGGGGAGTATTTCTACAGGCAGGGGGTGTTTGCCGAGCTTTGAGACGAGTTTTGAGGAATCGACAATGACGATCATCTCTTTGCTCATGCTTGCGACGATTTTTTCACGGACGAGGGCCCCGCCGCCCCCTTTGATCATCCGTTTTTTCTCATCGATCTCATCTGCCCCATCGACAGTGAGATCCAAATGGGTGATGGAATTGATGTCGATGAGGGGGATCCCCACTTTTTTTGCAAGTTTGAGGGAGGCCTCTGAACTTGCCACGGCTTGAATTTTTAGACCCCTTTTGCCGAGGTGCTCTATGAAACAGGCTGCGGTAGAGCCTGTTCCTAATCCTACGGTCATCCCTGGCTTAATGAGTTCTGCTGCATAGGCGCCAATTTTATCTTTTAGCATATACCTGTTTTCAATTTAAGATTGATGATATATAGTAGCATACGAAATGGGAGGATTAAAATGAAGGACCGGAAAACGCTCGCAGAGGAAAGTCAAAAAACGCGCAAAGTGAGAGAAAAGCTTGTTAAGTACTGGAGTGATATCGATTCCCAGGTAACTGAAAAAGCCCTGGAAGAAAAATCCGCTGAAATCCAGCAATGGATTGCTAGGCATGCTCAAGATAGGGTGTCTCTCAAGTCTAAAAACATATCCCTTTTCGATGAGAATCAAAACACCGCTAAACTCAGTAAGAAGATTGCGGAATTTGCTGAGCAGATAAAAAAGGATTTTCCGAATGGAAGGTAATGTCATTGATTTTTTGATGAAACGGGGATTTATCGATGCTACGACAAGCGAGGAGTTGCGTGACAAGGTAAGGCATCCGATGAAAGTATACATCGGCTTTGATCCTACGGCAGATAGCCTCCACTTGGGCAGTCTCGTAGGGATTGTAGCCCTTTCATGGTTTGAGCGTTTTGGACACACCCCCGTAGTCATTTTAGGCGGCGCAACCGGAAGAATTGGGGATCCTTCAGGAAAAAGCTTGGAGAGGCCCCTTCTTGCCGATAAGACCATAGAATCGAACGTCTCTAGTATTCGTAGGCACTTTGAAGATCTGCTTGAAAATCCTGTGATCCTCAATAACAATGATTGGCTGTCCAAAATTTCTTTTGTCGATTTCTTGCGCGATGTGGGCAAGCAATTCAGATTAGGCATTATGCTAGCAAAAGAGAGTGTAAAAACGAGACTCGCCTCTGAAGAGGGGATGAGTTATACCGAATTTAGTTATCAGATCTTGCAAAGTTATGATTTCTACCATTTATTTAAAGAGGACAATGTGATCCTTCAAATGGGGGGAAGCGATCAATGGGGAAACATCACTGCCGGCATTGAGTATGTGCGCAAAATTTCAGGCCACAGCGTTTATGGAGCCACTTTCCCTCTGGTCACACGAAGTGATGGAAAAAAATTTGGCAAGAGTGAAGAAGGGGCTATTTGGCTCTCTCCAGACAGATGTTCCCCCTATGAGTTTTACCAGTATTTAATCCGCGTTGCTGATACTGATGTGATTAGACTGATGAAGATGCTCACTTTTATGGATCTGATAGAGATATCTTCCATCGAAAAACAGATGAAAGATCATCCTAATATAGCGCAGAAGCGGTTTGCCGCCGAGGTGACAAAATTTGTCCATGGACAAGAGGGGCTTGAGGCTGCCCTGAAGGCCACAGAAGGCTCTCAATCAGAACTAACTGTGGAAGTATTAGAAAAAATTGCAGGCGATATGCCCAGCATCTCTTTAAAACACTCTGATGTGATCGATCAAAAATATATTGATCTTGTCGTTAGAATAGGTCTTCTTCCTAGCAAAGGGGAGGCTCTCAGGCTCATGAGCAATGGAGGTTCTTACTTAAACAATGAAAAAATTGAAGATCCCCAATTTCGCCTCGAGCAGTCTCACATGATAGGTTCAAAATTTCTTCTTATCGGGGCCGGTAAAAAGAAAAAAATGCTTATAATTCTTGAGAACTGAAAAATTTACTTGCTTCTAAATCGGGGGATTACAACAATGAGATTAAAACAAAACCTTTACCCCCAAGGAGATATAGTATGGCGACCATCACGAAAAAGAAACTCATCCAAATGATTTCTAAAGATCGTGGAGTACACCCAAACGATGTTCGAAATGTGGTGCAATCTTTTTTAGACAAGATGACAGAGTATCTAGCGCAAGGGGACAGACTCGAGTTTCGCGATTTTGGAGTATTTGAAATTGTTTTAAGAAAGCAAAAAATTGGACGCAATCCTAAAAATGCCGGCGTTCCTATTATTATCCCAGCTAGATCGGGTGTAAAATTCACTCCCGGTAAAAAAATGAAAAAACTTATTGAACACCCAAAAAAGTAGCCTTAAAGGTTGAAAATTCCAAATAAAGAATTCTTTTTCGTGCTCCTGCGCACGCGGGCACGGTCACGAAAAAGAATTCTTCAACATTCTCTTGCGCCAGAGGCCCCCCTTCGCGCCTAAAAGCTGGGTTCCCCCCTCCTTATAATGGTGATGTAGTTGTTAACTTCTTCGATCATGATTGAAATGTCACCGGGTAAATTCAAATCTTGGGCATTATCTCCAAGGCCATGAAGATGCGCTGTCCAGAGTTTCTGTATAGTCTTAAGGGAAGTTGCATCAAATTCAATTGAGCGAAAGGGCGTCCCGCGATTAGAAAAAGTGTTTATAATAGCCCCTCCTAGTTTATCTTTATTAAGCACTTTTTTATTTCGGATAAGGAGGATAAGATCGTGGTAGTCTTTCATTCGGCTGTTCCCTGCACCTTTCGAAAGGATCGTTTCTAGTTTTTCAGAGAAAATAGTTTCAACTGGATATACGAGTAGAGAAATGGTCCCCTCAAAGAATGGCTTGCCACGATAATGGACAAGTGGGATTTCATGAATCAGCGGGTCGACAATATCTCCCACGCCTACGTCGACCTGAATTTTATCTTTCATTTTTGCGAATGCAGTGTTTAAAACGACACGATATCCAGGATAGTCCATATGCGGTTGATTAAGCAATTCTATGGAGTCGAAGGAAAAAGCAAACCCATCTGCTGAATGGACCGAGATAATTTGCTTAAAACTCTCTTGCAATTCTTTTTCTTCAACCTTCATACGTGTTAGCAAAAAATCTAGATCTGTTGTCTCTCGTCCTATTTTCATTAAATAGGAGAGGAGAAAACCTCCTTTAAAGATGAATTTATTGGAATGTGTTGAACCGGCCAGTCGAGCTAGAAATCGTTCTAGAAGGAGTTGCTTCCAACAAGCATTAAAATGGATATTTTTGTCTCGGGCTACAGTTTGAAGTCTATCTTTTAGGGCTTGTGCATTGATCATGTCGTTATACTCATAAGATAAGGAGTAATGTTAAATCGAAGTTTTTTAGCATACTCTTGGAGTTTCATAAGGTCAATGCGATTTTTTCCGCCTTTGCTTATAGAGGCTTTAAGCGCTTTTATTGCAATCTCAAGGCTAAGTAGTCGAAAGGCATCGATAATCGTGCGTTCACGATCAAATATGGGAATCTTTGTTCTCTCAAGCTCAATTTCCGTCTTTCCAAGATCCATATTACGATAGCGCGTAATTTTTAGCTTCCGGTCCCTTTTGACGGATGTTCCATGGCGTACGGCAATCCAATGTTGACGAGGAATTTCTTCAGTTAGATCATAAATGGCCAGTGCAGAAATGAGACAAACAACACCTCCTGTTATCGAATAAACAGCTTCTACAAGATCTTCCCATCGGAATGCGGAGGAGTTTTGGTAACCTGCCGGTTGATACACTCCTCTTTGTATCCGTTTTAGGCGCCCTGTTTTAACATAATGACTAAGAACAGCAGGATGTATGCCCATTGCCCTTGCTTCTTTGGAGGTAAAATAGGGCTTTTTGAGAAGGGGCGCAAGAGTAACTAGGGCGGCGGTTGATCTCATAATTCTGACCTCTATCTATAACTTAACAAAAACGCCCAATTAAGTCATCTGGGTGTTTTTGTTAAGTTATTCTTGAGACTAAAAACACAAGAATACACCTTAAATCCAAGAGAATGTATAAAGCGTAACAACCTTATTTTAATGGGCTTAAATAACTAAAACTTCCGCCTCCTAGCGGGGGCTGCTGCTCAAGCAGTGTTGATCCTTGAATTTTATTCTGGGTGTGGCATAATATGACCTAATGATGTCATTTCCTAAGTTATTATTACTAGGCTCCCTCGCCGTTTTCTCTGTGATTGGTGTTGCCCACTATGCAAAGAGGTCTGCGAATAAAGAGCCGACTGTAGTTGCCACTCCTACGCTGGTTCCTGCCGTCGTAGTAGAGAGAAAAGCTCCTACAGTTGTTGTAGAGCAGCCTCCTGTTTCTTTAGAGCCAGCTCCAAAGAAGGGGGGAGTAGATGCATTTATCGATATCGATCGTGTGCATCAATTATTTACTACCGGCCCCTCAAAGCTTCCTATCGTGGAGACAATTAGCTATTCGAGCAAAGTCTCTTGGCTTAAAGGAAGGCCTGCATGGATCGCCGACTACGCATCCTATTATAGGACCTCCCGTCACTTTATTGCGCGCAGCCTTAATGGAAAAGTTGATTACTTTACTCAGAAGGTGATGTCAGGCAGCCGCTTTAATGTTTTTAAGAAAGACAAAAAGATAGATTTTCACCTCCTGATCGATGCTTCTCACTGTAAAATGGCTCTGTATTATTTTGACCACGATACAAATGAGAGGATTCTATTAAAGACGTATACTGTAGGTCTTGGACAAAATGGTCTCACTCCTGTGGGTGATTTTTCCTTGGGCAGCAAGGTAGCCATTTATAAGCCTGGAACCATGGGATATTTCCATGATAAAAAAATTGAGATGATACGCGTATTTGGTACAAGATGGATCCCTTTTGATGGAACAAAGGGGTGTGGAATCCACGGAGTTCCCTGGACTGAAAAGGAAGGCAAACTTACAGAAAATAAAGGTTATCTGGGCAAGTATGCAAGCGATGGAAGTGTGCAGATGACAGCCAGTGATATGGAAGAGCTTTTTGCAGTTGTGATCACAAAGCCCGCTTTTGTTCACATAGTGAAAGATATACACGATGCCAAACTTCCTGGAATTGAAGTGGCAACACCAACAAGGTAGAGGTAGAATATGACCATACTTTCACATGAGAAACAAATTTTAGAATACGAGAAGACAATTGCTCAGGTGAAAGAGCAGAATAAGCAGAATGACCTTTGGTCTGATGGGGAGATTCATAAGCTAGAAAAGAAGTTAGAACAACTGAAGAAAAAGGTTTATTCTCAGCTCTCTCCCTGGGAGAGGGTATCTATTTGCCGCCATCCTCAAAGGCCTAAATCGATCGATTATATCCGCAATATTTGCGAGAGCTTTACAGAGCTTTTTGGCGATCGTAACTTTAGGGATGATCCCTCAATCATCGCCGGTCTTGCTAAAATAGACGGTGTCAAATACATGGTTGTTGCCCAGGAAAAAGGGTGTGATACAGATAGCCGCATCCACCGTAATTTTGGGATGCCCCATCCGGAAGGGTATCGAAAAGCCATGCGCTTTATGAGGCTCGCCGCAAAATTTAATTTGCCGGTTCTTTCTTTTCTCGATACTCCAGGTGCTTATCCAGGTTTGGCTGCTGAAGAAAGGGGACAGGGATGGGCGATCGCTAATAATCTTATGGAAATGTCCCGTTTACCTACCCCTATCATCGTCCTCTTAATAGGGGAAGGGTGTTCAGGCGGCGCTCTAGGAATGGGTATTGGGGATGTGATTGGGATGCTTGAACATGCTTATTATTCCGTGATCTCTCCAGAGGGATGTGCATCCATATTGTGGAAAGATGCGGGCAAAAACGCTCTGGCAGCTGAAACGTTAAAGATGCAGGCAGAAGATCTCATTGAACTTGGCGTCATTGACGAAATTATTAAGGAGCCGCTTGGCGGCGCTCATCACGATACTAAAGTGATCTATCAAAACGTGAAAAAATTTATCGCGGATCAATGGAATCTATTGAAATGTATCCCCAAAGATATCCTCATAGAAAGACGCTATCAGAAATTCCGAGAGATGGGACACTATGAAACTATTACTTAAAGCTGCCCTTAAGAGCCGAAAGCATTTTTCTTTGCTTATCGTGACATTTTTAACTTTATTTGCCCTTACAATTGCAAGCCAGCTTGAGATGTTTGCTTTGGGAGTCCTTTCGAATACTGGGGTGGATTTCTTTTCTCTGTTTGGAGGAGATAAGAAAACAGAGCAGGTGCAGCTTCCTGGAGAGGATTCTGTGACATTTGAAGAGGTCCAAAAGAAATGGAAAGAGATCGATACCCAAGGGACTGGCTCTATTACAAAACAAAGAGCTTCTGAATTTCTCTCTGCCAAAACGACGATCAACCCTCTGATGTGGGCGCTTAAAGAAGTTAAACAGAAGTTTAAATTTGCAAATAACATCAATGCGCTTATCTTGGTATTGGTGAGTGTGGCAGTATTTAAAGCGATCTGGTTATTTGCTAGCCGCTATACCACCCAGCTTCTCTCCATCCGTGTTAGCAGAGACCTTAGACAGCGTTATTTCGAGCATATTCAGTCTCTACCTATGAGTTTTTATCAACAGCATAACATTGGAAGCCTCTCTTCAAGAGTTGTCGGGGATGCCGGCCAAATCGCTTCATCTATTAATTCTTGCATCACAAACTATTTGCAATCGCCGTTTACAATCATAACAAGTCTTTTTGTTTGTGTTTGCCTTTCATGGAAGCTATCGATGGTGGTCTTTTTTGGTATCCCCTTGATTATTATGCCTATTATCTTTTTGGCAAAGCGGGTCAAGCGGATCACAAGGCAGCTTCAGACAAACCAAGAAAAGTTTGCATCCGTTCTGATCGACTTTCTTGCAGGAATCCAAACTGTAAAAATTTTTGCTATGGAGGCCTTTTCACTCCGTAAATATAAAGAGCAAAACGATCGGATGGCAGAGCTTGAAAGCAAGACAGCAAAATATGGTCTTTTAACCCGCCCCATCCTGCATGCGATCACCACACTTTGCGTGGCAATCGTGGTTCTTTTTGGTCTTTACACTTTAGGAATGCGTCTTTCTGAGCTGATTGTTTTTTGCGGTATGCTGCAACTTGCCTATGAGCCTGTAAAAAAATTCGCAGACGAAAATGCCAACATCCAAAAAGGGGTTGTTGCAGCCGAAAGGATGTTCGATGTTCTCAATTTAAGACCTCTTATCGAAGACTCTGAGGGGGCAATCGAGATTAAGCAATTTCATGATAAGATCGAGTTTGACCACGTTTGGTTCCGCTATCAGGGGGAATGGATTTTAAAAGATGTCAGCTTTACTGCCCGAAAAGGGGAGAGAGTTGCTATTGTTGGCCCAACTGGCGCCGGTAAATCGACCATCGTTCAGCTCCTTCCACGCCTTTACGACGTGCAAAAAGGGGAGATCCGGATCGATGGAAAGCCTCTTGCTGCCTACACTCAGAAATCCCTTCGAGAGCTCATGGCATTTGTCTCTCAAAAACCCTTCCTCTTCTTCGATACCATTGCAGAAAATATCTCGTTTGGCAAAAACTTTACAAGAACAGCTATCGAAGACGCAGCTAAAAGGGCATATGCAGATGAATTTATCACACGCCTCCCCCAGAAATACGACTCGATGCTCGCAGAAGCAGGGCAAAACCTCTCCGGCGGACAACAGCAGCGCCTCGCCATTGCACGCGCCCTCATCAAAAGAGCGCCTATCCTCATTCTTGATGAAGCCACTTCCTCCCTCGATGCCTTAAGCGAAGTGAAGATCAAAAATGCTATTGCCGATCTTCCAGGCGAAGTCACTCAAATCCTCATCGCCCACCGCCTCGGCACAATCGAGCATGCCGACAAAATCATCTACCTAGAGCGAGGAGAAAAAATCGCCGAAGGGAGTAAAGACGAACTCCTCCAATCCTGCGAGGCCTTCCGTCACACCTGGGAAACGTTATACAAAACTGCCTCTTCCGAGGCTGTTTTGTAACGATGAACGATGAGTGGAAGAGGGAAAGAGAAGAAGTGTGTGATCTTAGTGTCCCTAAATCGCCTGAAAAACCATAGAAATCAAGAAGTTTCTAATCATATAAAAATTATTTTAATTATATAAACCGTTGATGTTTAGAGGATTATAAATATAATAATAAATATTGCATTATAATATAATAAAACATATAATTGATATTATTAATTTTAACAACCTTTAAACAATGGAGTAATTATGTCAGCAACAACACCAGTTCAAGGTCAAGGTATCGGGCACGGAGAAAATGGAGTCGGGGGTGTTGTAGGTATAGGATCTACCCCACAAAGTAGTAACTCAGCTCTAGGGGCAATCGCTGGCGCAGGTGCAGCCACTGTAGAAAGACCAACTGTAGAAAGACCAGTCAGGGAAATAACACCAATTGAATGGGGTAAAATCCTTAAAGTAACACTAATTTTTCTTCTGGTGGTAGGTTTTGCCGTAGGTTTAGTAGCGGTGGCAACTAAAGGGTTTACAGATTTAGGTAGTAGCGGGCACCAATACGCCGGCGGCGGTCTCTAAAACATAAACAAGGGAGTAATTATGGCGGTACCAGGTTTAAATCCAGCTAATCATGTTTTGCCTCCAGCAAGGCAAGGTGCAAGAGGGCAAAGGCGTGAAAACCTTAAATTTGCAATATTTGCTATTCTGTCGGTAGGTTTGATCGTAGGTGCGGTAGCATGGGCAACGCATGGGTTTACAGATTTAGGTAGAGGCTGCCCACGCGTTGGACCCTAAAATATAGCTAAATGTAACAGGAGAGTAATTATGACAGTTCGAGAATCAGATGGCCTAAGCATCCATTTTCAGGCCTGGCGGGACCCGGAAGCTCTGTGGCGTCAGGTCGACACATTTCGGAATCACGGCTTTAATTCAGCTCAGAGTGCAATCGGCGAAGCAGGAGCTAGTAGTGTAGACTCCCCACCACAAGCACCATCCCGAGTAGCAAATCCTATTTCAGGACAGGATCGGATCGTTTTTCGGAAGCAAGCATGGATGATGGCCATTTTAGTCCTCATTTTTTTGGCAGCTATAATTACACTTGCAGTTTGTGGAGCTAAAGGAATGCTTACTGTGCCAATGCCCGATGGGAGATATGTTCGCGGTTAGTTAGGAAATAAAATATATAATCAACGGGTGAAACGAGGATCGTTTATATTTTGCTAAATTCTTTAAATGCCTGAAGGACCCGTTTGACGGGCAGGAAGTGTTTCCATAATTTTATTCTAAGCATTCTGCCTGGGAGTATTCCGTAAGGCAATACTACTGCCCCGGGACCCCAGCCTGGACGCAAAAATACTGCCCGACTGTATCGATTGAAAATCGAAAGGGTAGGGACTTTAAGAGCTGAGGCTAGATGCCCTGGGCTCGCATCATTTCCAATAAAATAAGCAGATTCATAGATAAAACGGGCAAGCTCCATCCAGGATAAACATTGGGGCTTTGGGAGGTCAGCTTTGCATAATGTCGTTTCCCACCAAGGCATATCTTGCGGAGGCAATACAAAAGTGGGTTCCCATCCATCTTTTTGGAGCTCTTTTGCAAGGGTAATAAATCTATCGAAAGACCAGTTTTTGGCAAGATCAGCACTTAGGGGATGGATCACAATCCGCTTATCATGCAACCGATAGATCCATTCTTTTGGGAGGCAGATCCCTAAGTCGGTTGTTGCCTTCTCTAGATATTGTTTACTAATATCTCTTAAATTCAAAACAAAGGACTTGTTTAAGTCCAATTCCTCTTTGTAAACGACTCTCATATGAGGGGGGAGGTTCTTCTCTTTGGATCCTGGGGAATGATGCTGCAAAATGACCCTGTCAAATTGCTCCCATTCCCTTTTTCGCTCCTCTTCTTTAGGATATTTACGGACAGTAATATGTGGAAAAAGTCCAGAGAGGTGGCACAAAAAATCGCTGTATAGGACAACACTCGATCCCTGCAGATAAAAGTTGTTCGCTACAACCATCATCCATAAAGCATCTCCCAAGCCTGTATTAGAAACAATGCCAATCTTCATGACAACGAGGCTAACATTTTTGGGGTTTTGTTTTCAAGAGTTACTGGACAATAATAAATTTGCTTGATATGGTCGTTTAAAAATAACCAAGGAAGTATTTGTGAGAAAGTGGTTGGCATTGTTTGTGTTATTCTGTGGATTCATGTTAGGAGTCGAAGGGACTGTGACCCTTTCCCCCGAAGGCCCGGCTTATGAGGTGATCAGTTCTATGACCATTGGTACGACTGTGCAACCAACAATTGCTAACAGTGGAACATCCGCCGGTTTTCTTCTCCTTTGTGCAGATGGTAATGATAACCTTAACACTGTGTTTTTTGATAATAACACACAAATGTGGGGAAGCCTGGTCCAGACGGCACCCTCTACAACCAATCTTACACGAGGCCCCGTGGTGCTTAGTAACTCCCCTAGCGTTGCCGTTGCCACCTGGCTAGGTAACACTGTTGGATTCAACAGCGGGTACGCCTACGCAGGTTTTACCTCTAATAATGGAACTTCCTGGCAAATTTTACCTTTGGAGAGCGTAGATGGTGGCGTACCATTGGTTGGCGTTAGCGGATCCTCTGACGGTTATATGTTTGTGTGGTTTGACTATCAGCAAAGTACGGCCCCTTTCTGGCTTTGGTCAACATTCAACGGCACTGACTGGGTTGTGAGTTCATCGGGCACTATTCCAGCTCCCAGTGGAATAAACAATCCCGCTAATGTTAGCGGGACAATGAGCACCGGATTTATGGCCGCCTGGATCGGTAGTGACAACAATGTTTATGCAAGCTATACGGGTAATGAGGGTGGGACTTGGTCTACTCCCCAGCAGCTCTCTACTTCGGGTATTGTGAGGTACTCGTGGATAGCCGGAAATGCCAACGGGTTCATGCTTGTCTGGTCAGATGGGGCTAATAATCTGTATTCAACTTTCTATGATTTAAGCTCTCAAATGTGGCAAGCCTCCCCTTTGCTCATTACAACGGGTGCAGCGATTGGGTCTATCCCAGGGCCTTACGTAACTGGAAGCGACATTGGTTTTGTGCTCTCATGGCTAGATACTAATAACAATGCCAACGGGAGCATTTCAGCGGATAATGGGACCAACTGGAGTCCGGCTGTGTTGATCACAGATGACGGAAGTGTATCTGGTACCTCTGGTAACCTTGGTGACTACATCGGCGCAAGCATCGTTGGCGAGACAGTCTTGTTCACTTGGGCTGATGCGAGTGGCAACGCCCAGTCGAGATTTTATACGATCCAGGGTGTAATAACAACCCCTGATCCTCCTGCAAGCATAACTGGATCGCAATTCTCAAATAATTTCCCTTTCCAAAGGGAATTGGTTAACACTCTACGCTGGACCTCTAGCCCAAGCCTCGGTGTTGTTTCTTATAACATCTACAGAAATGGGAGCCTTATCTCTTCGGTTTCAGCAAGCGGATCGCTTGTTTACACCGATCGACCTATAAAAAAAGGAACCGGCTATACGTACGGGGTGACCGCAGTGAATATCAATCAACAAGAAAGTAGCGCAGCTACAGTCTTTGTGAAATAAAAATCTATAGGTGGTACTATGAAAAAAATAACATTGTGGATAACTCTAGCTGTTGCGGGAATCTCATCTGGCTTCTCTGCAACTCAGGATGAATCTTCTTTCTCAACCTGCGAATGCACAGATGTTTCACTCAATAACTTTATGATCGAGTTCCGCCCCTCTTATTTCTATCCTCTTTCGAATCATTTTCGAAAGATTTTTTCAGGAGGAGTAGACTATCAATTGACTGTTTCTTGTCCTGTCTATTGGGGACAGAACGAGCGGGTCCGCGGGATCAGCCTTTTTGCGGCGGCGGACTATTTTTCAAAAGACGGTCATTCCACTTATCTGAAAGATAAAACCTCTATAACGATCGTCCCCGTGACACTTGGGGTGAAATATTTCTTTCCCCCGCTCGGAGAGTGTGTCCCTGTTAATGTTTATGTAGCTAGCGGAATGAAGTACTATTTTGTCCATACCAAAAACCACTCAGACTACGTCAAGAAAAGGGTCAACGTCAATGGAATGGGGGGGATGATCGAGGTCGGAGCGATTGGCGTGGTTAGGGAACACTTTGTGCTGGATCTATTTGTGTCCAGCTCCTTTAGATGCTTCGGTGCTCCTTCTATTTCCTCTGATACAGTCGAATCTACGGGCATCAACGTCAGCAGCATCAATGCAGGCGGGGGAGTTGGTTATAGGTTTTAGCGCGTACGCGAATCTTTATGAGAGCTTCCCAAGTTTAACAAAGCTTTCCATGAGTTCCTTGTTTTCTGCTTTTTCAAAGGCGCCGGAGCCCTTTAACCATTCTACGTAGTTTGTGGGTATTTCAGAGAGGGCTTTGCCTTGGTGTTTGCCAAAGGGCATGCGAGTGGGGGCAGCTGTAGGGGCTGATAGCATCTCGATCACTTTTTCGATGGGGATATCGTCGATCATCTGTGAGAAGACTTGGAAGAGGACCATGACGTCGTCCAGCGCTCTATGGGCAGAATTGGCTGCAATTCCGTAAACTTCACGCAAGTATTGAAGAGTGTGTCGTGGAAGATCGGCGCGGTATTTTCTGGCCCATTTTAGTGTATCAATATAAGGCCATCCGGGAATGGTTAATCCATGTCTTTTACTTTCAGCTTCTAGAAAGAGCTTATCGAACGCATCATTGTTGTGGGCGATGAGGACAGCATCTGCACCACAAAAATCAAAGAAGGCTTGTCCTACATCTTTGAATGTACCTGCAGACTCTACCATTTGATCTGTGATATTGTGAATGGCTGACGCCTCAAGAGGTATGGGGATTTGTGGATTGACAAATTTCACAAAAGATCGATCTCCTATGGGGTCGTAGGCGGCAATCTCTATGATTCTGTCCTTGTCATTTTTTATACCGGTGGTTTCTGTGTCGTAATAAATAGGTCTCTTTGACATAATGCGTCCTTTTTAAAAGGAGCTTACCATGCGCTGTATATTTTTTCTCTCGATTTTTTTGCTTACTGGTTGTTTTGGGGAATCTTCCCATAACGTTGAGTACAAGGTTTA
>JABDAY010000038.1 GCA_013288895.1 Chlamydiota bacterium | reverse complement strand
TATCTCAAAGAAGTTTCTTGTTGCAGGGTTAAAAGAATTCACTGCCATTTCTCCATGTAGTTTACCTAGGCTAGGTATCCAAAGGCGCACACGCTCTTCCATTCCAGCCCAATTGCGCATATAACTCTTAGCTAAATGACTAGGGTGGGTGGGAATCCTTGCGGTGTTTATAAGATATTCTAAGATATTAGATACAAAACCATGGTTGGCTTTATATACATTATTTACTGCACCGTGAATTCCCCATGATATTTTAGTAGCACTTTCTCCTATATACTCACAATTCCAATGGAGTCCATCTATACATAAGTTATGAGGCTGTTCATCGGTACCAGCCACCTTACAGCCTTCCTCCCAATTTAAAAGAGGGACCGGCTTTGGAATATAATTAGGATCTACTTTAACGATGCATAGGGCATCCGGGTAACTTTCAGCATGAACGGTATAAAGGTTATAGCTGGAGTCGTTATATTTCCGAACATCATAGTAAATATTATTATGTGCTCTGGAAACAAGGGCAATAGATTCACTCAGAGCACATGTGTTTTGAGAATCCCGAAAGGCAATAGAAAATTCAATGTCCTTATAAGTTAACGGGAAATGGGTGGCATATTTTTTGATTTTTTCATTGTTATTTAAGTAATTAAGAAACTCTTCCAACGTGTCCACATAGATTTTTCTGACTTGGGGGACTGTATAAAATTGATCACAAACAACAAAACCTAAAACGAGATTAAAATCATCCCCACTAAATCCCCCTCCGCAAACCTGCTGCCTCCATGTGTTTTCTTTACATTTCTTTTTAGAAAATTCCTGAATGGCTTGGTAACCTGCCGCTGCTTTATCATTTTTATAGCAGGAAGAAAAAAGCACTAAAATTAATAATATCCATAGATGTTTTGTCATTGTGCAACCTTTGTTGTTTTTATCGAGTTTCATTTCAATTTAACGGTATCTTCCCCGACATCGCATTAGGCCATGTCAAGTGCTTCGTCGACCAAGTTTTAGGCTTTTCCTTTTCAGCTTAATTCTTTATCGAACCATCTGTACAAACCATTTTGTCTCGCAGAAATACAACGTGCTCAGGAACGTAACTAGGGTCTATTTTGACGGCACGAAAGGCATCTTTATATGCTTCCCTATGAACAGTTTGGAGGTCATATCTGTTTCCATCATACTCCCAAACTCTATAAGCGATGCAATTCACGACCTTAGAAACATAGCAAATATATTCACTAGAAACATGAGACTGGTTAGAACCGTTAAAAGAAAAAGAAAGTCTAATATTTTTATAAGTTAATGGAAAACAACTGATATATTTTTTGATATTTTCGTTGTTATTTAAATAGTTAAGAAACTCATCCATCGTTTCAACTAATATTTTTCTGGCTTCAGGTATAGTATAATATCGGTCATACATAACAAAACCAAGGCTAAGCCTGAAATCATCTCCACTAAATCCTCCTCCAATAACTTCCATTCCCCACTTATTTTCTTTGCATTTCTGACGAGAAAATTCTCTGATAGCTTGATAGCCTGTGTCTGCTTTCTCGTCTTTATAACAAGAAGAGAAAAGCACCAGAATTAATACTATACATAAATGTTTTATCATTTTGCTATCTCGATTTTTCGCATTTTTCTAAATATTCACTGTCTTCTTCATAAGCATCACTCGCCATTTTCATTAACGCTTCAAACCAATCATCCTGTTTATAGCAGGAAGAAAAAAATACTAAAATTAATACTATCCATACATATTTTATCATTGTGCAACCTTTATTGTTTTTATCGATTTTCTCCACAGTCTTCCCGCCTATTTAAACGAGGGACAGACTTTGAAACTAATTCGGATTTATCGTGACTTTGCTCAGGGCGTCCTCGTAACTTTCAGTATGAACAGTTTTATAAGTGTATTTGGTTCCGGTATACTCTCGTACATCATAAAAAATTGTATTTCTGGCTGAATAAATATAATCAATGTATTGGCTGTTGACATATTTTTTGTGTGAATCTCGAAATGAAATAGAAATTTCAACGTTTTTATAGGTAAGAGGGAATTGTGTGCTATATTTTTTTATTTTTGGATTATTATTTAAATAACCAAGAAAATCTTCCATTGTTTTTACATATATTTCTCTGGCTTCTGAGACAGTATAGAATTGATCGTAAACAAGAAAACCTAAAACAAGATTAAAATCATCTCCACTAAACCCTCCACCACAAACCTGTACTTGCCACATGTTTTCTTTGCATTTTTTGCGAGAAAATTCTTTGATAGCTTGATATCCAGCTGCAGCTTTATCATTTTTATAGCATGAAGAAAATAATAGTAAAATTAAAGCTATCCATAAATGTTTTATCATTGTGCAATCCTTATTTCATCAGTTTGCTCATTGTTTTCTAAATCTTCAGCATGTGCCTTACGTGCAAGGTCCCTTAAAGCTTCAAAATAAGCCCCGCCTTCTTCAATTGTGTGGTTCTTTTCTAAAAACACTAAGCTGGCAGCAGGGAGCCTTGTAACGTTATTATTAGTGCAAAAATTGATGGGATGTTTGAGTAAACTTATCAGAGTCACGGGATCACCATTTGCAATGATATGCTTTATTTTAGAGACCCCTTCAATATCAAAGCAGCTAGGAGTCCCAAAGGTATTTATTTCAAAGAGTTTCCTTTCGTTAGGACTAAAAGAGTTCACTGCAGTTTCTCCTTGTAAACAGCCTTGGCTATGTAACCAAAGGCGCAGTCGGTCGCCCATTGTAACACAGTCGCGCATAAAACTCTTGGCTAAAATAGTGGGATGGGTGGGGATTCCGAGGATGTTTATAAATGATTCTAGAATATCAGATACAAAACCATGAGAGGCGTTATAAACATAATTTACCGTATTCTGCGTTTCGCATGCTATGGCAAGGGCAGCTTGTCTACAAGATTCATGACTTGTAAGGATTCCGTTCATAAGTAAGTCTCGGGGAAGATTCCAAGCACCTGGAGCCCCTACTTGCCCTATGCATGAGTGCTCGTCTGGGACTGGGTGGCCGGTGGCGAACTCTGTGATGGGGCTGACGATTTTGTTTGTGGGTGGAGTGTAAGGAATGAGATGTTTGACTGCACCAGCAAGGGCTATGCCTAAAGGAGGACAAGCGATACAGGCTACCTTTGTGACAACGATAGCGGCAGCGGTTATTGCTGCAGGGATGATGACCTTTTTAGTTTTTTTCCAAATCTTTTTCCAGCTCCAAAGTCCATATAAGTCATAGTCCATGAGAGGGTCGTTATGGGCGTAGGCATATAGATTATACCCGTCGATGAAGCCTGCGGGATCGGGGGTAAGAAAGCGACCTAGTTGGGGTGAGTAGTATCTTTTGCCAAAGTAGAAAAGGCCAGTTTCTGGATCGAACCTTTTTGAAGCAAAGAGCCATGGAGAAATGGGGGCGTTGCAATCGACGACCCCAAAAGCTGTTGTGGGATAGGATTCTATGATGACATGGGTTTCTGGATCGATGATCGCTGAGACATTATCGAAAAGATCGTAGATTGGAATATATGTTTTCCCTTCTAGCTGAAAAGCAACGGCAGAGGCGCGTTCTGCTTTGTCTGTCCTCCCGAGGATCCGTAGCTCGGTGATGGTTCCAGAAGGGTCTATTATTCCTATTTCATTTTCCCCTTCGTAGAGAAAATATTGAGTTTTGCCATTTGAGGTTTTGCTGATTCTTCTATTAAACCCATCATAGGTATAGTAGGTGGTTGTATCCGTTGTCACGGAGGTGAGTCTGTCTAAAGCATCGTAGGCGTACGTTGTTCTTTTTCCACTCTTGTGGCTTATTTTGGGGTTTCCATTCAGATCATGGGAAAAACGCTCTCTTCCTGCTCTTACTATTTGGTTTGATTTGTTGACATGGTAGAAAGTGTTATTGATGGAAAGACGGTTGTTTTGGATATCGTAATTATAAATGTTGTCTTTTTCAGAGGTGAGCTGGTGGAGATTGTTGTAAGTATAGGCGTTATGATTGGTTTTAGTGATGTGATCTGTTGTATCTCGCTCTAGTACCTCAAAGGCCGTAAAGGGGGAGTGGATAGATTGCAGATAGCCATCATGGTTGTAGGTATGGGTTAACGTACCCAAGTTAAAGGGAAGGCTCTCTATGGTAGGTTCGCTAAGTTTGTCATCATAGGTAAGATAATCGTGGTGAAACTGGTTGTTATAGTTTACTTTTTTTAAATTGTCCCCTTCATACTCGTAGGCGATAAAAGTAGAATTGGGAAGGAGGGTTTTTGTTCGTTTGGAAGATGGATCGTATTCATATTCAAGTGAGGCTCCATGAGAGAAGGTCTCTTTTAGGACGTTCCCTTCTTTGTCATAGACAAGAGAAGTGCTTAAAGAGGTATTTAGGTCTTTAATTTCTAAAAGATGATCTTGCGTATCATAGGTGTAGCTGTAGCTACATGAGCCATCAGAGGAATGGAAATGGATAAGGTGGCCTAAATCGTCGTAGGAATAGTAAAGAATTATGCCATCGGGCTTCGTTTTTGAACAGAGTTGGCCTTCTGGATCATAGGAAAAATGGGTGTCTTTCCCGTTTTCAGTTATTTTCTTTGAATAAGTTCCATCTGGACAATAAGAAAGTTGTTCGACTACTCCATCAGGGTGAATGGTACGTAGAAGTTCTCCCTGCTCTCCATATTCTTTGCGAGTGATGAGAATTTCTTGGTTTGTGCTCAAATCTAGGTACTTGTCAAGTTTCGCAGAAAGCTGGCCATTGTCATAGAGATAATCTTTGAAGATTCTAAAGGTGCAATTGGAAAGATTTGCTATGTCCTCTTCTGATCCATCATCAGCAATTTCACGCATGAGATAAGGGTGATCATAGATATAAAATGTCCGGTGGATCACTTGTGTAGAATCAGAGACTAGCTTAGATGTCACAAGAGAACTTTCAGAATCATACGTATAAGCGCAAGAAAAGTTGTTGTCTTTGGCATGGACGACTTTCTTAACTTGTTCTCCAACAGCTGAAAAATTAACGGCAATAAAGGTTAGTAATAAAAAATAAAACACCATAATTCTTTTCCAGCTTTTTTAGAGAATAAAGCGTTTTACACTTAAAAGTGATTTTTATTCAAGCACAAAAAATAGCACGAAGAATGGAATCTAAAACCGCATCAAGGCGTTTTGCTACATCTTCAGTTAGAAAGGTGAATCTTACTAAATCAAAGATACGACATTTAGTGCCTGAAGAGCTAACAGGTTTTGTTATTTTATCGAATTCAGATTCATTTTTTTTACGTGTATTAAAACACGCGTAGGATGGTGTGCTGTATGCGCAGGGAAAAGCGCGCCTTCTACAGATATTTGCTCGCCGATGTGCTTCTCGCAAAAGTCTCTATGATCGTCGCTTAAGCACAAAGCGATTTCTTCTTTGGAAGGTTCGATACGAAGACGCCAGCAAGGAATAGCGGCATCCCCTTCTTCAATAGAAGAATATTCAGGATCTCTGGGGAGCATCTTCAAAACAAGCTCTCCTTGCATACAGACTTGTTTTTCAACAAGTTCTTCGACACGTTCAAACTCTCTTAATAAATCGGCTATCTCAGCTTGTGGCTTGTCAAGCAAAATAATATTTTCTTTCCCCGTGGCTCTCACAAGAGGAAAAAAAAGCAAAAATAACACATAAAGTTTGCCCACATTATACCCCAAAACAACCTGAAGGGTAGATTCTGCTATTTTAAAATCTTAAAGCCCATCACACCAAAAAGAGAACGAAGAAAAACAGTACCCGTTTTCAGGTGAACAATCGTTGCATGTAATCTTCCTTCTAATGCCAATTTAAGTCCATCCTCTTTTGAAACCCATCGAGAAGTTTTTGTGTTTTTTACCAAGTACTCAGAAATGACCCCTTTCTTTTTATGTACGCCGGTGATGTGCCATTTTTCGATGAAATCTTCTTTTCCGATTGTCCATTCTTCATTAGTTTCAAATGCTTTCCAATACCGCTCAAACTCCTCGTCATTTAACGACCTTATTGTGCGATTGGGATCCAATTTTGCCATTTGAGTAATCTTACGCGCGTGACCAGGATCTTCCTTGACATATTTTTCTGAAGCTTGTGTTAAGGTTAATGGCCCATAGATATTCCCTCGTAACATAAGAACTAAGGCCTCATGGCCTGTCTCATAATCAGGGTACACTGCGTATACATTGTCTGCATCGCCTGCCCATCCTATTGCTCGCCTCTTTTTGCTTACGCTGTATGTGCTTTTTAAAAGCGCCCCTGGGTTGTTACATCTCCAAGCTCTTGTTCCTCCGCTTCGAATTGTAAGATTTCCATCATCATCAAAATAATGGACAGTAAATTTTCGAACAGAATCACCAACATTTGCCGGTCCTGCTTCTGCTTTTATATAACTCATAAAACCTCCCAAATTAACAGGGAAATTTTATTATTAATCTTAATATGATTACAATAAAACAAATTACTTAATTACAGCTTGTTCTACAAAGTCAGATTGTCGCAGCAAGTTGTGACAATTATAACAGATTAATAATCAGGATGTTAAAAAGATTGTAGCGGCAAGCATCACGACAACTGAGATTCATTTTCTTTGCTTATCCAGGAGTTTTACTTCTTGAAGTATATTTTTCTGTGAATTCGTAAGGAAAGCGTTGAATTATCACTCGTTTAAGGCGTGAAAGAGCTAATATTTCAAGTTCGAGATATAAATCGAAGCAACTTTCTTTTAATCTTTGACGTCGAGATTCGATCATTTCATTTATTTGATCATCTGAAAGATGCGGAAGAGAACTCCTTAATAACTGTAATGCCTCTTCACAAAGAAAGACAGCATCGTGTTGTTTACGGGCATTCTGATGGTTTTCTTTATCTTTAATAATTGCTTTTCTCAATAAATCATCTAATTCGTTCATTCTTTTTTCCTTTAAACTCATTTTAAATCAGACACAAATGATATTCTCATGAGAGAAGTGGGTGTCGGATATGAATCATTTATTCATTTTCTTTATTTCCTTCCTAAAAGTATTTATTTTTTAAATAAAACCTCTGTTAATTTATTGTTGTTTTTTATATAATTTTCAAAAATTAAATAGAATAGTTTTAAAATGGCAAATACTAAAGAATTGTTTGAGCATTTATTTAACATCTCTGCTTTTGAAAGAGGTAAAATTTTTGAACTGTATTGTAAATGGTTCCTTGAAAATGATCCAGTTTATAGTGCGCAAATAAAAAAAGTTTGGCTTTGGAAAGATTGGCCTGGCAATTGGGGTAGAGACAAGGGTATCGATCTAATCGCAGAAACGCGTACAGGCGAATTTTGGGCTATCCAATCTAAGTGCTACGATAAAAGTTACTACGTTACCAAAGAGGACGTTGATAAATTTTTAAGTGAATCCTCAAGATCTGTAATCTCCTATCGATTATTAATCTGCACCACTGATCGTTTAGGGGATAATGCGCGAGAAGTAATAACCGCTCAAGAAAAACAAGTGGGTCTTTGTTCTCTAGAGAATCTATTAGAGTCTTCTTTAGAATGGCCATCTTCTATAGAAAATTTGCAGCCTCTTTCAGTCCGCAGACCTAAAACCCCAAGACCTCACCAAGAAATGGCTATCGCATCGGTCTTGGAAGGGTTTAAAAGCCATGATAAGGGCCAACTCTATATGGCCTGTGGAACTGGAAAAACCCTTGTCGGCCTTTGGGTAGCAGAAGCTCTTAAGTCTCAAAATACCTTGGTTTTAGTCCCTTCAATCTCTCTTGTATCTCAGCTTTACCAAGAATGGATTGCAAATGCCGCTACCAATTTTATCCCTATCTTCGTCTGCTCAGATCCCACAGTAGGTAATAAAGATCAAATGGTAACCAGTCTCTATGAGTTGGGGTTTCCGACCACTACAGATCCCAAAGCACTTCTGAACTACTTGTCATCAACGGTTGGTACTCCCAAGGTGATCTTTTCAACCTACCACTCCTCCCCTGTTATTAAGGAGCTGTGCACATTGGATAAGCGTCTTACCTTTGACATTATTATTGCTGATGAAGCCCATCGCTGTGCTGGTGCCGCTAATAGTGACTTTGCCACCCTCTTTGAAACAGATGCCATCAGGACACGACGTAAGTTATTTATGACTGCTACTCCGAAGATCTTTTCTAATCACGTTAAAACAAAAGCTCAAGAGTTTGAATACGACATTCTCTCAATGGACAATGAAGAAAAGTTCGGTCCCGTTTTTCATAAGTTGCCCTTTTCTACAGCTATTGCTCAAGATCTACTCTCCGACTATGAAGTACTCATTTCCATTATGGATGACAAAACCTACAGGGAATATGCAGAAAAAGGAAGATTTGTAGCTGTTAATCGCCATGAAAGCGATGCCAGGACGATCGCAACCCAACTTTTGATGTCCAAGGCAATCAAGAACTATGATCTTAGGCGTATAATCACCTTTCACAATAGGAAAAGCGCAGCTGATGAATTTATCAGCTCTTTTCCTATCGCGCTCAATTTAGTCTCAGAAGAGCAAAAGCCTACGATAGGATTCTATGGAATGATTCTGGGAGATATGCTCCAAAGCAAACGAAAATCAATTCTGAAGCTTTTTGAAAACGTTGAAACAGGCTCATCTGCTGTATTAGCAAATGTTCGATGCTTATCCGAAGGGATAGACGTCCCCACCCTTGATGGGGTGGCTTTCATTGATCCCAAAGGTTCGGAGATAGAGATCGTTCAGGCTATAGGGAGAGCCATCAGAAAAGCTCCAAACAAGAAAAGAGGGTTGATAATCTTACCAGTCTTCATCGATGCAAATGACAATCCTGACATCAATTTGGAAGCATCCTGCTTCAAGCCCATCTGGAAAGTTTTAAATGCGCTAAGAGCTCATGATGACATCTTAGCTGAGGAGTTGGATCATCTTCGGTTAGAACTTGGAAGAAGGACCTATAAAAAGCCTCCTAAACTCAATAAAATTATGATTGATTTACCGGTTTCAATCGATTCAGCTTTCAGTGAGTCTTTACGATTAAAGATCCTAGAGAATACAACCGCCTCATGGTTCTATTATTTTGGGCTTCTTGAAAAGTTTAAAGAAGAAAACTGCCATTGCAATGTTCCTGACGATTATCCTGTAAATCCTTCATTCGGAAACTGGGTTCAAAATCAAAGATCCAAAAAAAATCTCCTTTCAAAAGAACATATCCGGATGCTTGATGAACTAGGCTTTGATTGGGACCCTAGGGATTCTGCATGGAATTTTACCTATACGAATTTAATCAAGTTTAAAGAAGAAAATGGTCATTGTAACGTTCCTGTGGATTACTCTATCGATCCTTTTCTGGGAAGATGGGTAAACACGCAAAGAACAAAGAAAAATGAACTACCAGAAGATAGAATTCAAAAACTTGACCTCATAGGCTTTGATTGGGATCGATCAGAAAGTGTTTGGAATGAGATGTACGCTAACCTTGTGAAATTTAAAGAGGTTGTTGGGCATTGCAATGTCCCCAAAGATTACCCTGAGAATCCTAAATTAGGGATGTGGGTTTCTACTCAACGACTTAAAACAACAAAAATGACATCAATTCGAATAGAAAAATTAGATAAATTAGGGTTTTGCTGGAATATCTTGGATGCCTCCTGGAACCATTATTTTGATAAGCTTGTTCAGTTCAAAAAGAAAAATGGGCATTGTAATATTCCCATTGACTATCCAGAAGATCCATCATTTGCATTTTGGATTAATAGGCAAAGAACTAAAAAAGCGAAATTTTCCAAAGAACGAATAGCTAGACTTGATGAATTGGGCTTCGATTGGGATCCAAGAGAATCGGATTGGAATCAACAATACGAATTACTGACTGAGTTCCACATGCAAAACGGTCACTGCAATATTTCCAGAAATCACCCTCACCATTCTTCACTAGCAAGATGGACTCAAACTCAGAGGATAAATAAGAACAAACTATCACCTGAACGTAAGGAAAAATTGAACAAATTGGAGTTTGTTTGGGATTTAAAAAATCCTAAAACAAGCTCAACGACTAAACAATCAATAAACCATTGAAATATGAGACCTAAATCATTTATTGTCTATTATGCACGCACTACCGCTACAACTCCACCAAAAGTATACATTGGAATCACAAGTCGAAGCCTCAAAGAAAGACGCGCTGAACATGAAAAAGACGCTGCAAATGATATGGCAGGACCTTTTCTTGAAGCTATAAGAGAAGTAGGTATCGATCGTTTTGAGTGGGGGGAACTTTTGAGAAACCTGCCAGAAGATGTTGCTAGACAGAGAGAGGGAGCCCTAGCCGAGTCTTATAAGAATATTGGAGATGAGGTACTTACCCGCTCCTATTCCTCAAAAAGGGATCTTTTGTCGAGCCCCAAATCATTTACAACAAGAAGTCCAGAAAAACGTCCTCCCTTTACGGATCAGCAAAGACAATTGCGCAGCCTTTATGGAAAACGAGGCAACGATAATCCTGATTCCCAACGGCGCCAACAAATTGCAGGGAAGCGTTATCCTGTCATAGAGATAGAAACAAACATAAAATATGACAGCGTATCAGCAGCTGCAAATAAAACTCGCGATTCAAAGTCCTCCGTAAAGAGATCCGCTACTTTTGGAACTCCAACTTCTAGCGGACGCATTTATGCATTTTTAGATTTGAATGGGAATTCGAAGCCGCATCAAACACAGATTACCCAGAGAGTCAAATGCAGAAATTTTAATAAAATTTTTGAGGATGAAAAAAGAGCTGCTTCTACTTACGGTTTAACTGTCGATAAAATTCGCAGAATTTGTAAAGGGAAGCAACAATATGCGCGAAAGAGAGAAGATCAACTCACGTTCTGTTATCTCGACGATCAAGGCAATGAAAAATTGACAAACATACATATTAAATATACGAAAGAGCTCCAAACAAAAGAAAAGATACACATAGCGGCTTTCAGATCAGATGATATTGATTACACAAAACCCATTGCAACTGCTTGTGACGCTAAAACTTTATGTGCCAAGCTTAAAGATTTTTGCGGGAAATCTCCTAATCACTCTCATGTAACACAAGTGTGCCAAGGGAAACGTCAACATAATCATGGATTTCGGTTTACTTACTGGAACCCAAATACTCAAGAGGCCATTGATTTGACCAAACGGCATGGAGAAAAAAAATTACGCAAACAGTTTAGGGCTGTACATCAATTGGATCACGAAAATCGTTCTATTGGTTTTTGGCGTTCATTAGGAGAAGCTGAAAAGTCGCTAAAAATATCCGCGGGCCTAATTCAACGATGTTGCGAGGGCAATCTGTATGCCACACGTTCTTATAATAAAACAGAGCGGCTGCGATTTGCTTTTGACAAAATGGGGGGCCCAGATCTTCGAGATAAGCATACTCAAGAGCGTGGCTGGCCCGGAAATCCAATTATAGGAATCCCTTCGGGAAAAAGATATGCTTCAAGAGCGAAATGGATGCGTGATATGGATCTCAGACCCAAATTTGCAAAAACTTACGCGAAGAACAGAGATCCAAATAAACTGCAAATAAAGGGAAATAGATGGTATCATTTGGATTCTCTACCAACCGGAGATCAAGTCTAAAATAGCCGTGTACAACTATTACTTTTTTCCGTAGCTTCGGTGAGCAGAACAAGGCTGAGTTTACCCTTTATTTTTAGTTCTGTCACGCAATTCCCTCATTTCTCGTGTTCTTCCATCTTTTCTAGAGGGTCTAAGCTCTAGAGCTTTAACCTGTCCTCCTGTAAAGGACTCAATTTTTTCAGCTAATTTGATAGAGCAGTTGCCTTTTACTACAGCGCAAAGATGACAACGGCTAATACCTAGTCTTCTAGCAAAAGCTGTTTGAGTAATCTTATTTACAAAGAGGTAAAGTCTTAAATCCATACACTTGTTTTCATTTACGGTTGTGATTAACTATAGCATATACCTGAATAATACCAATACAGAGATTTTATCATATAGATATTTAATAATATAGGACATCATACACATGACGTCCTAATTGTTAATATTTTTATTAGATTTGATTGAACATGTGTTAAAGAAATTAAAAATTCTTTTAATACACTCTCTAGTTTGTGCTTGTAGCTGATGGCCTGGCTTGTTAAAATGTCCTCTTATGTACAAGCAAGCCTATTTAGATAAAGATATCGTTGTATATTTTGATGTTCATGGGAACAAATATGTTGCTTCTGGGGGAAGCTTAGCCTGGCGTATTAACAATCCCGGCTTAATTTCCAGTCGTAACCCTGCGGCAAGTGTAAATAAGCCCATCGGACATTTTGATGGCGTAGCTATTTTTGCTGAACCTGAACAGGGATTTAAAGCGTTATCTGATTGGTTACATTCGGAAAAATGTCAAAATTGCACTATAGATGCAATTGCTAAGCATTACAGGCCTAAAAATTTTGATGATTTCATAGACTGCTTAACCAAAATAGTTGGAGTATCTAGGGAATATAAAGTAGGCATGCTGTCAAAGCTAGAATTTGAAAAACTGGTATTGGCTGTTGGAAAAGCCTGTGGCTATTCAACTACAGGTAATGAGAAATTCTCTCTTATCCCAAAAATTACAGCAAAAATTGAACACGGGAAAGATATCAGTAAAGACACTTATCTGATTGGGTCTAACGTAATTATAACAAAAACAGAAGCAATCGACCAGGTAATATCTAATCAATTAGATGCCGTTATTGTCCGTGCACGTAATGGTAATATGTATTTGCGTTCAAGGCCCACCCATTCTATGCAGCATCTTCAGCACAGCAATAAATCAATTTTTTCCTTTGGAACGGAAATTGAAATATTAGCACGTAGTATTGGAGAAAAAAAGGAAGGACAATGCACATGGGGGTATATCAACGGCATTGCTAACACTAAGAATGAAGCTATTGAGTCTGCCAGGAAAATTTCATTAGCAGCGGAAGGGGAACTTGTACTAAGCATGCCAAATGATCAAATACTATGGGGAATTGGGAATCTTATTGGTTGTTTTGCTTTGAAATTTTCTATCAAAACGCCCATTATCAATTCGACGCTAAAATTTTTCCGCCATCTTCTTAAGCTAGCAGGCCCAATAGATCTGCCTGTAGTAGTATTTGCGCATAGCCAAGGGGCTATTATCACGGAACATGTTTTAGAATACCTTGACCACGCTGAAAGAAAAAATCTTAGAATATTTACTTTTGGCGGTGGTTCATTCATTTCACCGGGAAAATGTCATCCTGATTCTCATAATTATGTCAGTGCAAATGATATGATTCCATCTATAGGATCACCCTATCTTCACAATCTTGCCCTAGAGCTTTACCATGGAAATAAAAAGGGAATGAACCGCGATGAAATTATCAAGAAACTGGCAATAAGAGATGCTAGGTTATTGTGTAGTTTTTTGCGAAATCCTCATGGATATAGTGAACTCGAGAATCATATTACACAAGCGAGCAATTCTTACAAACGTGACCTTGAAAAAATTAGCAACGTGACAGTGTTGGATCCAGAAGATAAAATAGAACATGCTTTTAATACAAAGTGTTATCAAAGTGTAATGCAAGGTATTGTAAAAAAATATCGGAAGGAGGGGTGCAATAATGCTTGCAGAAAAAGCCATTAACAGAAAGAAAACTAAATGCTTTGCCGTTCTTTGTACGTTAATATATATTCTTTTCCTGCCTGTAGCTAGTTATGTAGCACTTTTAAGTCCCTTGATTTTCGATAAGCCTAGTATGACAGCGCCCATAGGAGTAATTTTTATATTTCTAATGGGGTGTATTCCTTTGTCAATGATTGTTAGCATCTTGTCCATATGGACAAAATATTCTCAAGAGCGGTACCGAAGCATGTGGTTTTTTTCGCTGCTACCTCTTTTTACTTTTAGTATTGTGGTTGTTCTGAACGTATTTCTTCAAATTTTGTTTTTATGATCTACTGCTACGGCGCACTGGCGGTGCAATGAGTATCGAGACAATTTAAAGGTGTAGTGGGAGAATTAGGTCTGTTTGTACAATCTATCTAGAGTTGGGGAGAAGTCAGTAGCCCCTGCATAATGTGCTCGAAGCTAAGTTTTTTTAATTTTCTTGTTGGATCTTGAGCTTCTAGCATACTGTTCAATATGTATTGAACAGTTAAAACTAGTGAACAGTGGGACTGGAGGATGTGATATTTTCTGCTAATTCCCCTTCAGGTTTAGATATCCAATTTTCTTCGTCCCAAGAAGAAATAAAAGCTGTGGACGGGAGTAAGGTTGCAAGGGGATTTTCTGGGTTCCAGTGATTTCGCAATTCATCTAGGGCAATTTTTACAGTAAAAGGGCCATCGCCGCAACCTCCAACGGAATAAGGCTGGAAGATGAATATGAGAAATTGATCGTCAATAACAAAAGTTTTTAGTGTTTCTACCTCGAGCCTTGTACAAAGAGGTTCATTGCCTGAAAAATAGCTGCAAGACTGCTGTTTTAGATCGGCTTCACAGTATTTCCTTAAAAACTCTTTTTGTTCTGGGGCTTTTAACAGCATGTCTTGACTTTATTCAAAGTTGCTCATACATTATCAGAATGAACAAGTTTTTAAGCATCCAAAAGGCCTCTGAATTTTTAGGAGTTTCTACTCAAACTCTCAGACGATGGGAACGCAGTAAAAAAATCGAGCCTGCAGAGCGTACTGCTGGAGGCCAACGTAGATACGATATTACAAAGCTTAAGCCTTCTAGATCTCCAAATACAAAAACACAAAATCTGCCGACAATTGCTTATGCGCGAGTTTCCAGTCATGATCAAAAGGATGATCTACAAAGACAAGCCCATATGCTAGAAATGTACTGCTCATCACAAGGGTGGTCTTATGAAATTATCAAAGACCTAGGCTCGGGAATGAACTACCATAAACGGGGTCTCAAAGACCTTCTGGAACGCATTATGCATGGACAAATTGGTCGTTTGGTTCTCACTCATAAAGATCGACTTCTTCGATTTGGAGCAGAATTAGTTTTCTCTTTATGTGCTACAAAAAGAATAGAAGTTGTTATCATCAATCAAGGAGACGAACCTTCTTTTGAAGAAGAACTTGCAAAAGATGTGCTTGAAATAATAACTGTCTTTTCTGCTAGACTATATGGCTCAAGAAGTCGCAAAAATAAACAGCTCATGGATAACCTTAGCAAAGCCGTTCATGCAACCAAACCTTAAAGAAAACATAGTCCTCCGGCTTAAAGTTATCGCTGATCCAATAGCAGCAAACACTCTCAATGGACAATCCAGAATTTGCAATTGGGTTTATAATAACCTGTTAAGCCAAGCTCTCGCTTTAAAACAAGATTTCTGTAAAACCCAAAATCCAGACATCGTTAAAACCCTCTATACAAAACGGGGATTAAGAAATCTTCTTCCGAATATGAAAAAAGAAAACCCCTTCCTCAAAGTTGTACACTCATCTCCTTTAAAAAATACAGCCTTAAGACTTAGTCAAGCTATCCAAGCCCATCAAAAATCTAAAAAGGGCAAACGAGCAGGAAAGCTTGTCGGTTTTCCCAAATTCAGAGCATGGAAACAAAAATGGTTTTCTCTTTTTTATGATGAGCCTAATAAAGGGTTTAAAATTGAAAACCAGAACCTCATCCTTTCCTTGGGCATGGGAGAGGACCGTAAACAACGGTCTGTCACCCTTTTTCTCCCTGATATAGATCTACTCAAAGACAAAACCATTCGCAATTTACGCATCACTTCAGAATTTGGAGAATTTTACGCCACCTTCACCATACAAAAAGAACTCCCCGCCAAAAAACCCATTGTAAAAACAATAGCCTTAGATCCGAACCATAAAAACCTAGCCTATGGCGTCGATACAAATGCAAAAGCCATAGAGATTGCCGCCCCAACCTGG
>JABDAY010000037.1 GCA_013288895.1 Chlamydiota bacterium | reverse complement strand
AGTCCTGAAGAGGCTGACAGTAAATCTACTTGGTTTGGTCTAAATCTCTATCTAATTGTTCTTGTAGCTTCATGATTGGATAACATAGAAATACTAGACCGACAAATGCAAATACCAGCGTAGCACACCCAAAATTTTCCCTAATTTTACTACCGACATCGAATTTGGTGCATCCAATCGCTAAAAGGATTCCCGCAACTGCAAAGAAAAAAAGGCTAAGAATCAATGCTTTTTTCATAGCGGGCGTGCATGTACACCCACACCCTTGATTGGTGCTATTTACGGGTCTTTCAGATGTAGTAGTTTTTATAGCATTTAATGACATAGGACTTATTATAATATAGTATGGCGTTATTATCTATATTAAATAAGTTTTATTATAATCATTTTTTTTTGAACAGTTAATAAGCGCTTGTCTTAAAGTAATCTTGCCTAGCTTTTATTCATCGCAAAGAAAAGAAAAGGGGCAAAAGACGCAAAGGGGAAAATCCCCGGAAATTTTTAAACTAAGGAATATTGATTCTTGTTTTTAAAAATTTCCGGGGATTTCCCCCCTTCTGTTGAAGGAAGAAAAAAGAACACAAATAAGTTTATCCCAAACAACGTGAAAGTGACCTTTTGCATTTCTTCCAATAAAACAAACAAAATATTGCTCCGAGCGAAGCGAAGAGAGCAAGATTTTGCTTTGCGTCCTTTTGCCCCTTTTCTTCCCTTTGCGAAGAAGTAAATTCAAGAATTGATTTTTGGCTGCTTCCCAAGTTCTACAGGGGCAAAACATGGAGGAAGGGATTGACGTCGAGGAATGTTTTCTTCTTGTATAGAGAACAATACATTTAAAGGATTAATAGTCGAGCTGTATGTACATACCATAGGAGCATAACCCGGAAGAGGGGACAAAGGTGGGCTATCTCCTACATAACAATTCGGTTCTCTAGGTCCAGATAAAAGATTAAGAGGCGTTACTGACGCTGACGGGAAGGTTCGGACAATGTCGTTGTTTGGTGCTGCTCCGGCAATTTTTGAGGACTGCCCTTGCAAAGCCTCTTGATCTTCAGGTAGAGAACTTGGAAGAGGAGACAAGGGTGGGCTGTTTCCCACATAGCAATCGGGTGTCCTAGGTCTAGAAAGTTTAAAAGTCATTTTAAATTATCTCCATTTGTTGGTTAATAAAACTATACCCGAGACATCTCAATAAACAACACATAGTCTTTCTCCTTTGGTATAACTATTATTAGCTAGATTGTACAAAATCAAAGGCTTTAAGTCAAGAAATTTTTATTATTATCTTGAATTTCCAGTCACGTTTTGTATATAACAACCTAAGGCTTAATGTTTTACATCTAAATGCCCCAACTTGATCTAATTAGGGCAGTAATTATACCTGGACAAATAATAATTTAAATGGTATTATTGTGTATATTAAAAACAATAATACAGCAAAAGAGGAAAATATGTCTAATCCAATTGGGTCTAGTGGTTCTATCAGCAGTTTTTCGCCAATCCGTAATAGTGCGGCAAGTATGAGTTCTGCGACTGCATCAGCTGCCGCTCTGGCCTTAAGCGCTGCTACTCGTAATATGAATATTCGAGTTGGGACAACAGCATCTACCCCCCGACCTCCGCGTGGACTCCCACCTCCAATCCCCTCAGCAAGTTCAGCAGTTGCCCTCCCATCTTCACCCCCCTTAGCGACCCCCTCAGCACCCCCCTCAGCAAGTTCAGCAAGTTCAGGGAGTAGAGCAAGAGCTCCCAGCGTTTTCCTTCCTACAACGCCGATCGCAGAAGAAGCGCCTAAAGCGACCCGAAAGTTGCGAGTTTTGGTTGTCGAAGATATGGGTCCACAACAAAAACTAATGGCCAAAATGTTCGCGACCAACTTTCGAAGCACTGAATATGACATTACTTTTGTCTCTAGTGGCCAGGATGGAGTCGATGCTTTCCTTGATACCCAAGCCGTCAGATTCCACGACGATGATGGAACAGTTACTGTTATGGAGCCAGCCGTTGAACCATATGATCTGATTTTAATGGATCAGAATTTGGGTCAGGATCTAATGGATGGTCAAACTGCTACAAAAGAAATTAGAGAATTTGATCAACTGGTACCCATTGTTAGTATTTCAGATAACAGAGATGCACTAAAGAAAGAAGAATATATGGCTGCAGGATTTACTGGGTTTTATCCTAAGCTTTTTAAGCCAGATGCCCTTGCACCTTTGCTTGCTGAACAGAGTGCTGCCTACCGAAAAAGATTGCAAGAAGCCGGAGAGCCCCGTGAAGTGCCTGAATTAACTATTAAGAGATCGGCTACCCCACAGTCCCGAAGGTCGGCTTCAGTCGCAACTCCAACCGGTATGATCCGACATCTATATACCCCTGGACTCCCCACTCCTCTCCAAGGTGCCGCTCCCAGCGCAGGCCCTAGTTATGGCTCCGTCCCCGTTAGCCCTAGCTCTGCTTCTAACTCTGATACTACCCTATGTGGTTCTCTCGGTAGCGAAAGTCCAGGCGGCGAGCCTGCGATAGAATTTTCTCAGCTGCCCGCAATTGGTGAGATCCCTAGTGCCGTCCCTGGCCATCAAGGCTAATATTAAGTTCAAGAAGTGGCGCCAAACCGTTTAAAATCTTTAAGATCGGTTACGCATACGCATACGCATACGGTTACGGAAGAGGTTCATTGCTTTGAGTTCCCGTAACCGTAACCGTATGCGTATGCGTAACCGATCTTATTCCCGTAACCGTAACCGTATGCGTAACCGATCTTATTCCCGTAACCGTAACCGTATGCGTATGCGTAACCGATCTTAAATTTTCTTAAAGATTTTAAACAGGTTCTAAGGCAAGGAGTTTTACGAGCTGCCTCTATTTACTGCGTTTTTTCGTGCTGCATACTAGCGTACATTGAAGAGGAGAGGTCGTCGTATTCGTCGTATTCAAGGTCGTCAGCGTCTGGGGTCCTTACTGGAGACACAGAAGGGGAGTTTGGGGAATGCTCAGCTTTTTGGACGACTTCTGGAGGTGTTAGATCCGATGCAGGAGGGAGAACCGGTATTCCGGGGGGGAGTTCAGCGTCCTGGGCTTTTGCTAGAGATACAATAGCAGAGGATGGGGTTAGCGGCACATCAGTAAATCTATCCCCTTGGAGTTCCCTAGCAGGGGTATTAGTTGGCGTAAGCGGATTGAGATTGGTTAAGGCCACCTGAGTTACTGGATTTGGACTTTTATCCTTAGGACTTGGATTAACTTGCAAAGACGGCGCCTGAACTGTTTGGTGATCTCTATTTTTTCTTCCGAACTTGAAACAACAGCAGCACATATTCCCTCCTTTTTTTGAATACGGTTTAAACTATGAAGGATTATGGCTTTTAAGTCAAATGACCAAATACAGCCACGTGCAGTTTGATTAGTACCTGGGTTGAAGCTTGTTGTTGCCTGTTGGCTTTAATTTCTTGTTCAATCACTGAATTTTGCTCTGCTACTAAAGGTGGGTAGCCGCTGAATCCAAGGGCCGCCTGATAAAGCCTTTTTCTGTTTATAAGGACCTGTTCTTGCAGTTTTAGGTCTGAGAGATTTTTTGGACCAAATACAGCTACGTCCCGATTGAGTAGTAGCTGGATGGAAGCTAGTTGTTGCTGGTTGGTTTCAATTTGTTGTCCAATCTTTGAACTTTGTTGGGCTAAAGCTGGGTGTGGGGTGACGTTATAAGTGGGTGCTTCCCGGAGAGTCGAGTCATAAAGCTCTTTTCTTCTTACGAGAATCTCTCTTCTTGCCATTAGAGCACTCTTTGTTTTCTCTAAAAAAGTTAGTTTCTCAGAGGATGTTTGCACTGTTGGAGCTGCAAGAGCAGCGGGGGATAAACTCATATTTTTCTCCGTTTTATATTAATAAAATTAGTGTTTTATTTACTATATAATACAAATTTAGTGAGTTAAAGTCAAGATAAGGTTTTGGTTCATGGGAAGAATTTGGGCTCGATAGAGCGCTCTCCTAACCAACAGATCTGCAATATGTTATAAAGTGTTTTTTAAGCCCTATTGTGATGCTTTTTAGCACTAGTTCAGAAGTATGTCTGAAAGGGGTAGGTGGTTAAAAAGTAAAGGGGCTGGCTTTTAGCAAGGTTGACACACGAAGGGGGGGGGCCGCTGGCGCAAGGGAATAGCGCGTAAGCAGCCAGGGGCTGCTTACGCGACATTCCCTTGCGCCAGCGGCCCCCCCCCCTCCTTCCAAGTTATTTGATTCAGACTGTACATTTCATGGTGTGCTAAAAAACACTGGGATGCAGTATGAGGCAAATAAAGCATAGTGAAGACATCGCGAGTGAGCCCCTATAGCTCACGGAGACGATGCGAACGAGAAATTTTACTTTAAATCAGCTGGAAGTTGTCTTGTAACCTGAAGAAGTTGATCCATTAAAGAGCCTATTTCTTGAGGCAAGGCGCATAGTCTTTTTGTATTATTCTCATCTCCGAGATTTCTATTTTCCAAACACTTTCGGAATTCATTCTGAGAATTTGTTAGCATTAGTTCTATTTGTTTCTTCTTTTGTATAAGTCTTTGTGTTTGTTCTAGTTTTTCTTTAGGTGAATTGCATTTTTGTACTGTTCTGGTTGGAGTAGTAGCGGCGGATTGCGCATCACCCGCTGCGGCAGCAGAATTTTGGGGGTGGTTACTGTATATGAGCATAGACAGTGCAGTCGGTAGTGCTGTTGCTGATACTGCAGCGTTAAGCTCTGCTAAGGATATTGATCCTGATCCTGTTATTATTTCTGCTGAACCGGTATAGTTAATTGAAGACATTATGTTTTCTCCTTTTTAATTTTTTTATTAATAATATATCTGATAAATCTTTCAAGTAAAATCTATGTATTTCCCTTAATTATACAAAGTTTAATCTTTAAAGTCAATAAATTTTTATATATATAAAAATATGTCTAACATGCTAATTTAGAGAGAGTTGGATCTTCTTTTCTAGTTTAACAAGGTCTTTGGCGAAGGTGCGGATCCCTTCATGAAGCTTTTCGACAGCCATGGCATCTTCGCAAAGCATAAGACGGAACTTTTTTTCATCGAGCTCGACTTTCTCAATCTTCATAGCCTTAGCTACTTGTGGATCTAATTTGCGGGGAACTGGGCCCTCCGCCTTTTGGAGCTCTTCGAGGAATTTAGGGGCGATCGTTAAAAGGTCGCAGCCGGCAAGTTCTAGTATTTCATCGCTGTTTCTAAAGCTTGCGCCCATGATAACGGTTTTATAGCCCATATGTTTATAGTAATTGTAAATAATCGTGACCGACTTAACGCCGGGGTCTTCTGCTGGGGGATAGGAGTCTTTCCCCTCTGCCTTTTTATACCAATCTAAAATCCTTCCTACAAAGGGGGAAATGAGGGTTGCTTTTGCCTCAGCGCATCCAATGGCCTGTGGTAGGCTAAAGAGGAGGGTCATATTACAGTGGATCCCTTCTTTTTCGAGTTGCTCGGCAGCTTTAATTCCTTCCCAGGTAGAGGCTAACTTGATGAGGATTCTTTCTCTCTTAATTCCCTCTTTTTCATAAAGCGCTATGAGAGCTCTGGCCTTTTTTACACTTCCTTCAACATCAAAGGAGAGCCTGGCATCTACCTCTGTAGAGACTCTTCCTGGAACAATTTTCAATATTTCCAGTCCAAAGTTAATGAAAACTTTGTCTATGACAAGAGTGAGTTCTTCTGATGAGTTTTTTGCATTTTTCTTTCCGTACTTAAGGGCATCTTCGACTAAGTAGTGGTATTCAGGCTTGTCAGAAGCAGCAAGGATTAGGGAAGGATTTGTAGTCGCATCGGTGGGGTGATAATTTTTAATCTCTTCAAACTCCCCAGTATCCGAAACAATTGTTGTCATCTTCTTTAGCTGATCTAACTTGCTCATATAAACCTCGGTGTATATACCCAATTAAGTTGAACAATTGGGTATAACCTCATTATGACGAAAAAGCCTTTAAAATGGAAGGCGAAATGGATTTGATATAAAAAAAGGTTTTTGCATTTTCTGATAATATTTTTCAAATTCTCCTCCATCGATTTGAGCCAAGTAGCCTTCAAGCCCGATGATAACCTTTTTGCTTTTTCTTAAAATTTCCACAATTTCCGCATCGGCAACGAGCATTCTCTGCCCCCCCTCATGCCTAAGCAGGGCCACATTGTGTATTTTCCCATCAACGTCAAACACAGCACTCGCTGCTTGCGATACCGGCCTAGAATGTACAATTAAATATAAATGAGACCCCGACTTTGTCTTCAGAATCTCAAAATCGATCCCATTAACAGGATCAGGAGCCCGATAGACCAGCCTGGAAGAGCCAAGCTCGCCTTTAATGTGGTCAGTCGTGTAGCACGACTTCCCGCAACCAGGGAGAAGAGAAACGCAAAACGCAAAACAAAAAACGCAAAACGGAAGAAAGAAAGAGGGGAGGGGGCTTTTTTTATTGCGAAGCAATTTTAACGCCTTCCCCCTTTCTTCCGTTTTGCGATTTGCGTTTTGCGATTTGCGTTTACTTGTTGTGTCCATGGTTTTGCCCCACGAGGATAAGCGCGACGACAGCAACAACGATAGCGGCAGTTGCCATAATAATATTGCCCCAGTTAGTGGTGCTTTTATTTTTTGCGTCTTCAGGAAGCTTTGAGACTTCTACTTCGACAACTGGAGTTGTCCCTTCCTCTTTTTCTATGGTCTGAGGAGGAGCGGTTTCCGGTGCAGCTTGCTCTACAGGCGCAGGCTCAGGTTGAACCTCTTGTTCTTGAGAAATAGGAGCAGTCTCTTCGTCTTCGCCGCTAACATCTGCATAAAGGGGAGTGGCAAGTAATGCCAAAATGATTAAAGCTCTCATCTGAAACCTTCAGGGTTATTTTGATCCGTTCACGATAAATGATTCTCGTTTTATTGGGAAGCATTTGATGGTAAATTCTTCAAGCTCGCGCATATATATAATAAATATTTTAATGATTTTTAAAAGTGTTGACTAATATTTTAAATTGATATAATATTGCAAATAAACTGTATTATAGGTATGGATTATGGTAGCTGATTGTAATGTAAGACTAATTGTTAATTCGAAATCGATTACTGATATTTGTGGAGAAAATACTCAAGTAATGGTTTATGGAGCTACCCATGCAGGGTGGGGTACGGTAATAGAAATACTTGCTCAGGAAAAGTCGCCTTTAAAAGATATGTTAGTATGTGATGCTATGGGAACTGTTGAGGGGACCCCTAAAACTCTCGAGGGTAGAGTCATTGAAAAAGTGGTGAGTAGCAATAAATTAAAAGGGCTCTGTAAAAGCGCTATTGTAAATATATTATTTGAAAACTTCAAAAGAAAGAAAGAGGGGCTCCCCCTATTGCAGATTATATTCAGTTTAAATATCGTAAGTGAGGGGGAAGCGCCGGTTCCGCTCAATATCGATGAAATTCTTGGTAAATATGGGGTAGCTGCGCATCATACAACGAGCGCGGAGCTGAGAAGATTATATAGATGTTTTCAAATGATGCCAAACCTCGTTTCTGAATCGGTGAAATTTATTCATTTGAAAAAACCGACTAAAGACTATGGGGCGGAAGAAGACCTGATTGAGAACCGCTACATGGATTGTGACGACGAAGATGAACCCTTGGAGCTAGAAAAATTTCTCAAACAAGGGAGCCTTCTTCGTGAGGATGTGGAGAAGAACCGTCACCTTTATGAGTGGAGTTTTGTGCCGGTGGAAGCGCCTTGGAAAAATCCTCAATGGACGGCAGCTTGGAGAGAGCGAATCATACGTTATTCCAGCTCCAGAAAAATGAAACCCCCGGAACAAGACTGGAGAGTACAGCTTGATAAGCTTATAAAAGCGTATAACGCCGCGCACCCAAACCTATAAGTCTTCTTTTTTTATTTGAAAGCTTTTGAAGGATTCTTGGAATTCTTTGTAGTGGTCGGCGAATTCATCTTTGAGGGCAGATGCTGTCAAGACATAGGCATACCCGTCTTTAACGAGGATCATTTGTAGGAGGCGGACATCGCCGAGTTTATTTTTCGTGTCAATTTCTGTGAGGACACCATCACCTTCCCTAGTTTTGAAGGGGCCGAGATTTCTCCACCGGTTTTGAGGATTCATTTCGTGGATTTTTTTCACCGACTTTAAATAGTGTTCCTGGTCCGACACAATTTTTTCAACGGCGAGATTGAGCGAGGGGCAAAACCCCTTTTTCCCTTTGCAAAGATACCCTGACTTTACGCTTGGAGCTAAATATTTAGCATCGACCTCTTGCCAATCTACAGGGGGAGTAAAACAAAGAGCTAAGGCCACGGCTAACGCTGTCATATTTCTCTTTCGTTTCTTCTGTTTTGCGATTTTTGTTTTGCGTTTTGCGTTTCTTCTTCTCTAGTGACTGTGTGCTGTACTTTGATGTAAGACAGCTGCGAGCACCCCAATCCCTACAGCTAAACCCGCTCCCCATCCTAGCATCGAAAGGCCAAGAGCTGTATAAGCTCCGTCACTAGCACAAGCCCCTTCGCGATACAAAGCTTCGGTATTATCTGCGAGATCGCTAATCTTGTCGCAATTTTTTGCAAGCAGCGGAGCTGCTCCGAGTAAAAGAACAATCATAAGCCTTTTCATAATCACCTCTTAAAATACTTAATACTACATCAAAACGAAAATAGCCATTGAAAAATATTCTCCTATGGCAAATAACTTATGTCAGAGGTAAACCATGAAAGGCATTGAAACTGGAAATGATAAGGTCAAAAAAATTTGCGACCTGTTAAAGAAAGAAACAATTGATCCTGCGAGAAAGGAAGCGGAGGAGATTGTAGCGCGTGCACAGGAGAAAGCAGCTCTTCTGATCTCGGAAGCTAAAAAAGAAGTCGAAGGGCTCCATGCCGATGCTAGAGATTTTGAAGAGAGGCAAAAAAATATTTTTCAGGCTGCTTTAAATGCGGCTTGCAAGCAAACTATTGAAATATTGAAGGAATCGATTGAGGAGAAGCTATTCAATAAAGAACTTGCTTCTGTGTTTGGGAAAAACATTAAAGAACCTGTCCTCCTCGCAAGGTTAATAGAAGCGGTTACGACTGCTCTTGAAAAAGATGGGATCAATGCCGACCTAAGCGTTTATATTCCTGCTGCCGTACCTGCGAGAGATGTCAATACACTTTTAGGGGAAAAAATCCTTGCCCGTTTAAGAGAAAAAAGTGTTTTGCTAAGCAATATTGAAGGTGGAGTAGAGGTAAAGTTGCATAAGGACAATATTACGATTGATGTGAGCGATGTTGCTTTAAGAGAGCTTGTCTCTCGTTATATCCGGAAGGATTTCCGCGAAATGCTATTTGGGAAGAGGGCTTAGTGAATTATTATTTTTTGGCACCCTCCCTTCCTCCTCTTGAATTAGGGCATATTCCTGACATCACGTCGGAAGAGCTTTTTGCTAGGCTCGCAGTTAATCTTACTAAAGAGGATATGGAAAAAGCCAAGGTTTTAAGGCGGTTTGTCGATATTAATAATATCCGCGCCCTGACTTTGGAGGAGCACATTGACGCTAGAGGGAACTTAAATGAAAAAGAGCTCGATGAGGCTCTCCTAACCCATAATATTTTTCCTCTTTATGTTTTTGATTTTTTGGACAAGTATGAAACTCCTTCCCAGAGATTAAAATATTTCCCTGAGCTGCTCAGTAGGTTTTTTGTTGAGGAGACAGAAACAAACGAGGGTTTTTTAAAACGGTATTTGACGTTTGAGAGGGAGTGGAGGCTTGTCATGCTAGCCCTTCGTGCAAAGCAGACAGGCAAGGATGTGATTAAAGAGCTGCAGTTTGAAGATTTAAAAGATCCGATTGTTGCACAGATTTTAGCGCAAAAAGATGAAAAAAACTATGAACCTCCTTTAGAATACATCGATTTAAAGCAGGTCTATCTTTCTTGCGGCCAAGATCCCTGGCAGCAATATAAGGCGGTTCAGACCTGGAGATTTAATAAAATTGACGAACTAGTGGAACATCCCTCTTTTTCTATCGATTGGGTCTTGGCTTATATCGCTAAGCTAATGATAGTAGAGCAATGGAACGAGCTTGATGAAGAAAAAGGGCTGATGATTTTAGACACAATTAAAGCGAGCGAAAAACTATGAAAACACACGGTAAAGTTGTAAAAGCCTTTGGAAATCTCATTCAAGTGGAGTTTGAAGGCAACATCCGGCAAGGGGAAGTTGCCATGGTAAATTTGGGCAATACTTATCTGAAAGGGGAGGTCATTGAAATTGCCCGGAATGAAGCGAAAATCCAGGTATTTGAAGATACGCGCGGGATAAAGTTTGGCACCCCCGTTTCTTTTTCAACCCATCTTCTTGAGGCAGAGCTCGGGCCTGGCCTTTTGACATCGATTTTTGATGGACTCCAAAACCCTTTGGAGAAGGTAGCAGACGCTGCAGGTCTTTTCTTGGTGCGTGGCGTTTATATGGAGCCTTTGGATAGACAAAAACATTGGGATTACCATCCTACGGCAAAAATGGGCGATATTCTCACTCGCGGCGATTCATTAGGCTACACCATGGAAGGGAGATTTCATCATGAGATCATGGTTCCCTTTACCCATTATGGACATTACACCATCACGTGGGTTATTAAACCTGGCTCTCACACGATTGATGCAGTGGTTGCCAAGGCCGTTGACGAAAAAGGTGTGGAACACCATTTCACGATGGTTCAAAAATGGCCCATTAAGATCCCACTTTATGTCGGAGAAAAGACAAAAGGGGAAAAAATGATGGATACGGGGCTGCGTATATTTGATACCCAATTTCCGGTGATTAAAGGGGGGACTTTTTGTTCTCCTGGCCCATTTGGCGCTGGAAAAACGGTGATGCAGCACCATTTATCGAAATATTCATCTGTCGATATTGTGATTTCTGTTGCTTGCGGTGAGCGGGCAGGAGAAGTTGTCGAGGTTTTACGCACTTTCCCCCATTTAACCGATCCTCATACAAATGAGCCTTTGATCAATCGTACAGTGATCATTTGCAACACCTCTTCTATGCCCGTGAGTGCAAGAGAAGCTTCTATCTATATGGGGGCTACTATTGCAGAGTATTACAGGCAAATGGGGCTCGACGTTCTCCTTCTTGCCGACTCAACATCAAGATGGGCTCAGGCAATGAGGGAAATGTCTGGAAGATTGGAAGAGATTCCGGGTGAAGAGGCGTTTCCTGCTTATTTAGGTTCACGTATCGCAGCTTTTTATGAAAGAGCAGGGGTTCTTGAGCTTAAAAATGGAAAAGTGGGAACCTTGACCATTGGAGGGACAGTCTCTCCTGCGGGAGGGAATTTTGAGGAACCTGTGACCCAAGCCACCCTTTCTGTTGTGGGGGCTTTCCTCGGCCTTTCACGAGCCAGATCTGATGCGCGTCGCTATCCAGCAATTGACCCTCTCATATCATGGACAAAATATATCGATGAGGTAAGTCATGAACTTGAAGGGCGCGCTCCTGGTTGGGGAAAAATGGTTAAAAGGGCGGCTCTCTATTTAAAAGAAGGGGATGACATTGGCAAAAGGATGGAAGTTGTCGGAGAGGAGGGGATCTCCCTCCAGGATATGGTCACCTATTTAAAATCTGAAGCGTATGAGTTTGCCTATTTGCAGCAAAATGCTTTTGATAAAGAAGATGCTTACTGCCCTTTAGAGCGGCAAATAGAGTTATTTAAACTCATTAATCAGATTTTTGATACCCATTTTGAGTTTAAATCGCATGATGATGCAAGATTCTACTTTTTGGAGCTTCAAAATGAGATCAAGAATTTGAATTTTATGCCTTATAAATCAGAACGCTACCTCGCGGCATTAACCCACATCCGGGGGAAAATATGAAAAAAGTCTACGACAGAATTATGGATATGAGAGGCAATCTAATCACTGTCCTCGCAAAAGATGTGAGTTTAGGCGAGCTTGCTCGTATTCAGAAAAATGATGGAAGGAGCCTATACGCCTCTGTTCTTAGGATAGAGGGGGATAAGGTGACTCTCCAGGCTTTTGAAAATACTCGTGGTATTTCCACGAGTGACAGGGTCACTTTTTTAGCTCGTGACATGCAGGCAACATGGAGCGATGCACTCTTTGGAAGGAGGTTGAATGGCGCAGGGGAGCCGATAGACAATGGGCCTATGATTATTGGAGAGCCAAAAGAGATTGGAACCCCCTCGTTTAATCCGGTAAGAAGGATCATTCCAAGAGATCTTGTGCGGACGAATATTCCTATGATCGATGTCTTTAATTGCCTTGTTAAATCGCAAAAGATCCCCATTTTTTCCATTGCGGGCGAGCCTTATAACCAGCTCCTCATGCGTATTGCCAATCAAACGGACGCAGATGTCGTTATCATTGGGGGAATGGGATTACGATTCGATGATTACCAAGCTTTTATTGATAATGCAGAAAAATCGGGCTCCCTTGAAAAGACGATCATGTTTATCCACAAAGCAACCGATCCAGCTGTGGAATGTATCCTCGTTCCCGACATGGCCCTTGCGTGCGCAGAAAACTTTGCAGTCCATGACAAGAACGTCCTTGTTCTTCTCACAGACATGACAGCCTTTGCTGATGCGATTAAAGAGATCATGATCACAATGGACCAGGTCCCTTCTAATAGAGGTTATCCTGGATCCCTTTATTCAGATCTTGCCGCGCGCTATGAGAAAGCGGTCGATATTGACGGTAGCGGATCGATCACGATCATTTCAGTGACGACCATGCCCGGGGGAGATGTTACCCATCCCATTCCAGATAACACCGGCTATATCACTGAAGGGCAGTTTTACTTGCATGATGGCCGGATAGATCCATTCGGTTCCCTTTCTCGCTTAAAACAGCAAGTGATCGGAAAAGTGACAAGAGAAGATCATGGCGATATAGCGAATGCTCAGATCCGCCTTTATGCAGAGTCAAAAAAGGCAAGGGAGAGGCAAAGCATGGGCTTTAAGATCTCGCGCTGGGATGAAAAGCTCCTCCATTACTCAAAACTCTTTGAAGATCGGATGATGAACTTGCAGGTAAATTACACCCTCGAAGAAGCCCTCGACCTCGGGTGGAAAACCCTTGCCGAATGCTTCGAGAAGAATGAAGTGGGAATCAAGCAAACATTAGTAGATAAGTATTGGCCATGAAAAAAAGAAAAAGATCGGGCACGCACGCGGGCATGGGCACGGGCACGAAAGAAAGAATGGCTCAAGGCTTCTTCTCCCTCCGGAGTCGTGCCCGTGCCCGTGCCCGCGTGCGTGCCCGATCTTCTCTTATAAGAGGTAGCTACGCATGATTAAGTTGACCAAGACCGAGCTTAGAGATCAACAGGTGAAGCTGACGCAGCTGCGGAAGTATTTGCCGACCCTGCAACTTAAGAAAGCGATGCTCCAGCTGGAAGTGAATTTGGTAAGCCAGGAGATAGAGGAGTTCACTAACTTGATGGAAGTTGCTGAGGAAGGGGTCAAGAAATATGCCCTTCTTTTTTCTGATCGAGCTGCAACGGATCTATTTTCACTTGTTAAGGTTAAGGAGACTCTTAAAGAATATGAAAATATTGCCGGCGTAGAGATCCCTGTATTTAAGGATGTGATTTTTGAAGAGGAGAATTATTTCCTTTTTGATGCTCCAGTGTGGCTTGAAGCAGCATCTGGAGGGGTAAAGAAGCTCCTTGTTTTAAAAGAGAAGATCAACGTTGCAAAAGAAAAAAAGCGAGCACTTGAAAAAGAGCTTAGGGAAGTCTCTATTAGGGTGAATTTATTTGAAAAAATCATGATTCCCCGAGCTGTAGAAAACATTAAAAAGATTAAGATATTTTTGGGTGACCAGCAACTTGCTGCTGTATCTCAAGCAAAAATAGCAAAAAAGAAGATGATGCAAAGATGATTGTAAATTTAAGAAAGTACTTAATCCTTGGAGCAAATGAAGATCTGGACAAGTTCTTCAACCGCGCGCAAGAACAAGGTTTTTTAGAATTTATTACATTAAGTAGTAAAAAGAGTGTCGAGGTTAGCGAGAATATCGTTCAGATCATCCATGTCTTAAAAATCTTGAAGAAACTTCCTATAAAAAAACCTTATGTGGGCGGAGGGGATTTAGACTATGCCCTGGAGGTGTGTGGAAAAGTTTTATTCTATGATAAAGAGGTTGAAAAACAATTGGAGGAGATACGTCTTTTGCGGGTGGAGATTGCTCGAGTTTCCCCTTTTGGCGATTTTTCCCGGGAAGAGATAGAATATATTGAAAAGTATGGCAAGAAAAAGATCCAGTTCTTTGCTATGAAGGAGTCCAAAAGCCATAAGGCAAATTTTGGCGATGAAGTGATTTATGTAGGGACAGAGTATGACCTCGATTACTTTATCACAATTAATCCAGAGCGAACGACCTATCCCGATATGATTGAGATGAGGATCGACAGACCTCTTGGAGAGCTCAAATCACAACTGTCTGAAGTTAAAGAATCAGTTCATCGAATGGAACACGAGCTTAAAGAGTTTGCCGGCCATATCGATTTTCTTGGGCGTATTTTGACAGAGCTTTTAAATGAGCACCATCTCAAAAGGGCAAAACAAGATGCAGCCTATCCTTTGCAGAATGTTTCAGTATTTATTATTGAAGCCTGGGTGCCGGAAAATAGGGTTTCTTCCCTTTTCGCACTCATTGAAGGGATGTCGATCCATTGCGAGGAAGTTTTAATTGAAGAGATAGATAAGGTTCCTACATGTATGGAAAATCGAGGAACTTCTCGCATAGGGGAGGATCTAGTAAAGATTTACGATATCCCTGCTATAACAGATAAGGACCCATCGACCTTTGTTTTTTGGGCCTTTGTCCTCTTTTTTGCCATGATTGTCAATGATGCGGGGTACGGTTTGCTATATCTTCTGGTAGCCCTAGTATGTAAATGGAAATTCCCGAATTTACACGGCGCTAAAAAGAGGTTCTTAAATCTTTTCCTCATCCTTTCTGTAGCATGCATCGTATGGGGTGTCCTCGCAGGGGCCTACTTTGGCGTAGCGATAAATCCCAAGAGCTTTTTGGGCGAGATCTCTATTGTGGAACACTTGGCGGCCCTCAAAGCAAAAGGGCATATGCAGGCCGTGGCCCCAACTCTTAGTGAAATCTCCTTAACTAACGAGGTGGTCGGTGACTACTCGCGTGATGTCCTTTTGGAGCTCTCCCTGATTGTAGGGATTGTTCACGTCTCGATCTCCTTACTGCGCTACCTAAGACGCAACTGGTCAGCTATTGGTTGGGTGACATTTTTGATTGGGGGGTACCTCTATTTTCCCACCGTTTTAAATGCTACGCCGCTGATCCAAATCCAGCATGGAAAGGAGATTGGCCTTCAGCTGATTTATGGGGGAATTGGGGGCGCGATCCTTTTGGCCTTGATACAAAAGAGGCTCAAGGGTCTTGGTGAGATCCCCAACCTGGTTCAGGTATTTGCCGATGTCCTTTCTTACTTGCGTCTCTACGCGCTTGGTCTTGCAGGATCGATCATGGCAGACACCTTTAATGGAATTGGCCAGTACATAGGACTTGTTGCAGGAATATTTGCGACTATCGTCGGTCATGCCGTGAATATCTTACTTGGAATCATGGCAGGTGTGATACATGGGCTTCGTCTTAATTTCCTTGAATGGTATCATTATTCCTTTGATGGAAATGGCAAATTATTTAACCCACTAAAAAAGATTAAATTGGAGTGATTTTATGGAAAGTATGAATTTTGATATGGTTGGCCCAGCCCTTGTTCTTGGCCTTGCGTGCATTGGAAGCTCGATTGGCTGCGGTATCGGGGGGATGGCCTCCCACGCTGTGATGAGCAGAGTAGAAGAGAACCACGGAAAATTTATTGGTATGTCGGCGATGGCCTCTTCCCAATCGATCTATGGCTTCGTCCTAATGCTTCTGATGAAAAATAGCATCACAGCAGGCAAGCTTTCCGCAATGGGGGGTGTAGGCATCGGCATCTCCGTCGGACTTGCCCTCATGTTCTCTTCCATCTACCAAGGGATGTGCGCAGCCTCCGGGATCCAAGCCTCTGCCAAGCAACCCGCCATCATCGGCAAATGCTTCGCCGCCCTCGGAATCGTGGAGTCCTTCTCCCTCTTCGCGTTTGTCTTCGCTCTCTTGTTAATATAATCTTAGGCCCAACGGGCCGTCATGATACAGCCCAGGCCGCAAGGCCTGGGTAGATAAATTGCAGCACTCCCAAAAAAATTGCTGCGCAATTTTCAGGGTAACGTGAGCCTATTTCCCATTAGCTCGGCGGTATTTGAATCTTCAAAAGCATGAGTTGCTAAAAGCATTGCATGGGCTTTTTTGAAATCACTCCAATCGATGAGAGCGGTATACGTTTGTGCGAAATCGAGAACGCTAATCAGCGCATCAGGTCTATTTTGATGAGTCAGAGCCTTGAGAGCTGAAAGGTAGTTATCTCTGAAAACAGTCGGAATGATGATCCGCGCTTGATTTTTACTTACTAGTTCTGCATTCATCATGATGCGGGCACATCTTCCATTTCCATCAACAAAGGGATGAACCTCTGAAATCAAGAACATCATATAAA
>JABDAY010000036.1 GCA_013288895.1 Chlamydiota bacterium | reverse complement strand
TATCGCTCGGCTGTCTTTAGTTATGTACAGGATTTTAAACATCCAGGAAAAACAACTGAAATTCTTTCAGGCGTTGGGCAAGTAGACAGTGATCGTACTTATGCCGTTTTAAAACGATTAGGTTATATCGGATAGGAGGGGGGAGAAGATCGGTTACGCATACGCATACGGTTACGGTTACGGCTTTCGGAACCTTCCCACGTAACCGTAACCGTATGCGTAACCGATCTTTTCCCCTTCCTCTTCCTCTTCTCCAAAAAAAATTACCATTTGAAATTAAAAAGGAGAATAAAATGTCAGCTAATACTAGCGGAAGTATGTCAGTTAATGGGAGCTCATCAACTCGAGGAGGGATGTGGCGGCGATGGCTGCGGTGTCGACGCGGAGGTGTTGTCACTAAGTCTACATTGCCATTGAATAGCCTTTAATAAAAATAAGTTCTTGAGTTTATATTCTTATATTGACTACAATATCCTACATTGTGGTATACTGATGAATAGAGAAATAGTACAAATTTCGGGGTTTGCGAAGAAAATATTGATGCTTGTTAGAACGCGGAAGCTTAACATAGAAGATTTTGACGCATTTAAGCGCTTAATTGCTGAAAACCCTGACATGGGCGATATAATCCAGGGAACTGGAGGTCTAAGAAAAACGAGGTTAAAGTCTGCTTCCAAAGGTAAAAGCGGTGGTTTTAGGGTGTGTTATTATTTTCATGATGTACATATAGGAAAAATCTACCTTATTACCATCTACTCAAAGAATGAAAAAGAGGACCTTAGGCCAAATGAAAAGAAAGAATTTAAGGAATTAGTTGATATTATAAAGAGGAGGTAATTATGGGAAAACTATACAAAGATTTAAAAAAAGGACTTAAAGAAATCATTGCCCATCAAGAAGGCAAGATAACCTTAAAATCTGAACTTATTGAAATTCCAGAACCTCCAGAAGAATACAGCCCTAAAAAAATTAAGAACATAAGAAGCAGACGAAATTACTCTCAGGGCATATTTGCAAAAGTTTTAAATGTGAGTTTAAAAACTGTGCAAGCCTGGGAATCTGGAGATAGAAATCCTAATCACGCTGCTCTTCGTTTATTAGAAATCATTGATCAAGGCGTTTATCATCCGCTAATTAGAAAAAGGGTATAGAGTTAAACTCATCATAAAATCTATCTGCTCTTGATGAAACGGCATATCCATAATTATTCTCCTAGGAGGGTTGTGGCGGCGATGGCTGCGGTGTCGACGCGGAGGATGTTAGTGCTTAGCTTGACTCCTTGCCCGTGGGCATGGAGGAGGGTGTGTTCTTGGGGGTGGAAGCCGCTTTCTGGGCCTATGATGATTAAGGAGGGGTGAGGCTTGGGCAGGGTGGTGATATGAGGTGCTAGGGGGCTTGTATCGCCGAAAAGAAGGGGTTTGTTGAACTTCCAGGAAGAAAGAGGGGGTTTGAGATGGATTGTAGGGAGATCAAGTCTTCCTGATTGTTTCATGGCGGCGATGAGAAGGTGGGCCATCCGCTGGTTTTGGTTGTCGGTAAATGTGGTTTTTTCGCTGAGCATTCCAGGGAAAAGCCAAAACTCTAACACGTTTAGCTCTGTGCATTTTTCTAAGATATACTCGAGCCTGTTAAAACGGGGAATGGCTTGTGCGAGGATGATTGTGGCGTTGCTTTGGTTGGTTTCAATAGAATCTATATGCAGAGAGTTGGTTTTTACTGTTGCGTGGGCTAGGACATTTTTCCCATTGATAAGCTCTACTGTATCGCCGGGTTTGGCGCGCATCACACGAAATAAGTGGTGGGCCTCATCACCGGTGAGAGTGATCTCAGCGTGGGGGGAGAGGGGTTGGTCTGTATAGAATCGTTCTTTCGGCATAAGTGTATGTGGTTTCCAGTCTTATTGGCTGGTAGTTGAATTTCATCTGCGCAGAGTGAAGACTGAGCCGCAGAGGACGCTGAGGAAGAGGGAAAGAATAAAAATAAAATATTAGGACAATCTTATATTTTATTTATATTCTTTCCCTTTCTTCTCTGCGACCTCTGCCTCTCAGTCTTCACTCTGCGCAGATGAAATTCGGCATTCGGTCAATAAGTCCGTTAGGCTCCTATTTTCCCTACTTAAGTTGATTATTGTAAAGGCGTCTTTTCTAGCAACCTTCCTACTTGTAAGATTAAAAACGAGCTTATAACGCATCTTCTCCACCTCATATTCCTCAGGGGTGAAAAGCTTAATGGTTTCAGTCGGATAAATCTGCCTAAATTCCTGTAAATCCACCTCTTCTTCACTAATAACAGCAATGGTTTCGTGGCGAAATTTCCGTTTGAGCTTGTCTGCCGATTGCTGCTTCCACCGGTTATGCTGCCAGAGCCATTCTCCGGGGGACTTTCTCACACTTTCCTCAAATAACCCAAGCATCCTCTCCATCATCCCCTCGCACGGCATAATTGGATCAGAGTAATGGATAATGTACTTCCCCCTCTCTCTCCTCGTCGTTGCCACAAAAACAGGAGCTCCTGTTCTTTGGGAGAGTAAAGCTGGCAAAGGAGATGTCCACGCAATCCTTCCAAAGAAAGGGGAGCTGTAGCCGCTATCGGGCATTCCTTGATCGCCGACGATGCCTAAGAACATCCCTTTTTTTAGAGCGCGCAAGCCCTCTTTAACGCTTTGTTCTTTTGGGACAATTTTGCCGCCAAACTTTTGTCTCATCTTGAGCACCCAATTGTAGAGGTATCTGTTCTTTATGGGCCTGCCAATGGCAACGCCGGGCATCCTGGTTGTCCCTTCTAAAAACAAGATCTCCCAGTTGGACTGATGACCGCAGAAAAAAATCACCCCTTGCCCCTTGTCGATATAGCTTTGAGCTACCTCGGGGTTTTCACACACAGCTATTTTTGAGATATCTTTTTCTCGGGCTAGCTTTGCGTATTCGAGGCAATTGATCATTAAATTCTGAAACGACTCTTTTGCGTATTTGTCAGCTAGCCCTGCGTAGGAAAGATTGCAAAGGGCCCGTTTTCTAAAACTGGGCATTAAATAATAGGCAATAGATCCTAAGACCTTTCCAACTCTATGTACAGCTTTGTAGGGGAGAAAAATAACAGGGAAAGTGGCAATACGCAAAGCTAGATAACTAAAGAGATGCATAGAAAAAGGGGAGTTGAGTGGCAAAATCGAGATGTTTCACAGAATTTCTAATGTTTTGAGAGCTCCCTCGTGTTTTTGGGTGCTCAAGCGCAATAGCTAAAGAGGCGGCAATCGACTCAGGATTGTAGAGGTCTTCAATTACGGCCCCGTTTTCTTTATTTATTATCTCGTGGCCGCCGTTTGTTTTGGAAGAGACAACGAATAATCCCATCGCAAGTGCCTCTACGGTGACATTGGCAAAGGGATCATAGAAAGAAGGGATGACTAGGCAATCTGCGATCTGATAGAAAAACTTGATGTTGGGTTTCTGTCCAAAGAAGGTCACCTTTTTTTCAAGAGCGAGCTTTTTGGCTAGCTTGACGAAATCTTCGATATTTTTTTCTTTGCCTACAACGCTAAGATGCCACTCTTTTTCTTTAAGCAGGCTCAGTCCCAGTAATAACTTATCAAGCCCCTTACGCCTGTAATTATGCCCTAGAAAGAGGAACTGGAAAGGGGCCTTGGTATCTTTTTTCTCAGGCCATAGATCAAAATCCTTTTGCATCTCTTGCCATTCGACCCCATTGTGGATCACTTCTATTTTTTGGGGACTCACATTGTAGAATTTGAGAATCTCTTCTTTGACCATATGGGAATTCGTGAAGAGCTTTTGCAGGCCGGGATGTTCAAACCCCTCTTTTTCAAGTTTTAGGAGGATTCTGTGAAGGGGATTTATCTTAAATTCTAAACCCTTAAGTAATCCCTCATTTTTTGCTCGATGTTCCAGATAAGCCGCATGGACTCCGTTGCTCGCACGGATATGAGTTTGATACCGGTTGCGATCGAGCCCGAAGATCACATCGGGATTTAATTCTTTGATTTTTTGGGTGCACCATTTATCAAACTCAAGGGTGTGTAAAAAGCTTAAGAGGGAACACTTTTCGGTAAGGATGGAAATATCAGAAAGAACAGTGGGTCCAGAGGAGAGGATGGTGACAGCCGTTTTTTCTTTAAAAAAGCTCGCCAGCCTAAGCGCATATTTCTCGGCCCCTCCCATTTTGGCTAGATGGCTTTTTAATAAGACGATATGTTTAGGATTCATTTTTAACCACTTTTATAGCGTTTTTTTCAAGCTGGATGTTAAGGTCGAGCTTTGTCCCATCTTGGGTATAAAGTTCGATCCGGCTCATGTAGCTTCTAAAGCGGTTTCTCCAGTAGATTTCTTTGAGGAGAAGGTGAAACTCATTAGGCTCTTTGTTTGTAATCTCGCTTTTAAGTCTTGCGACATACTCATCTTCAAGACTTTTAGGATTAGCGAACTGGACGCTCCATCCGAGCGATTCGATGCCAGAATTTGGGGTTACGAGGATTTGGAGTTGCATCATATCGCGCACTACATCTAAAAAGAGCTTGCTCACCCCCCTTGCATAAAGGGGTTCGTTTAAAATATTGATCCCATTCACATGCTTGACACAATCTGTTGTTTCTAGGATACAACTCTCTGGATTTAGAAAGGAGCAAAATTCTTGTGGAAAAAACAAGGTGACGGGAAGATGTGTTTCCACCGCAATAAGATCGTGTCTAACAAAATCGATCCTTAAGGAATTAGCTTCAATATCGTTTATCTGCAAAGGTGTGCTTGCTATCTGTGGGATCAAGATTTGTTTCCAATGGTCAGGCACGGGGAAGCTCACAGCTTCACTCTCTTCTGTTTGAAGGGCATCTAGTTCCCCTTTAGAAATATCGTTTAAATTGAATGTGAGCTTTTGCTCTTTGAGTTTCAATTTCGAAATCACATCTTCAGGGCCGCTGACTGTTAAAGATAGGTGGTAGGGCCAAATATCGAGGAACTGGTATCCCCGTGGGGCATCTCCAATAGGACGTGTGATAACAACGGGGATTTTCTCCGTCACAATGTTTACAGTATGGAAAGTCAAACTTGGCGAGGAGACTTGAGAGATTCCGCTGATATCGACCTCGGGATTTAAGGAAACGAGATTTTTCTTAGCGATCGTTTCTACCCACATATCCGGCTTATTAGCTGCATCAACTACAATTTCTATAGATCCAGGATTTAATGTATCCAAGACCGCTTTGTTACCTACCACTGTAACGGAAATAGTTTTATCATGCTCTAGCACTGTTTTATAAGCAGAGATATTAGCGATTCTAACGGGGACATTGGGAATCGTCTTTGTTGCAGTAAGAGAGTGATTGATGACAAACCATGCAATCACAGCAATAAAAAGAGAAAAATATTTTCTCTGCCAGTTCTCGAAAAATAGTTTGTGAAGCAATGTTTTCATTCTTTGAGCCACTTCCTGATATTAAATTGTCCTTCTACTTTTTCCTCTGTAGGAGGTGAGAAAATGCTACGGATGATCCCTCTAAAACGGTCAATTTTTAACCCGCGTGTGATCACCCCTTCTCTTGCAATCGAAATTTTGCCTGTTTCTTCAGAAACGACTATAATCACGGCATCGGTATTTTGGCTAACGCCTAAAGCGGCTCTGTGCCTAGTTCCCATTCCACGAATAATTTCGGTTCCCTCATCAGCAAGAGGGAGAATAACTGCTGCAGCAATGATGGTCTGATCTCGGATAATGACCGCGCCATCGTGCAAGGGGGATGTTCCTGTAAAGATCGATTCTAAAAGTTCTGGAGAAAACTGAGCCCCTAGAGCCACCGCTTTGCTTGAAAACTCATTTAAGGAGTCCTCGTTTTCTAATACAATCAAGGCCCCGATCCGTTTTTCCCCAAGCCGGTAGATACAATAACTAAGCTGTTCTAAAAATTTATCAAATTCAGTCAGTTCTTTATCCCGTTTTCCCTTTAGGCTTAGTCTAGAAAGGGCCACTCTCAGCTCGGGCTGGAAAATCACTATGATTGCCAAAGCAGCAATGTTGGCTACAAAGTACATGATCTTATTTAGAATGGGAAAGTTCAAAATGGAAGACGCAGCATAAATGAGCAAAAATGCAAGTAGCCCGAGGACAAGATCCATCGATCTCGTATTCCAGAGGAACGAGAGCATATAGTTGATCATGACCGCAATGATCGCTATTTCCAGAAAAGGTGTAAGTGCATGAAAAAATGCCATAAGTTTACATTGTGGCTAAAAAGGAGAATTTGTCAAAAAAATTAACTAGTTGACGGTGTTCTTTTACATCGTGTACGCGAACGATATCTGCTCCTGAAGCCATAGATATTGTATGAATTGCAAGGGTTGCCGGCAAGCTTTTTCCTGTAAAAGATTTTCTTGAAACCCCAATGAGAACGCGCAGTCCAAAAGCCTTAAATTGTTTAATAGATTTTATGATAGTTATGTTGTGTTCCGGCGTCTTTCCAAAGCCGATTCCTGGATCCAAAATAATTCTTTCCCTCCTCACACCCTCAGCAACAAGCAGCTTCACCTGTTTTTCAAAAAACTCCATTATCTCTTGCACAACACCTCGCGGATACTGAGGATTGATTTGCATATTCTGAGGGGTCCCCTGCATATGCATTACACATAGGTCTACGTCTGCCTCACCGGCTAACTTTCTCATTCCCGCATTCCGAAACCCAGAAATGTCATTAATCAAACAAGCCCCAGCCTCTACGGCCCTTCTCGCAACATTAGCATTACAAGTGTCAATGGAAATGGGAATCCCCTTCAGCGCTTCCACAACAGGGATTACCCGCCTTAACTCTTCTCCCTCACTTACCACTTCGGCTCCTGGCCTCGAAGAGGCCCCTCCAACATCGATAATGTCCGCCCCCTCCTCCATCATCTGCCTAGCGCGCAAAACCGCCCGCCCGCACCCAAAATAAGCCCCCCCATCAAAAAAAGAGTCAGGGGTCACATTGAGAATACCCATTAGTTTGACCATGGAACAAGAATAAAGGAAGAAACGCAAAACGCAAAACAAAAATCGCAAAACAAAAAAAAGAAGGGGAGAATCGGGCACGCACGCGGGCACGGGCACGGGCACGAAAGAGAAGAAAGGCTAACCTCTTCCCTCTTTCGTGCCCGTGCCGGTGCCCGCGTGCGTGCCCGATTTTCTTGGGAAGCCGATGATTGCTTCGTAGCACATCAGCAAATGGTTAACGCCGTTCATGGCTCTATGGGGTTTGTCTTCGGGGGGTAGGCCGCAGGATAGGGCAATTTTGTCTTTTGAAACCCCCTTTTCCCAGGCAAGCTCTGTGTTTTTGCTCCAATGCATCGAAGCTAGGTCTAACCAGTGGTAGGGCCAGCCGAGTTTTTCCTGGAGGTCAGGATCGATCAATTGGGCAAAAAAAGCTCTGTCAAAAGAGGGATTTTGGCAGATAAAGACGGCCTGACCTCTCTTAATGCCAAGGTTTTTAAAACGAGTTAGAATGTTCGCTACAATCTCTTTTTTGGGGCGTCCTTTTAGGCAGATCTCTTCGTAGGTGAACCCTGTGACTTGAAGACTTGAGGGATCTGCCGATTTCCAGTCTTTAGGGGACTGAAAAACTACAGATTCGAATTGATCAACTAAAGTGCCCGTGCAGACATCAATCACTTTAAACGCAAGCTCTAAGATCTTGTGTTTGCGATGGTTAAGCCCGTTAGTTTCTGTGTCTAAAAAAATTCCTAACACTTTTTGCCCTTCGTAAATATGCAAAATACCATGAAAGCACCGTTTTTTCAATAAATATCTTTGGCTTTTAATCACCTTTGTGGTATCGTATCACGATTATGGTGCTACCTAAACAAAAATTTAGAGAAGTTGTCTTCCAACTTTTGTACAGCTTCGACTTTGTCAAAATTGAGGATGATGAAGAGATCATCCCATTTTTGATGCATCAATTAAAAATTACAAAAAAGTCGATGAAGGAAGCTCAGGAAAGGATCCATTTGGTCCAGGAAAAAGAAAAGGAGATCGACCTGTTAATCACTCATGCCTCTCAAGGCTATTCTTTTGAACGGATCACTCGTGTGGAAAAGAACATTTTGCGGCTAGGCTGTTATGAAATGCTTTTTGATGAGTCGATTCCTCCCAAAGTAGCGATGACTGAAGCCGTCCGTCTGGCCAGAAAATTTGCAACTCCCGAAGGGGGAGCATTTGTGAATGGTGTTCTCGATGCAATTTTCTCGCAAAAAGAGGTAAAAGATGACTCTACTTGCACAGTTTGAAAAAGGAAAACTATTAAGCACACTCTCTACACTTGGTATTGGAGGGCCCGCAAAATATTTCATCGAAGTCGCATCGGTTGAAAAGATGCAAGAGGTTCTCCGATTTTGCTATCTGGAAAAAATTCCCTATATCGTCATTGGAAAGGGCTCAAATAGCTTATTTGACGACAGAGGCTTTGGTGGCCTTGTTATATTAAACAAGATCACTTTTTGCACATTTGGAGAATGCATAGTCCACGTGGGAGCGGGTTATAGTTTTTCACTCCTCGGGGCGCAAACAGCCAGGAAGGGATGGTCTGGTCTCGAATTTGCTTCGGGTATTCCCGCAACAGTTGGCGGCGCGGTTTATATGAACGCTGGAGCTAATGGAAAAGAGACCGTAGAATCCCTTAAAAGTATCGACTATATTACAGAGGAAGGAGATCTTGTTTGTCTACCGAAAGAGGACTTAGAATTTTCCTACCGCTTCTCTTCCTTTCAAAAAATGAAAGGGGCTATTGTTGGGGCAACTTTTGAGCTTTCACCCTCGCTTGAGGCAAGAGAACAGCAGATTAAAATCATTGAGTACCGCAGCAAAACTCAACCTCTAAAAGACAAGTCAGCCGGATGTATTTTTCGTAATCCTTCCCCATACTCTGCTGGTCATTTGATTGAAAAAAGCGGCCTTAAAGGACATTCAGTTGGCGGTGCTCAAGTATCTGATAAACATGCTAACTTCATTATCAATAAGGGGCATGCGACAGCGCAAGATGTCTTTGCCCTCGCTATCAAAATCAAAAAGACGGTAAAAGAAAAAACAGGAATAGACCTAGAAATGGAAATACGTTTAATACCATATGTTAACATTTCGAGCTGATTTACATTGTCATACTACCTGCTCTGATGGATCTCTGAGCCCAGCGGAGCTCATTGATCTTGCTATCAAAACTCCCTTACAGGGCCTTTCTATAACAGATCACGATACCATTGCAGCTTATTCCCATATCAAAACAATCCCCAACCTTCTCATAGGAACGGGGGTGGAGTTTTCCTGCCATTTTATGGGAAAAAGTGTGCATATTCTGGGCTACGATTTTTCTTTAGAAAGTCAGGAGCTACAAAAACTTTGCGAGTGGCATCAAAACAGACGTCAGATAAGAAACGAGCTCATTTTACAAAAGCTTAAAAAGATTGGAAAACCGATAGAAGAATCTGAATTAAAAACAGAGGGCACTGTTGGGCGACCACATATTGCGGAGGCGATGGTCAGAAAAGGCTATGTACAAAATGAAAGGGAAGCTTTTAATCTCTATTTAGGCGACGGGAAACCCTGCTACGATCCAGGCCCTACGATTACCATAGAAGAGACGATGAGAGTCCTCACCCTTGCAGGCGGCAAAACCTTTCTAGCTCATCCCCATCTCCTCGATGGGGGAATTCGCCTCAAGGAGCTTCTGAAGCTCCCCTTTGATGGAATCGAATGCCACTACGCCAAATGCACACCCCAGCAAGAAAAGCGCTGGCTTAAAATCGCCGCGCAAAAGAACTGGCTCATTAGCGGCGGATCCGATTTTCACGGCTCGATCAAACCCCACATCCCCCTCGGATGTTCTTGGGTCGATGAGCAAGCGTTTCACTCTATCTTTCAAAACAGCTTATAGGATGACAAAGCCTTAGTCTTCAGCACGCTCTTCCCGAAATATTTTGTTTGCGTTGTGAGAGGTGGTATCAACTCAGAAGACGGCTTCTCTAGCTTCAGTCTTCATTATGAAGGCCTTTGTGCGCTGCACGTTGAGCTCATTTGTGGGATCGGATGGGTCTCCGCCTGAGGCTAGGAGTTGATCTTCCTCATCCGCCTGCTGCTGCAGACCCAGATCGTGATTAACAAAGGCCCCACCTGATACAGCAATTTCATTTCTGTTATGTTCCCTGGTATTTTTCACGCAAGATCTAAGGAGAATTAACGACCCAAGAGCTCCTACACCAAATGCAGTTTCAATAAGCGCGCGCTTAGAACTTTCTGTTATGGCTCCGAGATTTCCAGTAAAGCTTATGATAAAAACCGCTGTAAAACCAATAGCTAGAAATGTAGCCACTATACCTACACCTATCCAAGGATTTTTCATTAGCTTTCTTACCTTCTCTATCAGTGAATCGTCTTTTGCAGCCCACCCATCTAACGTAGGAAAAGGATCCTCAGGTAGAATTTCCACAGAAACCATTGGTCTAACTCCATTAAGGTGCATTTCTTCATCTGACATAATTAACTCCTTTATTATATTGTACGTTTTGTATATTTATATTATATAAATAAAACGTTTAAAATACAAGTTATTATTTGAGATTTCGAATAAAAAGTCATAAATCACTTATATTCAGCACTATGTGAAACAACTGGTGTAATTTGGGTGGTTTTGCCAAAATGACCCACATGATAAATGAAGTGGAGAAGTTGTTTGAAATAAGCGAGAAACGGGGGATGAACCTGAGCCTGGATAAGGCATGGGAGCTTGTGGACGCTTTTGGGTTGCCAGAGCTGCCCATGATCCATGTAGCCGGAACAAATGGGAAGGGATCGGTTACGACAAAGATAGGGAAGGCGTATGAGCTGCAGGGGTTTCGGGTAGGGGTTTATACCTCCCCCCATTTATTCACGTTTCGGGAGCGGATCGTCATCAATGGAGAAATGATCTCTGAGGAGGATGTTAGAGAGGGGTTGAGGGAGATTTTTTCTTCGGGAATTGAGGCCACCTATTTTGAAATATTGACTTTTTTGGCTTTTAATTATTTTAGCAGGCAGCGGGTGGATATAGCCGTGATTGAAACGGGGCTTGGCGGCAGGCTGGATGCTACAAATGTGATCACACCCATACTTTCGGTGATTACCTCTATTTCAGAGGACCATATGCCCCTTTTAGGGACGACTCTTGATGAGGTGGCGGCAGAAAAGGCTGGAATCATCAAGCCTGGAATTCCTGTGGTGATCGGGCCTAGGGCGCAGTATAAGGCCATTATGGAGAAGGCTGATGAGCTTTACATCGCGAAAGAGGTGGAGGGGGATTTTGATGACCAAAATAGTGAAATTGCAAGGCTTGCCTTGGAAGTTAATGGGATCGACTGTCCTGAGGCATTGAAGGCGAGATTGCGGTGCCGGTTTGAGCAGGTGGGGAATGTCATTTATGATGTCGCCCATAATGTCGATGGGTTTAAGGCACTGTTTAAGGCGATGGAGCTCCATTTCCCGGGGGAGTCCATAACGGCTATCGTGGGGATGTCAAAGGACAAAAACGTGGAGAAATGTTTTAGGGTGCTAGTAGAGCACTGTAAGCATATCCACTTAGTTGAGGCGGATAGTCCCCGAGCTGCCACAAAAGAAGAGCTGGCCGCTATCTTAGACCAGATGAACTATAAAGCCTATACTACAGGTACCATTGAAGAAGGGATAAATACCGCAGACAGAATAGTTGTCTGCGGTACGTTTTTTATCATGAAAGACGCGTGGGATTACCCTGCTAAAGACACTCTAGATTTAAATGAGAGGTCACTTTGCATGAGCTCTTCGAGTCTGATCTCATCAGCTTCTCTAAATAGGGCATCGATCTGAAGCTCATTGATATCTGCAGAGTCAGCGATCTCAAAGGCTGCCGTCAGGATCGCTTGCATCATATTCCCTTGGGTAGCTGACAAGTGAGCCTGGACCCGTCTTCTAGGGAATTCCGCAAGCTGGTTTAGCTTAATTTGCGCACATCTGGTTTTATGCTGATAAAACAGATCAGCTATCTCAAAGAGGTCAAGAGCCACTTCATCTTTTTCACACTCTTCAATGCTTGGACCGCTTGGAAGGTGTCTTGGAGGGATATAACCTCCGGCGGCTTTTTTTAGCGCCTCTTTTGCAAATGCGATCACCTTACGATCTTTCTTCAAAAGACGGTGGTTTTTGCAGATGGTGGAAACATGTTCCCTTAAAATCTTCTCTTGCTCTTTGATCTCTTTAGTTAAAGATTTTTTTATTAATTCTTCCAGCCTCATAGCTTCCTGCTCGAGTTTCAGAATTTCTGAGGTAAGCCATTGGTTATCGATTCTGCCATAAAGGGTGATCATCCTTTCATCCAGGCCATCTATTAAAGTATTAATCTGAATCTGGGTGAAAACGTTTAGCGAGACAATTTCAGCCTTTACTTCTTTTAGCTCTACCTGAGCTCTTTCAAGCTCCAGAAAAAGTTGTTCGTGAAGTTCCGGTGATATGACCGGGTTTGCGTGGAGTTTTTCTTCAACCGCTTCCACCTTCCTTACCAACAATTCTGCTACCTTAACTAGGTGTCTAGAATCCATATTACACACTCCGTTTATTAAGTTATTATAACTATTATGAAGCTTAGGTTATGATTCGATTAAGCTTCTTTAATAATTATAACTAATTTATTCTAGTTTGGCAAGACATAAAATTTATTTTATCTTAATATTGCATGCTTTAAATTTTAAACTTTACTTTATTTTCCACTTTCCCCAAAATCGAAATAGGGGTCTCTTTTCCCAACACATAATCACGCGATCAAATGATGTAAAGCGAAACTTAAATTAAAATTTATTTTATATATTTCTGCATGAAAATCAGAGAGGGGGATCCCTTTCTATTCACCCAGCGGGTGTATGAAACGTTAAAGACCTTGGGATCAAGGGTAAGACAGAGCTCTAAGAGGGCTTTTTCCTCCCTTTCCCCTTCGGGATGGCCTGGATAGCAGGTGATGGATACACCCCCTGTCGCTATAGAAAGGGCCTTTTGAACACTTAACAGGGTAGACTCGACCATAGTCGTTATCGACTTATTATGGCCCGGCAGATAGCCCAGGTTGTAAACTATTAATTTGACAGATTCCACCGGAAAATCGACGTGAGATTGGTGGTAAAAGGCCACTCTGCCCATTTCTTCAGGCGAAAGAAGCCTTTGGGTAGCCTCTAGGGCCTCTTTCTGTATATCGAGGGCAAATATGTGCCCCTCGGTTAAAATTTTTGCTAGTTTTAATGTGTCATGCCCATTACCACAGGTAGCGTCTATGGCACTATCCGTAGGCAAAAGCAGCCGTTTCCAAAATTGATGGGCTAGGGAAAGATGTGAAAATCTCATTATAGGTATATACAGGCTCCTTTATCTTGAAGAAGAAGATCGGGCACGCACGCGGGCACGGGCACGGGCACGAAAGAGAAGAAAGGCTAAGCTCTTCCCTCTTTCGTGCCCGTGCCCGTGCCCGCGTGCGTGCCCGATCTTCTCCTCTCCAAAAGGAAAAACTTGAGTCTTTTTCAGAAACCCAGTATCATACACCAGTTATTAAATACCAAGGGGTATTAGCTCAGTTGGTTAGAGCGCCTCGTTGACATCGAGGAGGTCAGCTGTTCGAGTCAGCTATATCCCATATCGCAAGTGTGGAATGCAAAACGAAAGTTATAGATTAAAAAACTCTGGGGCGCAAGTGTTAGCTGCCGCTGTCTTGGACGTGTTTCCGGGGACACTATTGGTAGATGGACGTGCAACTAAGCCGGGATTCTATTATGACTTTATTTTTCAGTTTCCTTTTAAAGAAGAATTTCTTGTTTTGATCGAAGAGAAGATGAGAAAGATCGTAAAGGAAAAAAGGGAAATAAAAAAATTGGAAATGGTTCCCCTGAGTGGATCTGGGTATTTGAAGCATAAAGGGCAGCCCTTGCGTGCTGCGGTTGCAGAGAGAAGCGATGAGACCCTCATCTCTTTAATCCAAATTGGCGAGCATGTCGATTTCCAAGAATTTGATTTCCCAGAAGACACAAGCTTTATTGGTGCATTTAAATTACTTCAACATGAAGGGGTTGGGGCCGCTACGCGTATTTTGGGAGCCGCTTATGCCACTAAAGAGGAGTTAAAGGCCGCGTTAAAACAAAATATGACGTTTGCGCCGCTCGATCATAAAAAATTGGGGGAAGAGCTTAAATTATTTTCTCCAGTGGACGATCAGGGGCACTGGATGTGGCTTCCCAAGGGGGAAACTTTACGTCAGATGTTGCTTAACCTTTGGAAAGAGGAGTGTGCCAAACAAAATTTACAATTTATTTCAGCCCCATTTCCTAAGCCGATGCCCGGAACTGCTCAACTTTGTTACATTCATGGAGATAGTGACGGAGGGGAGGGGATGCTTAATTCTAGAGGGTATTTCATCGATCAAGCAACTGGCTTAAAAGAACCCTTGCAATTCATCCTAAAATTATTTAAACTTTGTGGAATAAAAAAGTACAGGTCGGTCCGGGGTCATTTTTTGATCGAAGATGACTTGGGCAGGGAGTGGCCCGGCCCCTATGTTGAGAAGGGAGTCTGCTCAGTATTTGGTCCGATGGAACGGTTTGTGGCTCTGATGCTCGAGCAAAATGAGGGTAATATCCCCTTCTTTTTAGCTCCTGAACAGGTAAGGGTTATCGACTTATGTGGTGGCTCTGACGATTTTATTTGTCGCTTGCGCACTATTGGAATACGTGCTACGGTGGATACCCGTGATGCACAACTAAAGATGAGGGTTCGAGAAGCTCTATTAGAGCGTATCCCTTATGTCGTTGTGATAGGGGCAAAGGAATTGAAAACAAGCAGCGTAGCCGTAAGGGCTTATTCTGCAGAAGAACAGACAATGCCGATTGATAAACTATTGGATGGGTTAAAACTTGAGAATCAACAGAGAGATTAGGGCGCCGAGAGTGCGCGTGATCGGTTCAGATGGGAGTCAGTTAGGGGTAATAACTTTAAGCGAGGCTTTAACAAAAGCTGACCTTGAAGGATTGGATCTTGTAGAAATTTCTGCAGCTTCTGACCCTCCAGTTTGCAAAATTATCGATTACGGCAAATACCGTTACCAGATAACGAAAAAAGAAAAAGAAGGGAAGAAGTCCCAGCATCAGGTAAAAGTTAAGGAGATAAAAGTAAAACCGAATACAGATGAGCACGATCTGCAAACAAAGATTAAGCATGGCCGAGAGTTCCTTACCAAAGGAAATAAAGTCCGTTTAACCTGTGTGTTCCGTGGAAGAGAAATGATGCATCCCGAGTTCGGCCAAAAGGTTGTCCGAAAAATGTTAGAGGGGATGGCAGACTTGGGTTCAGCCGAAGCTCCGCCAAAAATGCTAGGGAAAAGTCTTTCGGTGGTTATTGCTCCTGGGGTTAAGAAAAAAGGGTAAAAAAATGGCAAAAGTTAAACAAAAGACAAATAAGGCCGTGAAGGCACGATTCAGAGTGACAGGAACCGGGAAACTGCTACGTGGCAAGCCTGGAAGCCGACACATTTTAACAAAGAAAAGTTCTAACCGTAAACGTCGTTTACGTAAAGATGCTCTTGTTGATCATGGACAATCAAAAATGTATGCACGCCTTATGGGTGTAGGTTAAGTAATATGAGGAGAAATATATGGCTAGAGTAACAAACGCCGTAGCACGTCATCGTAAGATTAAAAGACTGCTCAAGCGCGCTAAAGGTTTCGTAGGAGATAGAAAGAACCACGTTCGTCTCACTTACGATGCTGTTTTATCATCAATGGCATTCAACTATCGCCATCGTAAAGAAAAGAAAAGGGAATATAGATCTCTTTGGACCACTCGTATTGGGGCTGCTGCTAAAATGAACGGTGTTTCCTATAGCAAGTTGATCTTTGGACTCAAGAAAGCAGGATGCACAATCAACCGCAAAATGCTCTCTGACATGGCAATCAAAGATCCAGCTAGCTTTTCCGCCGTTGCCGAAACCGCCAAAAAAGCGCTAGCCTAACCAAAGAGAACAGGATTTACCAAAGTAAATTCAGAATTTGAAAAAATTGTTTTTCTATTCTCTGCGTCCTATGCGGCTCAGTCTTTACTCTGCGCTGATGAAATTCAGCATGCAGATAGCAAGACTCTAGCTTATTGGTTGAATATCGAATTCCATCAGCGCAGAGTGAAGACTGAGCCGCAGAGGACGCAGAGAGAAGAGAAATTTTTTATTAATTTTTAAGTTTACGTGGGTATAAATATAAGCTTATGCATGATAAAGTTTCTTTGCTTAGACAGCAGTTCCAAGCCGATTTTTCAAAAATCGCGCAAGCTAAAGACGTCGAAGAAATCAAAGTCAAATATCTTGGAAAAAAAGGTCCTATCCAAGAGCTCATGCAGGACTTGCGCACCGTTTCTGCAGATGAGCGCCCACTCATGGGCAAACTTATCAATGATCTTAAAGTAGAGATCACCCACCTTTGTGAAAAGGGACTTGAAGGACTTGGGGCTGCTGAAGAAGCTAAGAGGATCGAAGAAGAAAAAATTGATGTCACACTTCCTGGCCGCACCCAGTTTGTGGGCAAAAAGCATCCTGTCAATCTCCTCTTAGACGAGGTTCTTTCCATCTTTAAGGGGATGGGATTTTCCGTGCATTACGGGCCAGACATCGATTCAGACTATTACAACTACGAAGGGCTAAACTTTCCCAAGGACCATCCAGCAAGAGACATGCAGGATACGTTTTATATCACCCCCGATATGCTCCTTCGCTCTCACACATCAAATACCCAGCTTCGCATCATGGAAGCTCATAAGCCCCCTCTACGTGTTGTGATGCCCGGCACTGTATACAGAAACGAAGATATCAGTGCACGTTCCCATGTCTTCTTCCACCAAGTAGAAGGGATGTACATCGACAAACACGTCTCTTTTGCCGATCTTTTTGCAACAATGCATGAATTCTGGAGCAAACTCTTTAAAACAGATGTTGTCACACGCTTCCGCCCGAGTTATTTTCCCTTCGTCGAGCCAGGACTTGAAGTGGATATCAAATGTACAACTTGTGGCGGTTCCGGCTGCCGCCTCTGCAAACACACCGGTTGGCTAGAAGTTGTAGGCGCAGGGATGATCCACCCCGAAGTCTTAAAGAACGGCGGCATCGACCCCGAAGTTTATTCTGGTTTTGCATGGGGCTTCGGCATGGAGCGGCTCGCCCTCCTCCTCTACGGCATCACCGACATCCGCGCCTTCACACAAAACGACCTAAAATTGCTCCAACAATTTTAACCTTGAATTATTTTAAGAAATCGCTATAATTTTGCCTCTGGAAGAGTGGCAGAGTGGCCGATTGCGTCTGTCTTGA
>JABDAY010000035.1 GCA_013288895.1 Chlamydiota bacterium | reverse complement strand
TCTAATATCGCCACTTTCAGGGCTCTATGTTTATGTTCCCATTTACCCAGGCCTTGCGGCGCTGGGCTATTCAATAACGGTCCGTTTGGCCCTAGGAATTATCCAAAATCATATGTATTGAACAGATAAAATTAGTGAACAGTTAATCGATCCAGGTCAAAGATGAACATTATGCTCAAAATTGACATTTGTCAGTTTTGAGCATAACTGAATCTTAAGTCACTGATTGTGAGGTTGGTAAAAAATTAGCTTTTAGAGGAAAGTGTCTAATTTACGCAGAAAGTCGTCTACTGGAAGGCAACGGATACCATGTTTTACCAAGGGATTTTTTCCGCGATACAGAAAAAGAGGTGTTACTTCAGGATAATCGTTTTTGAACTCTCTTAGTCCTCTAAGGTCTGCAGGAGAAATGGCTTTATTGTTTTTTACTTCTATTGCATAAAAACTTTGTGGGCCATGAATAATAAAATCTACTTCTAGCCCTGCCCTTGTACGCCAAAAAAAGAGTTCGTGTTTTTCTTTTTGCCTATCAATCCAACCTCGCAAATGCTCGGCTATTAAGCCTTCAAGGGCTGGTCCCTCTGCTTCTGTAGAGTTTAAGGCACGAAAGACCCCGGGGTCGAAAAAATAAAATTTGGGATGAGAACTTGTCTCCCTTTTTGCTCGGACTTGAAATGTTTCAAGAGTGTAGCCCAAAAGAAGATCTTTTAGAATTTGGAGATGTGAATCTACTGTTTTCCTGGGCACCTCACATTCTCGCGAAATATTTGTTAAATTCAAAATAGCACCGTGAGAAAAAGACATAGCTTGTAAAAATCGGGAAAATTCTCCAATTTGCCTGACTAGTGCTTCAGCCTTTACTTCTTCTTGCAAATAGAGGTCTATATACGCTTGTAGTTTATCTTCAGGTACACCTGAGCTCCAAATGAGGGGAATCATTCCTGTTTTTAGGGCTTTTGAAAGATTAAATTCCTCACCTAATTCAAATGCTGTATAAGGATGAAAATTTTTCCAAAGGGCACGACCTGCAAGAAGGTTTACACCTCCCCTTCTTAATTTCCTACTACTAGAACCTGTTAGAATAAACTGTATGTTTTTCTTTTCTTCGATCAATCCATGCACGACATCAAGAATCTTTGGCACTTTTTGCACTTCATCAATAACCACATATTTTTGATGAGGATATGCTTCCAAACGTTCCTTTAGAAGCTCAGGATTCATAGAAAAAAGTCTTTCTTCATGTGGGTTTAAAAGATCTACCCAAAGAGCATCAGGATAATAATGCTTTAACCATGTTGTTTTCCCCGTTCCTCTTGGGCCAAAAAGAAAAAAACTCTCGTTTTTAGGTGCCTTAAACTCTCTTTTGTAAAACAATTTTGCCCTCATCTTGCCGTTTTGTAGCCCATTTTGGCAACTTCAGGTAAAATTTGCAATAACTATTCATAACTCACTGATAATTAAGGCTATTCACCAATGAGGAGGCGTACGTGCTTGTGGTAGGCGACGGAACGCATGGTGCAGGTGGCGAGAAGGGAAACGGCAGAAAAGGAGGTCTTTGAACTCCCATTCTTGTAAACATATAGATGTGCAAAAAGCAAATAAAAGATGTATTACTATGTAAAATCATTAATTATGTGTTTTGCCGAAAATTAGAACAATGTTAAAATTGTCTCTAGAAATTAAAAAGGAGAGACTTTATGGCTCGAGAAATACTCCCGGTAAAAACCAATCCCTTATATAACAATTCACAAGTCGCCCTGGACCGCGAACAATACGAAATTTCCATTGTTCCGACTCTTTTCACAGCTGTAACCGCCGTCTCTCCTACTCTTGAAGAACGCGCCCAACTAGAGGGATTACAACAGGTAGTAAGCCTATTAACTCAACTCGAACAACGACTTATAGAGGAAGGACAGGGACAAACACGGATGAACGATCTGTTAACCCGCATGACCAGTGTATTTGAGCAAGCAACTGGTAGATTAGATCGGTCAAATGATGAACTAAAACAATCGAATGAGGCACTACGTCAGTCACAAGAGGAACTACGTCAGTCACAAGATGAACTACGTCAGTCACAAGATGAACTACGTCAATCACAAAATCGATTGGAACGAGAAACTGAAAGGGGTTGGCAAATAGTTGATAAATTCCATCGCATACACGAGAGATTCAATTTCCCTCAAACTCCAACTAATTCTACAAATACGGTAGAGCCAGCAACTGTTCAAAAACAAGAAGCAGCAGAAATAACTCCATCTCAAACAGGATTTGTTTTTGATCAGGCCGTTTTAGACGAACTTAGGAATACGAGCTGTTGGTCCAAACTTCGTTCATTGTTCGCGTCATGTCTAGATGCAATTTCAGATTTTTTTAGCTTTTTAGCCGAGTCTATTATTAAACCTTTTAAAGGAGAATAACATGTCAACTAATACCAGTGAAAGTGTATCAATAAATGGGAGTTCGTCAACATTTCGCACGAATTTTGGAGAATTTTCTCAAAGTTCAGATGTACAAAGCCCCCAGGAGTCTGGAGAGTCTATGGTAAATCTTGCAAGGAAAGCGCATTTGTCAACACGAAGCGATAGTGTTTATCAAGGAACTCCAGATGTAGGACAACTGACTCGAACAGTTACGTCATTAAGTACGCGAATGGAAGAACTCACCGCGAGCAATATAGAGAGAGACAGAAGAAACGATTGGTTTGTAGAAAAATTTGGCAGTGTAGTTAATAAACTCGCTCAAAGAGAAAGGGAAAACGCTGCTCTCAATGAGAGAACTGCTCTTTTAGAAGAAGGAAATGGCCTTTTAAAAGAAGAAAATGCTCATTTAAAAGAAGAAAATGCTCATTTAAAAGAAGGAAACGGTAGGCTTGAAGCTAAAGTGCAAAGCCTTAATGCATCCAATATTGAGTTGGCAAGTCAACATGAGGTAGTACTTGGGCAATATAATGAGACTCAGGCTGCAAGTGCTCCTCTTAGAGATCGTGTGCAAGTATTGGAAACCCAATTGCAAGAAGCAGAAAGAAGATTAGCTGCAGCTCCTCCTGATTATCGAGCCCTCGTTAAGCTTGCACTTGGAAAAGAGAGCGACTGGTCACCCCAGGATAAGTTTAAGTGGAGCGACCCCAAGGATATACCTCAAAGACAGCCTTCTAACCCCCCAACTTGTTATACTATGAACTCTTTTGAAATCAAAGATCAATGGGTAGTTGCATCAGGAGAGACGGTCAAAGCACAAGAAGGTGAAGTGTTTGTAAATTTTGGCATGGGTGTACTTTGGAGAATGAACAAGGGAGATGTTGAAAAAATGAAGGGGTGGGCAACTGGTAATTCATTAAAAATTTCATACCGCAATACTTGGTATCCAAGCTGTTGCACAAATTTCCACTATTTTATTACTAATGAAAAGACTCAACAAAAATTTATGGCTGGTCATGTCGCTACATGGAAAGATCAGTTGCCGAAAATAACGGCAGTAGACCTAAATCGTATGACGGTCTATTTATCAGACGGAAATGCCTATAGAGCTCTCTCTTTCTATACTTATTCGAATCCCTTTGCTAATGCTATGATGTTTGGTATGCAGAATCTGCAAGTAGGCCAACCGTTTTTTGTGATTGAAGATGAGAGGAAAATAGACTGGACTGGAAAATTTAACCTGAATTATGTAGAAGATCCTAGAAATCCAGTAAAGAGAGCAGCAATTCTTTCAGGGGTTGGGGCAGAAAACAGCAATAGTTCCTATGAGAGTGCATGTGCAGTAACATATCCTCCTGAGGATTTTAGTGTCGAGCCATCATATTAGACAATGAGGAGCAGACATAGCGGCATATGTTGCAACAACAACGTTTAGTAGGAATAGTTCACTTTATGGACTGATTTAGTCGTTGTTTTGCATTTCTTATTCACCAATGAGGAGGCGTACGTGCTTGTGGTAGGCGACGGAACGCATGGCGCAGCCGGTGACAATGAAAACGGAGGAAAGGCCTAAGATGGATGTTCTTGTGATGAGGAGGGCTAGATTTGAAGGGGATGCTACTCGTGCTGCATGGATGAGGTTTACAATTGAATAGGCGAGAAGACCTGCCAGGATAATTCCTAGGAAGAACAAACCAATGTTTACCCTCCGTTGGTGCTCTAAAACACCCACGCCTACTGCTGGGTCCCGCACAGGAGATCTTTGAACTCCCGATCTTGTAAACATACAGATGTGGAGAAGCACAGCAACTAGTCCGCCAACCGCAGCACCAAGATTTCCTGTATAAAATCCTAGAATTGAAAGGGCTAAAAAGCCTACTGCTAATACAACAATACTTGCGCGGGTTAATTTTTTAATATTAGTGTAATCCTTCTCAATATTTTGTACCAACAGTTCGCCCGCGTTTCTAAATACTACTCGTTCTGGGGATATCTGAGGTCGAGCTGGAGGAGACACGACTGCATGGGCTCCAGCCAATGTATTATAGGGTCCTCTGAATGAATCAACGGCGAGCATTTCTTTGCCCCTTAAGTTTGTGAATAGCTAGACCGAGTATTCCGTAGGCCAAGTTAAGGGTGCCAAATCCTGCTAATACTCCTATTCTGGAGGCGAGAAGGCCGGCGGAGATCCCTGGGGATGTGAATGGGACTGATCCAATGATGGTGATAAAAAGTGTGGAGGCAAAAAACGCAGCTACAACTATGTGCACCTTGCACCAAAGGGGTTTTTTCGGTTTCATCTCATCTGGCCGGGAGAGATAAATGCTGAATGTTTTAATGAATCCTCCGCAAATAACCAGTGCTGCCCCACCCGCAAAAATAAAGGCGACAAGAGGGGGTAAATAAGTCGTCGAATAGATAGTTAAAATTAAGAAAGCAATGGTAGAAACTGTTGCTACAAGATAAGACAACCCGGTAGCTAGGCGGTAGTTTTCCTGGAGCCTAGAGGTTTCTCTTTCAACAAATAAATCTGCTGGTGCTCGGATAGATGCCATAATGGGGAGGATTATACCGAAAGTAGCATTAAAATTCATCCTTAGAATTTTTTTTAACGCTTTTCATATAAAATTTATTTAAACCCAGGTTAGGGATTGTTTGACGATCCCTTAAGGGTCAAAGCAGTGCTGGTATTTATCGTAAGCATAAATAGATACGGCGTTGGAGATGAAAATGTGAAGGGTCCAAAGTCCGATTCCGGAGGCGGCTGTAATGAAGGTAGCTAAAGATGCAGGGGAAGCCGTGGGAGCTATCTGAACTATCTTTACAATTTGATTCATGAAAATTACCGCCAGGAGAATTCCTACAAGTAAAGAGCAAACTAGACAGTCCGGCATTTTACCCATTTCTTTTTCAACAGTCCCTTCCTCCTCTTTTTTCATACTCCTGCAAACCGCCAGCAAAAAAATCGCTCCGCCTATTCCGCCAATACCAAGGGCGATCCCCTGTGAATGAAATCCAAGCACTGCAGCGGCTATGAATATTACGGCTCCTATAACAAGAGTCACACATGTAAATCTGTTCTTGTTAATATAAATGTTTCTAACATCTTGAATGCGAGAGGCGATAAGAGCGCCGTTTAATCCGGGCACACCTGAGAATGGCAAAGCTGCAGGGGGTGGGACTATTGGTGGCGGCACGGCCATGCCGAGGTCGCCATTTAATCGGTTAAAAGGTGCTTGTGAACTAGGGTCTACAGCCATCATAACAGAAGATTATACTAAAACGGGCATTAAAATGCAGCTTTAGAATTTTTTTTAGCGGGCGGCTTACGTTTTTTAGAGATAAGTTTTGATAAAATTTCTTCTTCAAAGGAATTGCACTCCCCTTCAAGGTCTTTGACATGCTCGACGAGAGTTAACTCTAGATCACCAAGTTCTCCCTCCTCTTGAAAAGTTAAAAATTTGCCTACTAACTGAAAAAGTTCTTTTCTCGTTTGGTGGAGCATAGATGAATTTTCTTTGAATTCAAGCGAGGGGGTTTCTTTAAAGGTTTTGAAAGTGGTTGCAAGTGTAAAAACTTCTTTTTTTAATTTTTCAATTTTTTCTTGTGTGTTGTTTTCTAAAGTTTTTTCCTGCAGCTGCCTTCTCATTGCCTCTATCTCTTTATGCGCCTCTTTTTTTTCCTGCAGGGCAAACACCTGCGCGCTTTTTAAAAGAACATTCAAATGAATAATATTTTGCTGCTGAGTGGTCCGATCCTCTTCTAGGCTGCGGAAAAGACGTTTGGCTTCATGGAAAGAAAAGAGGGCGACAAATAAGCTTAAGCCCATTGTTAAGGTCACGGCTAGTTCCCAAAAACTAAAATGGGGAAGCTTTAATATAAGGGATGAGGCGAGTAGCAAAAGAGCTACAAATAAGCCTGTGGTTTTAAAGCGCATCGTGCAAAAAAGTCCTACCCAAACAGCAAATAACAAAAGAAATGAGCCTGGGTCTACTTTAAGCAACATCAAAGATAGACCAAATAACAAAAACCAAGGCCCCATTAACGTGATCACTACCGCCCTGGAACTTATTTGCCCATCCAATGCAAAAAGCTTCTTCTTTATGTAGACAAACACTGTAATATTGTTCCCAAAGTTAAAAAGCCTTGCTCAAAGCGATCTAACCCAAAACGCTCATTGGGGGCGTGGATATTATCATCATCCAAACCACAGCCAATAAGTGCAGTTTGTGCACCACTTGCTAAAGCAAGAGAGGGCACAATGGGAACAGAAGCTCCACAAAGCATATACTTGCATTTTTTATTAAACACTTCTTCGAATGCTTTGGCAACAGTTTTTACAAGGGGAGTATCAAAAGAGGATCTATAAGCGCTTGTTCCTTGAAGCTCTATCAGGTCCATTTCAATCCCTTTTGGAAAGGCAGTTTTTAGAAAATCACGGATCTGTTTTACGATCTTGCCCGGATCCTGATTAGGCACCAAACGGCAGGAGATTTTTGCTCTGGCCTCAAAAGGGATCACTGTTTTAAATCCATCCCCTGTATAACCACCACTCATCCCGTTAATTTCTAAAGTAGGGCGTGTCCAATTAGATTCTAAAAGTGAATACCCCTTCTCTGGACAAAATGCCTTCACGCCAAATTTTTTGGTGTAATCAGCCACGTCAAAATGATCATAGAGCTCGTTGCATTCTTTAAGAGTAGATACATCATCGTAAAAACCGGGCACCGCAACCCTCCCCTCATCATCCCAAAGCTTTGCAATGGCGCAAGCGAGCGCACGGTTGGGATTTAAAGCTATGCCGCCATGCACACCAGAGTGCAAATCTATGGAAGAATTTTTGCAAACTAGTTCTAGTGCAAGAAGTCCCCTTGTTCCCAAGGTGATTGCAGGGGTATCAGGAGCAGGAAGGCCGAAGTCGACAATGAGCAAATAATCTGCTTTGAGTTTTTTCTTTTTTGTCTCCAAAATCTCAAACGTCCCCTTGCCGCCAGACTCCTCTTCCCCTTCGATAAAAATTTTCACGTTAATGTTTAACTTTTGCAAAACCGCTTTTAAAGCGGCAATGGTATAGGCGCATTGCCCTTTATTATCTACAGCTCCTCTGGCATACACATGCCCATCTTTCAGAATGGGTTCAAAAGGATCACTATGCCACAGCTCTAGTGGATCGACCGGCTGCACGTCGTAGTGATTATAAATGAGGACGGTAGGCCTATCTGGCCCTGCTTTTAAGTCCTCACCAAAAACTACGGGATGACCCGAAGTCTCCCAAAGTTCAACACTCATTCCTATATTTTTTAAATAATTCACGAGCCAATCAGCACAACTGCGCGTTTGGGCTTTATACTGCTTATCAGTGCTGATACTCTTAAACCGGAGCAGGTCAAAATAATCATTTAAAATTTCAGTGCGATTCTTCTCATAATATTCTTTGAGTGACATACAAGCTTCTCCTATTTTTTAGGAAGAAGATCGGGCACGCACGCGGGCACGGGCACGGGCACGAAAGAAAAAAAGAACGAAGCTCTCTTCTCTTTCCGGATTTGGTGCCCGTGCCCGTGCCCGCGTGCGTGCCCGATCTTCCTCTTGACATTTCTCCATAGAATATGGTTTAATGGCGTTTATGGCAAAACGAATTCTATTGTTTTTGGCGATCAACTTTTTGGTCGTGATGACGATTTCTTTTGTGCTCAATGTTTTAAATGTCCGCCCTTACTTAAATGCACATGGGCTCGACTACCAATCGCTCATGATTTTTTGTCTCATTTGGGGAATGGGGGGAGCGTTTATCTCCCTTGCCCTTTCCCGCGTCATGGCGAAATGGCTGATGGGGGTGGAGATCATCGACCCAAACACCCATGATGCAGAAAAGCAAAGGCTTTTAAAAACTGTTTATGCTCTGGCCACTCAAGCTGGTTTAAAAGTGATGCCTCAGGTAGGAATTTTTAATTCTTTCGAAGTCAATGCTTTTGCCACAGGACCCACTAAGAAAAGAGCCCTGGTTGCTGTTTCAAGCGGGCTCCTCCAAAAGATGGGGCAAAAAGAACTTGAAGGGGTTCTTGGACACGAAATCACCCACATCACAAATGGGGATATGGTAACGATGACCCTCCTTCAAGGAATCGTCAATGCTTTTGTAATGTTCCTAGCCAGAATCCTTGCTTATATTGTTTCTGGCATGGGCAAGAGGCAACAAGGATCAAATTCGATTAGCATGAGCTATATTCTACTCGTGTACGTCTTCGAAATTCTATTCATGATCCTCGGCTCTATCCTCTTAGCGTGGTTTTCTAGGGGCAAAGAATTCCGCGCAGATGCAGGCGGGGCTAAATTAGCTGGCAAAGAAAAAATGATTGCAGCACTCGAGGCTCTCCAGGCCCAAACTCAAGTCGACCCGCGCACAGAAAAACCTGCGTACGCCGCCATGAAAATCTCCTCCCATAAAAAAAGATCCCCCTTCCTCATGCTTTTTGCTACACACCCTCCACTTGAAGAACGTATTAAAAAATTACGTTTGCTATAAAAGAAAACTTTCTTATCATAGATTTCTCAAATGGAGAGATCAAATGAGCTTAGCCGCATTAGCAAGTACCACACCCTTACCATCGACACCTCTAACGTCACCAGAAACGGAGCCAAACTTCCCAGAGAGTCAGGAAGACCCAGTCCAACGGTCTCTTAATGGTCTTAAGGAGAAAGGACCCAATGAGCTTACTTTAGAAGAACTCGAAGAGACAAAAAAAGAATTTGTAACTTCTATTGATGCTCAGACTTATAACGTAATTGTATATCTCAGAACAACAAAAATTCAGTCTATGGATCAACTCGTCTATTCTGATAGCGTCTTTAAAAATGCACAAATAAAAATACAAGAGCTGATCGAAATTTTAAAGCGCTCATTAGACCAACGAAACGCGGCATCTCCACTTTGTGGACTTGCCAAAAGACAGGTTCATCACTATTCCTATAGTTTAATGCAGTATGGATCTATAGCCGCAGGCGCAGCAGAAAGTCTTTACTCAGGTTCTCCTTATGTCCTATGTGCATTGGCACTCTTCTCGGGCGGATTAGGTCTTATAAAAGAATCTGTAACAAGAAAAGAACGGGACATAACAGGTCTTACGGCATTAATCAATCAACTCTTCGAAAAAAGTCTCAGTATTTCATCATGCAAGCAAGCCATTATGGAAGCTGCAAAAGGGAGTGAAAATCACGAACAACAAAAAAAACTCTATAAAAAAATCCAAAAACTCCCTGCTCCTTTTAGAGATTATCTTACCAATATGGGAACAGTCCGTCAAATTATTGACAGAGAAAGAAAAATACCTGTATCTGGCCCTCCTGCCATTCTTAATGCAGGTGATAGCTCCTCTGAAGAATCTAAAAGTACTCCTATGAGCGATGTTAGATCCCTAGTGCAAATAGTTCAGAGCCAATACAGTCAAGGAAACAATCCTCCAAGGAGAATTAGAGAAGGCGCCAACCCAAACACACCCGAGCCTAGCATCGCCAGGCGTGTATATCGAAAAACCCTCACTCCGGCTAATATGACACCTAATAGTGAAGAACGCCATTTAGGGCTGCCTCATGAGGAAACTCCAGACCACAGCGCTCTTGTGCTCGAAAATCAAGGACCTACCCAACCACCCTCGCAATCGCCCTACAATGAAGGACACCGTTTAGGGCTGCGGGGGGGATCAGCAATGTCTAGAGTTGAAGCCGTGCGTCGCGAACTAAGATCCCTCGAACCAAGCCTACACCACACACCACCCGCCGATGGACGCCGTGTAACATTCCTTCCCAGGGAAACTGCAAGGGCTAGTGTCGAAGCCCCACATCAAGAAGAAGTACACATCAAAATTCAGGAAGCAAGTGTCGAAGATGATTCGCCCCCTACGGTCACTTGGCATGGAGAGGAGAATGCCTAAGAAGTTCTTTGGGATGTTCCAGCGGAATAAGTTGCTCACTTTCCATGGCATAAACTTCATGGGGCTGGATCACTTCACACAGGTTTTTGAAGCTCTCACATTTTAAAACGATAAAGTCAACTTCAGAAAGAGAGGAAAGGAGGGAGACAAACTCTGCGTCGGGATCAGAATCCTTGATATAAATGATCAGTTTTTGCTCTTTATTGCGTGAGGATAGTTTTTTGAGGCAGCGGAAAAGGGGTGTTGTCATGCCGCCTAAACTTTCGATTCCAAGGACTGTGTATTTTTTATCTTTTAAAGCCTGCTGCAGAGCAAAAAGGTGCTCCTCATCAAAGACTTTATTCACGACATCGAATTCCAAAAGACGTTCCGCAAGTTCAGAGAGATTGATTCGGGCGCATCCGAGCCGCTCAATGGCCATTCCCGCGGCAATATTTGCGAGCTGAGCGCCGTAGCTAATGTCAATGCCATTGGCAAAAGCCATGCTGATCATCGAAAGAACGGTATCCCCTGCCCCAGTAACATCCTTCACTTCTTTAGAACGGACAGGAAAATCGATCTGTCCCCCTTCTTTATTAAACAAAGTCATCCCCACCTCTGAGCGGGTGATAAGAAGGAGATCAACATTTGTATTCTGCAATATTCTCTCCGCAACTTGCTCAAGAGAAACATCTGGAGGGAGCTTGGCAGCGGCATAGGCTTCTGAAAGATTAGGCTTTAAAACGGTTGCTCCTTCATAGCGTGAAAAATCATCCCCTTTAGGATCGACAATCACGGGGATGTTTTTCTCGCGGCTGAGTTGGATCACTTTTTTTATCAAAGCTCTTGATAAAAAGCCTTTTCCATAATCGGAAATGGTCACGATATTTACATCTTCTAGAAATTGTCCGATCTTTTTGAAAATGGTCTCCTCTAAAGGGAGTGGCAGCGCGGTAATCGTTTCAAAATCAACCCGCAGTAACTGCTGGGCATCTGCAATGAGCCTTTTCTTAACGGGGGTTTTAAATCCCTTTTGGACAAATAGCCCTGCAGTATCTACCCCTTCAGCATCAAGGGCCCCTTTTAACTGCTCTCCAGCAGAATCTGAACCTACACGTCCCAGTACAGAAACAGCCGCTCCAAGAGAAATCAAATTTAATGCGACGTTGCCAGCCCCGCCAGGAAGGCTCTCCTCTTTTTGCACATGCAAAACAGGAACAGGAGCCTCCGGCGAAATACGGCGAATTTTGCCCGTCGTATAAGTGTCGAGCATAAAATCGCCGATTAACAAAACTTTTACCGGATTAAATCGGCTTAAGGCGCCGATTAATTTTACCATCTTCCATCCTTTACAAGGTACTTCGTCGCATAGTCACAAGTCGCTTCTTCAATGTTATACTCGAAAGGGGATTTTTCTACTCTCGCAAAATATTTCGTCATGTCAGCGCAGGTGTAATTTTGGTATTGTTTTATTAAATCTGATGGCATTTCTGCGTATTCAATACGGGTAGGTTTGTCTAGAGCTTTGAAGAGAGATGATGCAAGTCCATTCCATGTTGTTGGCTCTCCCCTTCCAATATTAAAAATACCTGAAAAATCATTATCTAGAAAACTGCATGTCATTTTTGCCACATCTTTTACATAAATAAAATCGCGGCATTGCCCCCCATCAGGAAATTTTTCTGGTTCTGAAGATTTAAAAAGACGGATGAGTCCTTCATTTAAAACATTGGGGACCATTTTTAATACCATCGAGGCCATCCTCCCTTTATGGTATTCATTCGGCCCAAAAACATTAAAATACTTTAATCCTACCACCCTATCTAAAACACCCTGCTGTTTTACCCACAAATCGAAAAGATGTTTAGAAAAGCCATAAAGATTCAAGGGTCTAAGTTCATCTAAAAGATCGTGATCATCATTAAACCCAAGGGATCCATCGCCATAAGTAGCTGCAGATGATGCATAAATAAAGCGGGTATTATTCTTCAGAGCGTATTCGGCAAGCCTCACTGAATACCGGTAGTTATTCTCCATCAGATAATCCCCATTGGTCTCCAGGGTATCTGAGCAAGCCCCTAAATGGATAATGGCATCAGGACGATTTGCTCCTAGCCACTCAAACAACTTATACTTAGAAATAAAATCAACAAACTGTTTCCCAAGCAAATTTTTCCATTTGTCAGTGCATTCAATATCATCGACGAGCAAAAGGTTTGTAAACCCTTTATCGTTCAAGTAACGCACTACGCATGATCCGATAAATCCCGCAGCGCCCGTAATCACAATCAATTTAGACATAATCATCTCCTAAAAAGTCGCAAGAATAACCAAAGCCAGAAAAAAAGGGAAGAAGAAGATGAAACTAGACGAATTTGTCTTTTGACTGGATAAGGCTAGCTAAATTCAATGGAACTGTAAAAATATACGCTTTTCCTTTTTTAGCCATCTTTAGTAGACCTTTTTCATGTAAATCTTGCAAATCGTGTCTTGCAGTATCATATGCAATTTGATGACTATTTTTATGAGCCTCTATGGTATAGTCTGTACCGGGATGACGTAAAGCATGAGCTAACAAAGCTTCTTGCCTATAATTAAAGTTCCCGTCTTTTTTAACCAATAACTCTACCTCGCCTAATTCACGCGCTTTACGATTAATGTAATCGTGCAAGGATTGCAATGAGTATATTTATGTAAATACCAATTTTAAAAAATCGGTAATACTTCATAACAAGCTTATTACAAACAACTTATGATCTCAACTACCAAATTGGTAGGTTTTGGTAGCAAATTGGTAGATACGCTGAATTGAGAAAAACTATCACTCTTTAAAAATTTCTACTTCTAGAAGAAGCCGCAGACAATAAGCTAGCTGGCATGTCTAGAAGCTTTCCGTTACATAGCCACTCGAAATACTGAGCCTCGATTCCCTCTTGATGAGCAGAAACATAATCAAGTATTTCTAACCGGGTTAATATCTCCCGGAGAGAATGGGTTGGTCTATTTAATGCGATACCTTTGGACATGAAGTCATCGGAGACAATGTCCCATATTGGTTCAGTTATTGGTTTCAGACATTTTAAATGAGAACTTGCTATGAGAACAATGCAAGGAACAGTACGAAGATAAGCGTAAAGACGAGACAAGGATGTTTCATCGGTATAAGTTACTACCCTCTCAGAGTGGAAGGCCCCTCCTTCGCAAAAAATAATCCCCGTTGGCTTTAAAGAAGAAGCCTGTATGAGCGAACTTACCATTGCGGCTGTACGTATAGGGAATCCTGAATAAACTCTTTCGTAAAGCAGCTTATGATAATCCACAATCAATCCAGGATATTGCTCAAATATTTGTCTATCAAATATCTGATCTACTTCGAGCAACCAGGGAATGGAAAACATTTTATCGCTTTCATATTTTCTAGGAAAAATAAATCCTGGTTCTGCTAGGTCACGATTATGGTTAAGAGCATCCCACCCATAGAGCGTGAGCTGCCTCTGAGCAAAAGAGGAAATACCATAGTTCGAAAAGACTAATGTGCGCAAACGAGAACTTAAGGGAGCAGTTTCGACTAAGCTATTAATTCCCTCTGTAAAAAAAAGACTTCCGGGTCGCACTGTGTGATCTATAAAAGTAGCTGCAGATCGCACCGACTGATCAAGATCTAATCCCTTTGGCGTCTCTTTATTATCATGATTTAATGGCAAATGAACCGTTTTTGCAAGGCGTGGATCGTCTAGAAGAGGTGATTGGTAAACGACTGTGAAGTGAAGGGGATCTACGGTGGGAGCTTCTTTAAAAAGCACTTGTGCAACAAGCCTCCGTATAAGCCTATATTTTGGGGGCTCCATGTCCAGAAAGCTCATGATTCTTGCAGTGATACGAAGCCTTGGAGAAAGAGGCCCTGGATCGAAATCTCTTAAGGTTACAAATGACATGAAAATTCTATTTCGTTTCTTATAGCCCAACGGGCTAAAACTATGCAGCCTGGGGCATCGCCCCAGGAAAAATGGGGTTATAATAACCGCAGCCTGTAGGGCTGCAACAAAAACAACGGGTTTAACGACCTGTCGCAGCCCTACGAGGCTGCGGTTACAGGGTTTCACTTTCCTGGGGCGATGCCCCAGGCTACATAGTTTTAGCCCGTTGGGCTAAAAACTTAGGATTTTTTTTCGGCTTCTCCTTCGATGTGTAAGGAGAAGGCAGCTGTAACCCCTTCTTTGAGCTTTAACTTGATCTCATGAGTGCCAAGCGCCTTGATGGGGTGTGGAAGAACAACGTTCCGTTTTTCCAGCTGAATACCCTCTTTTTCGAAAAGATGGACAATGTCATGGGCTGTAACTGAACCATACATGTGTCCTTCTTGATCCACTTTAACTACATGAGTGAGTGTCATTGCGTTGATCTTCTCTGCTTGTTCTTCAGCATCTTTTTTATCAACAACAGCCTGTTTTGCCCTTTCTTCCTGCAATTTAGCCTGCATTCTCAAGGTGCGCTTGTCAGCAACTACAGCCTTTTTTTGAGGGAGGAGAAAATTGCGTGCATAGCCCGGTCTTACCGAAACAATCTCACCGCTTCTTCCTAAATCATCAACATCAGCCACTAGCAACAATTGGTTTTTCATGATTATTCCTCCGAAACAAATGGCAACAAGGCCATGTATCTTGCTTGCTTAATTGCTCTAGCAAGTAATTTTTGATGAAAGAAAGAGACGCCTGTAATACGACGTGGAATGATTTTTCCTCTTTCTGTAATAAATTGATTCAAAGTATTGATATCTTTGTAGTCAATATATCTTACGCCGGCAGAAGTGAAAGGGCAAGATCTTCTTTTTTTGCTAAGACCGCTCTCTAAAGGTGGAGAAGGTCTATTTTGTGTTTGCATGCTCATACTACCCCAGTTGTGGTAAAGGTTTAAATTCAACTTTTTCCATGACTTGATCCGCTGTCATCGTCACAAAACGGATAAGGTCTTCATTGAGATGGTAATCTCTCCAAAGATCATTAAGAACATTCGCTGGAGAGGTAAAGTAAATCAAAAAGTAATGACCTTCTCTTTTCCCATCGATTTCATAGGCCATCTTTTTTCGGCCCTGGTCGTGGATTTTATGGATCTCTCCTCCACGATCGGTGATTCCAGATGTGATCTTGTCGAGCGCTTTTTGACGAGCATCGTCACTTAGCGTTGCGCTCAAGATATACATCCCTTCATATAATTGTTTTCTTACTTGTTTTGCCATTGTTACTCCTAACTTAATTTAAATGTACTTGCATAACGAACAGCTTTTGTCGCCCCTTCCGTTATCCAATGATAAATTGTCTCTACTGCGCCTTCTAAAAATTCAGGCAGCTTTTTTTGTTCTTCCTCTGTAAATTTAGAGAGCACATGCTCAGCCAAATCTCCATCAAACTCTTCTCCTATCCCCAACCTCAAGCGAGAGTATTCTAGCGTCCCTAAATGAGATTCGATACTCTTTAACCCATTATGTCCGCCGGCGCTCCCCTTCTCCCTTAACCTCATCTTTCCAAAAGGCAGATAGATATCATCACAGACAACTAGAAGCTTGTCAGGGGCCAATTTAAAATAATCGCTAAACAGCCGCGTTGCATTCCCGCTCGTATTCATATAGGTCATAGGAAGGAGGAGAACCACTTTAGTCTCCCCAATATTTCCTTGAGCTAACTCTCCCATCCCATTCAAGGCGCGCCTAAAAACAAACCCCTGCTTCGCTGCAAAAGCTCTGAGAGCCCTAAAGCCTATATTGTGCCGGGTCTCATCGTATTCACTCCCCGGATTTCCAAGACCCGTAATGAGCAGAGGGGTTGTCATAAATTACGCTTGTTGTTTCTTCGCAATAACAACGACCACTTCGTCCATTTTTGCAAGGGGTCTTACATTCTTTGGAATAGGTAAATCAGAAAGTCTTTTTTTCTGTCTTATTCCTAAATCTTTTACATTCACTTGAATCTCTTCAAGAATGGCATCTGAGGGGCATTCCACTTCAACGTAACGGAGTACCTGTCTTAAAAAGCCTCCCGCTTTCACCCCTACGCTCTCAGCTCCGCCGATGCAATAGATAGGTACTTTAACTTGTACGGGTCTATCCACAGTTACCTCTTGAAAATCAATGTGGATCACTCTGTAGCTTGTAGGATCGTATTGGATCTCTTTCACGATAGCTTTGCGTCCATCTATTGCAAATACAGTCGTAGCAAGTTTTCCTTGTACGGTGTTTCTTAAGACTGCAGCAAATTCTGCAGCGTTGATAGTGATCAGCTCATTTGCTTTTCCTGGAGCATAAATAACCGCAGGGATCTCCCCTCGGCGTCTTGCCTGCTTGGCTTCACACTTTCTTGCATTCGTGCGACTTTTTATTGTAAGTCTCATGGTTTCTTCTCCCTAAAATAAATTCAAAAACTTTTTCTTTAAGGTCTAAAGTATAAACAGGGAGGAAATGGACTTGGCGCCAACAATAGAATCTATTGCTTTGCCAAAAAGATCTGCTACAGAAACGACTTCCAATCTTTCAAGACTATCTCCCTGGCCCGGGAGTGGAATCGTATTACTGACGAACATTCTTTCAATCGCACTTTCCTCGAACGTCTGACCAACAAAATGGGTCACTGCAGCAATCACTCTTTTTGCTCCAGCTTTCTTACATACCCCTGCCGCGGTCTTTAACGTTCCACCAGTCGAGCACATGTCATCTACAAGAAGAACATCTCTCCCCTCGACATCGCCAATTAAGGCGCTCATCTCGACCTGTTTTGCACTTACTCGACGCTTATCGACAATTGCAATGTCTACCTTCAGCTCATTCGCATAGGCTCTTGCAAGTTTAATGCTTCCAATGTCGGGGGTAACCACAACAAGGTTTTCTAATTCCAATTTCTTTATCGCACCAAGCAATACTGGCCGGGCGTACAAATTATCTACCGGAATATCGAAAAAACCTTGGATCTGCTCTGCGTGCAGATCCATCGTTAACACTCTTGTAACTCCCGCCTTTTCAAGCAGGTTTGCCACAAGCTTTGCCGTGATAGGGACCCTTCCTTTATCCTTCCGATCCTGCCGTGCATACCCAAAATAAGGGATCACAGCAACAATCGACTTGGCAGAAGCCCTTTTCAACGCGTCGACTAATATCAGCAATTCCATGAGATAGTGATTGGGACGGCGTGCGATAGTCTGCAAAACAAACACGTCTCGACCTCGGACATTCTCTAAAATTTGAACGCCTATCTCTCCATCTGGAAAAGCCTCTATTAGCACCTTACCAAGGGACATCCCCAAACACCCTGCCACTTGGCTAGCAAGCTCCGGATGCGAAGACCCGGAAAAAAGCATGAGTGAATTGTCAGTTTGTCCCATTAATCAACTCTTTTGTACATGTTGGGGTGGAAGGATTCGAACCTCCGCATGGTAGTACCAAAAACTACTGCCTTACCGCTTGGCGACACCCCAGCAGCTCCTATAATATGGAAAGAATGCTAAGGTTCTTTAGAATTTAATGCAAGAGAAGAAGAGCGCGCAAAAAAAATTCAAATTTTTTCTTTGTCAGCAGAGGCACTTGGAGCGGCTTCTACTACTTTTGCTGAAAAATTAAAATGATCGTCAGCTGTAACCTCAAGACAATAGGTCCGAGCCGGGTGCAATTCCTTCGGAAGATCTGGCTTAATATCTCTATCATGTATAACAACCGCATTTGGTCGCTCTACAGTGGTGCCACCATTCGCATACCGAATAATATAACATGGACTCTGTCCTGAAGGAACTTTTTCTTTTTCCATAACTTTAACTTTAACCAGAAGAGTACTTATTTGTTCAATAGTT
>JABDAY010000034.1 GCA_013288895.1 Chlamydiota bacterium | reverse complement strand
GTCAGGGGATTCACTCGCGATATAGTTATTGTAGTCCTTTTCTAGATTTTTTTCTTTGTCTGCTCCAGTTTTACCAAGTCCCGCTTTTGCAGTTTCATTCATGATGTTAAGCGCTTTATCCATCACGTCTTTGAAGACTTCTTTTTTGTGCCCTTCTGCACTTTGATATTGATTTAAGCTTTTTTCAAATAAATTGAGCCCTCTTTCAAATTGATCTTTGTAAATCGCCTTGTTCTCTGGCGAAACACCGCCGACATTGTCTACCATAATAGTACCTCTTTCTTTTCTCTTTAAGTTTTTTGTCTAATTTTTTACTATGAAATTTTTACAAAGGATTTGTATGGATAAGAAATTGCTTTCGATTTTTCTTGCGTTAGGCAGCTCTTTGTTTGCCTCAGAGCAAAATAGGCAAATACCCCCACCGCCAGAATATGTGGAGAAACAATTAGCAGAAGCGACAAAGGAATATGAAGAGGTTGCAGGGGTTTATAAACCCTGGTATGCAGGGCCCCTTTTAACACCAAGTCCTCATATTGTCCCTGTGGGCTTGTTGAACATACAGCCCTATTATTTTTTCGTCGATAATAAGGGGAAATATAATCAGGATACCCATTCACAAAAGATCCCCCATTTTATACAGCATAATCCTGCGGTTGTGGTACAGATTGGCGTGCTCAGCAATTGGGTAGATTTTGTCATTGTTCCATCCTACTACATCAATAGACAAAGCGGGCATTCAGCTACAGGATGGGCGGATTTGCCTGTCGGCCTGGGCTTTCAATTGTTAAGGGAAACTCCTGAGCATGTTGCCATCGAGGCTGGGGTGCAAGAGACTATTCCTATTGGAAAATACGATCATCTGCATGCGGACAAGGGGGGAATTGATGGAATTGGAGGGGGCGCTTGGATAACAAGAATTAACCTCAATACGGGTAAGGTTGTTTATTGGATAACAGGTCATCCTATGAATACCCGTTTATCCTTCAATTATTTCTGTCCCGCACATGCTTACGTCAAAGGGATAAATGCTTATGGAGGAGATAAAGAAACACACGGAAAAGTGAGGGTAGGGCAAAACTTTACCGGTTATCTGGGATTGGAGTTTAGCCTCACCCAAAGATGGGTTCTCCCCCTTGATGTTGTGTATACTTATTCATCCAAAACAACTTTTTCCGGCAAAACAACGGCACCGGTTGGGGGGCCATTTCACGATCAGCTAAGTTTAGCCCCCGGGTTGGAGTATAATCTCACTGAAAACCTGGGATTCCTCGCGGGCCCCTGGTTTTCTGTTTGGGGACGAAATTCCTTTGATTTTATATCCTGGATTGCAACCTTCGAGTATACTTTCTAACATGAGAAAAGCTCTTTTTGTTTTTTGCATCAGCGCGCTGATGACCTCGTGCCAGGATAAGCCACCCAAGGTGAGCATCATCTGTCCCACATATAATAGGCCCGAGCGGCATGAAAACCTTTATAAAGCATTCCTGCACCAGACCTATGAAAATAAAGAACTTTTGGTGCTGGACGATTCTCCCTCCCCATCCCCCTTTTTTACAAACCTGGATGATCCAAGAGTGAAGTATCAGAACTTATCCTGTAGGGCCACCATCGGGTATAAGCGGAATGCCCTTATTGGGATGGCATCGGGAGAGATCATTGCCCATTTCGATGATGATGACTACTATGCACCTAATTATCTTTCAACCATGGTGGGTCAGCTTGGACCGGCCGATTTAATAAAACTATCAAAGTGGCTTGCATGGCGCGAAATCGATGCTTCCTTTTGGGAATGGGATACCCGTTTTATTGGGTTATTTCACTTTGTAGTGATGGGAAACGAAAAATCTGTTCTTACTACAGATCTTAAACAAACAAATGCAAACGATTTAAATAGTTGGATGGATGCAAATTTATGGGGCTATGGTTTTTCCTATGTGTACCGAAAATCCCTATGGGAAAGTTGCCCCTTCGAAAATATTAATGGAGGGGAAGATTACAACTTTGTTTGCAAGGCGCGTAACTTAGGAAAAAAGATCTCCCATATACCTGATTTAGGGCATATAGCTGTGCATACATTACATCCGGGCAGCACATCGAGAATTTTCCCCCAATACCATCACGATTCATTAACACGGATCGAAACGGTAGGTGAAAAGGCTGCCCCCTGGCTTACAATGGAGAGGAGTTTATGATTCCGTTAATTGGTCTTGGGACATATTTATTGAAAGGGGAGGAGGGCACACGGACAGTGCGCTATGCCCTTGAGCTTGGGTATCGTCATATTGACACCGCTCATGTTTACGAAAACCACCTGGCGATTCATAAAGCCATTAAAGATTTCCCAAGGGAGCAATTATATATCACTTCCAAAATGCTTTTGGAGCAGGGGTCAGCTTTTGATACCTGCGACCTTGCTCTCAAAGAGCTTGGTATAGACTACCTCGACCTTTATCTTATCCATTGGCCAGATCATGCATTTCCCATGAGGAAAACGGGGGAAGAGATGATGGAGCTAAAAGCCAAAGGCAAAATAAAAGAATGGGGAGTAAGCAATTTTAATGAACATCACCTCGAGGATCTAAAACTCCCCGTTTTTGCAAATCAAGTTGAGTTCCATCCTTATCTTTACCAAAAAAAGCTCCTCGACTATTGCCTTGCCCATCAAATTAAGCTCGTAGCTTACCGCCCTTTCGGGAAGGGGGAACTCCTTAAAGACCCTCTCTTTGGCGACATTGGCAAGAAGTACAATAAAACCGGCTCACAAGTAATCCTACGCTGGATCACTCAAAAACACATACCTGTCATCCCAAAAGCCTCATCGATGAAACATCTCAAAGAAAACCTCCACATATTCGACTTCGAACTCAGTGATGAGGATCTTGCCACCATAGACAATCTCAACCGGAACCAGCGCTTCTGCAAGCTACGCTAGGGAAACGCAAAACGCAAAACAAAAATCGCAAAACAGAAGAGGGAAAGAGGAAATATAACAGGATATTAGGATAAACAGGATAACAAAATAAAAAATAATTTATTTATCCTGTCTATCATAACATCCTGTTATATTCTTTCTTTTTTCTGTTTTGCGTTTCTTCTATCCCGTCTTCTTGAGGTTGCCGCTCTTCTGGGCGCTCCATCTATTGTGGATTTCTTGGAGGTGTTTCCAGAACTGGGCTGGAACATTGAAGGCGGCAGCTAATTGCTCCGCAATTTTCTCTGAGACCCCCTCTTTGCCGTTAATGATTGCCTGAAGCTTGGCTTCATCTATTTTTTGCTCTAGGGCAAATTGTTTGGGGGAAAGTTGCAGGGGCTCTAAGAATTCCTTTAGGAGGATTGTTCCTGGGTGGGTGGGCTGCCGTCTTTTTGGTAGCATTTGCCTCCTACTGTTTAAGTTCGATCGCTTCTGGACCGTTTTTTGCCCAACGGAAGGTAAGACGCCATGAGCCTTCTATGGGGATGCTGTGTTTCCCGTGGGCGTCGCGGGAAACCCCTTCATTAGCATTAGCAGGGATAAGATTTAACGTTTCAAGGGAGTCGGCCCCATTGAGAAGATCCAGCTTCCTTTCAGCCATAATGAGGATATTTGGAGGAATGTTTTTACGGATGGCATGGGTATGTATCCCATGGAATATCTCCTCAGTCATAGGGTCTTCAAAGGATAATAGCGCCATATACCTTACTATATTTTAAAAATATTTTTTTAAATAGTAAATAATTATTAATTATTGCGAAAAATTGTCAGGTGCGTTAGAATAGCTGACTTAAATTGAGGAGTTTATGCTTAAGAAAATCGCCTCCATATTGACCCTTATTTCGGTGTTTGCCATAGCTAGCAGTCCCGTGGCTATTTTAAATGGCGGCTTAATTGCACTGAGCAATCCCGACAAAGTTGTAAAGGATTATGCATTATACCAAACCGGACAGGAACTCCCTAAAGAAGACCAAGCCGTTATAGAGCAAGTCTTGGAAATTTGCAAAGCAAACCCGGGGTTTTCTATAAAGAATCTTTCTTCTAATGAAGGTTATATTGAGTATAAAAAACTCCTTTCCACCTACACCTACACAGTTCAAGAAGCTTTAAAACAACAAAAGAAAAACGAAGGATAGTTCCCTATGACCGCAGTACATAGAAGCCAAGGTCCCGTGATGACCAGAAGTGTGATCCTCACTAGGGAACACAACCCTAATGATGAAAGAGGCCGGACAAGTCTTAATCTTGATATGGAGATGATTCCCTATTCCCCCCCCGTTATCAAACCTCAAACACCCAGTCTTTGTTCCAGCGTGGCTTTACCCCAAATCTCTGCAAGTTCATCCCCTCAGAGTAGTAGCAGTTCTGGGAACTCGGCTGCTTTAAAAAAACGTTTACAGTCTCTTTCTGCTGTTGAATCGGCTGTAGTTAGTGCACTTGACGATTTATCAGAGGCTAATAGATCCGATTTGCCACCCTTTTTACGGACGCGTCTTGACCAAATTTGTTCCCATTTAGGTGAATTCCATAGAGAGGTTGCCCCCATGGTTAACTCTGTGGAAAGAAATTTTGTAGAAAACAAAAAATCTGAACGAAATCCTCTTAACACGACTGTAAGGGATTTAAGAGCCTTGCCCCCCGAGCTGAGCAGGCAAGCCCCTAAAATGCCCTTGCCTCCCTTAAGCGCTGAAACCTGAATAGGTTAAGAAAACGCCGATGAGTAAGACAATTATGCCTATGGCAATTCTTTTGTTGCCATGGATAAGCCCTTTGCAATAATGAGGTTCTTTGCATAGAACAAAGAGTCTCATGAGTCCCTTTAGGATAGGTAAAATACCAAAGAGCAGCGTGATTAAAAGTCTAAAGTCCCATTCGAAAACAGGATGTAGAATCAATATAAACAAGCCGAATAAAACAGAGGATAACCCTGTTATTGTCATGAGCGCCGGACATGCAAATAGTTCTTTGCACGCCTTCTGGAGCCTATCTTGCTGTGTTGCCCAATAAATACCTAGTACTACTAAATAAAGTCCTAAGACTTTTGCTAAGAAAAACGAAATCTTCATACACTTTCCTCCTTATGATCTACCTATAAACATATTCCCTAAATTATGTAAAGAAAAAATTTTAACAATAATATTTCATAGGTTAATCAAAGACTGAGAATCGGGCACGCACGCGGGCACGGGCACGGGCACGAAAGAGGGATGGAACAAGAGAGCTTAGGTCCTTCTTTCTTTCGTGCCCGTGCCCGCGTGCGTGCCCGATTTATGGTCCCGGAATACCCCAGTTTTATGATTAGTTGCATTTTATTATTCACTTTTAATCCGTTTTATAATAATAATTACTATTAGAGGGTGAAATATGAGCACTTTAAAGTTTGTTTTGTTTTTAGCTATTGTGTTTGCGGGTGTTTTGATTAAACTATGTATTTAGTTTGACAAATAAATCGTTTAATTGGATAATTAAGTTTAGGAACGGGGGCTATTATGACGGATAAAAATCGTGCATTTTTTGAAAAAGTATTCTCCTATTATACAAAGAACGACAACGAGACCTTTTTCACCTATTTTGACCAGCATGTCGAATGGACAGTAAATGGAGATAGCATCTTTACGGGCAACTATAAAAATCTCGATTCGGTAAAAACCGTCTTTGCCAGGTTTTTCCAATTGATCGGCAATCAGCCTGCTAATCAGAACCTGCGCCATTTAGTCGTTGAAGGGAAAATGGCAGCAGCTTATCTATATGACACGATCGTGGGCGCTGATGGGAAGAAGCATATTATGGAATACTCTATGTGGCTGGAGGTTTCTTCTAATGGCAAAAAGATTGTTAAAGTCGATACTTACGCAGATGGGATGCAAATCGATAAAATCCTTAAAGCCTGTGCTCAGAAGAGAAAGTCTGCTTAGATAAAAAGCTGCTGGCTCTTACTTCTGACCAGTATCTACCATTAATGGTGTCTTTCATAAAGCCGAGATGGCCGCCGTTAGCGGGCATTTCCAAAAAGACATTTTTGCTTTTTAGGCATTCTTCAATGGGATAGCAGGATTCATTCATAAACGGATCATTTGCTGCATTAATAATAAGGGTGGGAATGGGGATGTCTAGAATGTTTTTCTTTGCGCTGCAGGCTATGTAATAATCTAGCGAATCTTTAAACCCATGTAAAGGCGCTGTGAAGTGATCGTCGAATTCTGCAAAATTGTCGATTTTAGGCCATTCGGTCCCCGATAAGATCTCTGGATAGAGTTTTGACTTTTTTAAGAGCTTAGATTTTAGGGTCATTAAAAAGTAGGTGAGATAAATACGATTAAAACCGGCAGAGAGGGTTTGTGCACATCCATAAAGATCGCAGGGGGCGGAAAAAACTATGGCTTTAGCGATCTCAGGTTCTAGAGGATATTCTCCGAGGTATTTCAAGACGATCCCCCCGCCCAAACTAAAGCCTATAAGAGCTATTTCTTTGTATTTTTTTTCTTTGAGGGCATGGCTTACTACATTTGCTAGGTCTTCTGTACTCCCGGCGTGATAAAGGCGGATATGATTGTTTAATTCTCCGCTGCAACTTCTAAAGTTCCAAGAAAGGGTGTCCCAGCCTCCATTATTAAGTTCCTTGACCATGCCTAAAACATAAGGTTGTTTGCTGCTCCCTTCTAGTCCATGGTTAAGAATCGCAAGCTTTTGATAGCCTCTTACAGACCAATCGAGATCGATAAAATCTGCATCTGCCATCACAAGTCTTTCTCTTGTGTAGACAACCCCTTCAACCTTTCGAAAAAACGCAGGAATAATGGTTTCTAGATGTCTCCCTCTGGCCCATAAGGGGGGCGCTGTAAAACTTGACTCTAAGACAGGCATAATTTCTCAATATCAAATTTTGATTTAGTTGAAAATATAAAAAATGCTATGTAGAGGGAATGCACAAAACACAGCCTAAAGGGCTTTATCTTCTGTTTCTCACTGAGCTTTGGGAAAGATTTGGCTTTTATACTCTTCAAACAATCCTCATCCTTTATATGGCAAAAGCTCTTTTACTGACAGATAGCGATGCCTATCTTCAATACGGAGCATTCAGTTCTCTTATTTATTTTACTCCAGTTATTGGAGGGTATCTTGCTGATAAGTTTCTCGGCTTTCAACGTTCTATATTAATCGGCGGATGCTTATTTGTCCTAGGCTATTTTTTAATGGGATTCCCATTTCCTCATAGTTTTTACATTGGTCTTTCCCTTGTGATCATTGCCAACGGATTTTTTAAACCATGCGTTTCGAGTATTGTGGGGGATCTTTATCATAAAGATGACCCGAGGCGTGATGGAGGATTTACTATTTTTTACATGGGAATAAATCTCGGAGCCCTATTGCCTCCATTGATTACCGGATCTCTTGCGGCTGATTATGGATGGAAATGGGTTTTTTTCCTGGCAGCCGGCGGTATGTTTATTGGCCTGGTGACTTTTTTATCGGCAAGGCAGCGGCTGAAAGGTGCAGGGGAGATTCCTCCTACGAGCTCCATAGGAGAGGATGTAAAAAAGAGAATAAAATTTTATTTATTTATGGCCGGAGGCATTATCGCCTCCATCATCATTATCCAGCTACTCCTTGTTTTTCCTAAAGAAACGGTCATTTTTCTTGTTATCGGCTCTCTCCTCGCAATAATGAGGATGGTTTTTTATCTAGTTAAAGAAGAAGGTCTTGTTAGAAGGAGGATGATCGCCTGTCTGATTCTCATTTTAATTTCTATGGGTTTTTGGGCTATCTATACGCAGAAATATACTGTGCTCATGCTTTTTGCTGACAGGAACATGCACAAGGAGTTTTTAGGGATAACAATCGATGCAGAATTCACCCGTTTTTTCAACCCTTTTTTCATCATCATATTAAGTCCATTTTTTAGCAGGCTCTGGAGTCGCCTGGGTAATCTGGGACATCGGAACACCATTCCTTCAAAGTTCACGACAGCTGTTTTCTTTATGGCTCTCGCTTACTTTGTTCTGGGATGTGGAATTAAATACTTCAACGTCGATGGTGAAGCATCGATCTGGTGGCTTGTACTTAGCTATCTTCTTCAAACCATTGGAGAGTTGCTTATTTCGCCGGTCGGACTATCAATGGTCACAACCCTTGCTCCAAAATCCCTTACGGGAATGATGATGGGGGTTTGGTTCCTCACTCAGTCAGCAGCTTTCGCAATTGGAGGAGGTCTTTCGACTTTTGCGAGTGTATCTGAAGGAACAACTAAAGAAATCTCTATCTATGTATATAGTGAAGCATTTATCGTTTATGGACTGATCTCTTTGATCGTAACCCTTTTTAGTCTCGCGATGATCCCATTTCTTAAAGACCTAATAAAGGACAAAGATGCTACTAAAGCAACCTAAAGAAACGCAAATCGCAAAACAAAAAACGCAAAACAGAAGAAAGACTCTTCCATTTTGCGGGGGATATTCAAGCCAACTTTTATACACCGTTGGATGATGTAGCTGCTGCAGCCAATGCGCGTGCTGAAGGTGGTGGGGGCGGCGGTGGAGGTGGTGTTGGAGGTTGTATGCGTCTGAACGTGATACTTCCATCTTCACCTATTACTTGTTTAAATCCTTTACCTGCTAATTGTTTAAGCATTTCACTGTCAAGTCCTACGGGCGCTGCATTTCCTTTATCTTTATTAGGATCGTGTGGTCCACCGGGTGGTGTGTCTTTGTTTGTAGGACCGGATGGTGCGTTTGTGTTTGAAGAAGTATCTGGCGCGGCTTTGCTTGAAGAAGAGGATGCTCCGAAAGGCCAACTGGGCAGATAAGAAGAGACAGACTCAGCCAAGGTAGGGCCGCTCCATCTACCAAAACTATCTTCTCTGGCTTGAATATGATAATCTCTGAATTTTTCTAGGGTGATTTGATTTGCTCTTGTGAGCATAATTTTTTTCAAAAGATCGCCCTCTAGCGCTTTGGCACGGTTGAATCTAGCAAAAAGGGGTTTATCACCTTGAATTTGTTCAGGAATGATAGAATTAATCCTCTCTTGGACATAGACATGAGCTGCTTGTAATTTTTCGACTGCCGCCGCAACAATTTTGATACTTTCAACTAGTGCGGTCATCTTTGTATCAAAATTCTCTTTTATTGATTGTACTTCTTCTGGAGGCAGCTTGGGCATTTTGTTTTCAGTAAGTGATTTTTGAACACCAATATTATATTCAACCCAGCCAGTAGTCGCAGCTGCATGCTCAAGGTATTGTTTGATAGTATCCTTATTTCCGTTGAACGCCTGCTGCTGTCTTCTATATTTTTCACCAATCTCAGTCAATGTCCTGTTGACAAAATCTGCAAGTTTGCTGTTTACAGGTACTGATGGTATTAGTGGTGGTGCCTCCGGTACGGCTGATACTGCTGGTGCTGGTGCTGGTGCTGCTGCTACTGGTGGTGTCGTTGTATGCTGATGTACCAGCTGATTTGCCATGGCTTTTACTGTCATAAATACTCCTTGGTTTGGTTGACCAGTAAAAGGTTTACCATCATTGCTTTTTTTTAGGCAATTCTTTTTTTATTTTTTATGATAACTTTATAGAACTCTTGCCGATTTCTTATTGGAAGAGATCTTTAAGAGGCTTAATGACATTGTTCCACGGAGTGTCGGGGATGTCGAGAATGGTATCGAGCATGTTCTTCAGATTTTCCTGAACGAACACAGATTTGAGCATTTGACCTAGTACGCTTTGCACGATCTGGTCTGTGGGTATTCCTCCCGAGCTTGTTACGTCAGTAAACTCCATGCGGGGGATGGTTTGAAGTCTTTTTATTTTTTGGTTGGTTCCTGTTTCAAATACAAGATCAACCGTAATATTTGTGATGATCAGTTTTTTTATGAGAACATGTTTATTAGATGTGTCATGAGCAGCTCCTTGCTTGTAATTGCTCATGATCGTTGTCCAATTCCCCTCCGTTCCAGAGATCGATTTAAACTCAAGTCCCAGATAAATATCATCCATCGTAATGGAATCAATCACCACATCCTGTTGAAAATAGGTGGAAAAAGGGGCATTGATGCTCATTGTTTCGAGGCTAAAGGCTTTTGGCAGGATAGAGCCACTCGGATTCCCTATTTCAAAACGGTCCACTTCAATAGTGTTTGACTTAAGGCCCATGTTCCCAATTTCAACAGAGACTTTCATTTTTTTTGAAAGGTGATTTGCCACCACATCTGGAAGTCTTGCCCATCCCACAAACCCCACAATCGCCAAAATCACAAGCAGGGCAACGATGAGCATCACAATACCGCTAAAAAAATTCCGCATGACCTTCCCTCGCTATATCTCCATCCAATACAAATATTTTTAATATAAAACAAGGGAAAAGAAAGAGCGCGGAAGGGAATGGGCGCGCCATGGACAATGGACTACATGAGACAATTGCACAAGTCTATTTCGGGCCACGAAGTGGTAATTAAATCGCGTAGCGATGACAGTTGCTAGCCGGGGGTGACCGAAGGGAACCCCCGGGAAAACGGGGTGTTTGCACAAGAGCCGCGTACAGCGGCGACAGAGGGGAAAAGAGTGTCGCCGCTGTACGCGGCTCTTGTGTGGGTGGACATATTTCCGGGGGTTCCCGTTGGTCACCCCCGGCTAGCAACTGTAGCCGCAGTCGCGGCAAAATTACCACTTCGTGGTTTTATATGTTAACACGCTAATTTTAAGTAGGTTAGATGTATTTAAATAATAATTAATATTTTGTTTATATAATAAATATTGTGATAATTAATAAAAAATAGTATAATTGATAACATCAATTAACCTAAGGAGTGTTTATGTCAGAAATAGGCGGTGGTTATACTAGAGCAGTAGCAGAGCAACCGGCAGCTAGTCCTGTGCGACGAGGGTTTTACGAAGGGGCTCCAGGAGCGAAAATACTATTCTTTGTTGGTACGTTTTTCGCAGTAGCGGCGCTAGCTTTCATTATTACAGCCTTCGCGACCGCGACGTCAAATACTTCGGAGGGAACAGCAGTAGGTGAGTTTTTCGGTTGTTCTCTTTCAATGTGGATTGCTTTTCTCTGTCTATATCTAGCTGATAGAGAAAACACAAAAGCACAAGCAGAGTGGCAAAGGCAAAACCAAAGACCAAGAGTTTTGTCTTAGATTTCTTCTGTTTTGCGATTTTTGTTTTGCGTTTTGCGTTTACGAAAAAAGCGCCCGAAGAATTCGGGCGCTTTTTTTTATAGACTAATAATCTCCGCCGCCCATGTGAGCTGGAGCAGCAGATGCCTTTTCATCGACCTCGTCGGTGATGATCGCTTCTGTTGTCAGGAGCAAGGAGGCGATAGATGCTGAGAGCTCAATGGTCATGCGGACCACTTTAGTAGGATCGACGATCCCCATGGTGAACATATTGCCGTAGGTATCGTTTTGAGCGTCCCATCCTTCATGGGTTCCCATTTGGGCAACTTTCTGAACGATGATAGACCCTTCTTTGCCGGCGTTCTCTGCAATTTGGCGCAGTGGGTAGCTGATCGCTTTAACGATGATCTCAACACCCAGCTTGACGTCGCCAGAGAGTGTGGCGGCTAATTTTTCAAGAACAGGGATGCAACGGATAAAGGAGACGCCGCCGCCTGGAAGTATCCCTTCCTCAACAGCCGCTTTTGTCGCATGATGGGCATCATCAACGCGGTCTTTTTTCTCTTTCATCTCGATTTCTGTACAAGCTCCAACATTGATAATTCCTATGCCGCCTGTGAGCTTTGCAAGGCGCTCACGTAGTTTTTCTTTATCGTAGTCAGAAGTGGCCTCTTCGATCTGTTTTTTGATGAGATCCACACGCGATTTAATAGCCTCTTTGTTGCCAGCTCCGTCAACAAGTGTTGTATCTTCTTTTCCAACAATGGCTTTTTTGACTTTCCCAAGCATATCGGGAGTGACATTTTCGAGTTTAAATCCAAGTTCTTCACTGATGAATTGTCCGCCTGTTAGGATAGCGATATCTTCGAGGATCGCTTTCCTTCTATCTCCAAAGCCTGGAGCTTTAGCAGCACAAACTTTAAGTCCTGCACGAATACGGTTTACAACGAGTGTAGCTAAAGCCTCTCCTTCGATATCTTCTGCGATAATGAGGAAAGGTCTTCCTGTCTCTGCAACAGCTTGAAGAATAGGGAGGAACTCTTTCATCGAAGAGATTTTCTTCTCGTAGATAAGGACAAAAGCGTCTTCTAGAACAGCTTCTTGGGCTTCAGCATTAGTGATGAAATAAGCTGAGAGATACCCTCTATCGAAGTTCATCCCTTCAACAACATCAAGTGTTGTCTCAAAGCCTTTCCCTTCTTCAACAGTTATAGTCCCATCTTTGCCCACTTTTTCCATCGCTTTGGCAATGATATTTCCAATCTCAATGTCTCCATTTGCAGAAATAGTTGCTACTTGAGCAATTTCTTTATGGTCTTGGATAGGCTTGCTCATTTTTTGGATCTCTTTGGTGATCTCCTTTACAGCAAGATCGATCCCTTTTCTGATCTCCATGGGGTTTGCGCCGGCAGTCACGTTGCGTAAGCCTTCGTTGTAGATCGCTTCAGCAAGAACAGTTGCAGTTGTGGTTCCATCTCCTGCTCTATCGGCAGTTTTATTGGCAACCTCTTTAACCATTTGTGCGCCCATATTTTCGTGTTTATCTTCGAGTTCGATCTCTTTAGCTACGGTCACACCGTCTTTTGTGATGTGGGGAGCTCCGTAGGATTTGTCAATAACGACATTACGCCCCTTGGGGCCTAAAGTCACTTTTACAGCAGAAGCTAGAGTGCGGACCCCTTTCAAGATTTTTTGGCGCGCTTCCTCTTTAAATTTAATATTTTTTGCAACCATTGGTTCTCCTTTAATTAGTTATAATAGCAATAAGGTCTTCAGCTTTGACGATGACATAGTCTTCGTCGTCAACAGTCACTTCTTGACCAGAATATTTGTCCATGAGAACTAAGTCTCCTACTTTGACTGGGATAGGGAGGACTTTGCCCTCTTTTGTGGTGATTTCTGTTCCGATAGCGACAACTGTAGCTGTCTCTTGTTTTTTCTTTGCGCTGTCAGGGAGGATAATGCCCCCTTTTAATGTGTCTTCTTGTTCAAGTCGTTTTACCACTACGCGGCTTCCGAGTGGTTTTAGTGAGGTTTTTTTTGCTGTTTGTGTCATATGATCTCCAAGTTTGGATACATAAAAGATAGCATACCCCGGGATTTTAATCCATTTTTTCTTCAAATAACTGGCAGTTTGATATTTGCTTTGCTAAAAATGAAACATTTCTGTAAAAAGGGAGGTTTTGAGGATTTATGGTAACTTTAAGAGACGCTGTAGCTATAGAGGATAAATGGAATGTGGAGGCGATCTACCCATCGCCGGATGATTGGCAGAAAGATTTTGAAAAAGCTGTAAAGCTACCTGACTTTGCCACTTACAGAGGGAAACTAAGTGAAGAGACCGCTCTTAAGGAATTATTAAATAAATATTTTACAACCGACCGCCATTTATCTAAACTCTACACATACGCACATCTAAGGCACGATGAAGATGTTGCAAATGATTTTTTTAAAAAGAATTATGCCAAAATCTCAGCTCTCTGTCATAAATTCCGAGAAGAGACCTCTTGGATAGAACCTGAAATTTTGAGCCTGCCTAAGGAGATTAAATTAGAAGAATATCAAATTTTTCTTGAAAAACTCTACCGCCTTAGACCCCATACTTTATCCGCAGATAAGGAATATATTCTCGCTTTAGCCGGAAAAGCCCTCGATGCTCCTCATAAAGCCTTTGGAGCCTTTAACAATGCGGATATCAAGTTTCCAAATTTAAGTAATGGCCTTGAGCTCACTCATGGAAAGTTTCAACTTTATTTACGCAGCCCTGACAGGAAAATCCGAGAAGAGGCGTTTAAGGCGATGCACCATAGTTTTGCCGCCTATGAAAATACGATTTGCGAACTGATTAACGGGGAGATTCAAAGGCATGTTTTTGAAAGAAAAGCAAGAAACTATAATTCCTGCCTCGAAGCAGCCCTTTTTCCCCATCAGATTGACGTGGCAGTCTATACATCCCTGATCAGTTCAGTTAAGTCCAACCTGCCTGCCCTTCACCGCTATTTGAAAATGAGAAAAGAGCATTTGAATGTAGCAGAGCTCCATCTTTACGATATGTATGTTCCTTTAGTTGCAGATGTTGATTTCTCTTTTGAATATGAGGAAGCGGAAAAACTCATTATCGAGTCAGTAGCACCTTTAGGAGAGGAATATCAAAAAATTCTCCGCAAAGGACTACTAAAAGACAGATGGGTTGATAGATATGAAAATGCTCAGAAGCGTTCTGGGGCCTATTCCAGTGGGTGTTTTGATAGTATGCCCTACATTCTGATGAACTATCAAAAAACCTTGAACGATGTCAAAACGCTTGCACATGAAGCTGGCCACAGTATGCACAGCTATTTGAGCAATAAAAATCAGCCTTATCAATACTCTTCCTATCCGATCTTTGTTGCAGAAGTAGCCTCTACATTTAATGAAGAGCTCTTATGCTGGCAGCTCCTTTCAAAGCTCGATGACAAAAAGAAAAGGGCCTATATCATTAACCAGAAAATTGATGATATTCGAGCCACATTTTTTAGGCAGACGATGTTTGCAGAATTTGAGCTTAAACTTCACGAGTGGGCAGATCAAGACATTCCCCTTACCCCCGCTCTTCTAAAAGAGGAATATTACAAGTTAAATCAAGAGTACTTTGGTCCCGATGTCGTTGTAGATAAAGAGGTGGAAATCGAGTGGGCGCGTATCCCTCACTTCTACTATAATTTTTATGTCTACCAATACGCTACAGGGATCAGTGCGGCCCTTTCTCTTTCAGAAAATTTAACTCAAGAAAATTACTTGAAATTCCTCTCCTCAGGGTGCAGCAAGTTTCCTTTAGACCTACTAAAACTTGCGGGAGTGGACATGAAAAGTTCTAAACCCATAGAGGCGACAATCCATCGTTTCGAAAAGTTAGTAAAAGAGTTGCAAGAAATTCTACCGAAGAGCTAAAAGGCTGTGTATGGCAAAAGTAAAAAGCATCTTGGTAATTATCAACGAAAAAGGGCTACACACACGTCCTTCTACCGAACTTGTCAAATGTGCCTCTACATTTAAATCACAAGTTACCCTGAGCTATCAAAATTGTTGCGTCAACGGCAAGTCTTTGCTCGGCATCCTCATGCTAGCAGCCTCAAGAGGCGCAAAGATAACGGTGGAGGCCATCGGCGTCGACGCCCAAGAGGCCGTAAACGCCCTCCTAGCCCTCGCTAAGAACAAGTTCAACATAAACTACTAAGCAAGCGATGAACGATGAGTAATGAGTGAAAGAAAGAGGGAAAAAGAGAACTCAGAACTCTTTCTTTCTTCCGCTCATTACTCATCGTTCATCGCTTTTTTCATGCTTTATACCCGCATTGTGTTTGAAACCATTCGATCAATTCTTTGCTCTTAGCTGACAAATCTTTTAGGGCACAAAATTTGCTAAAATGCTTAAGTACGTCATTTGCTACCGTTGCTGATGCAGCATCTTTTACTGATTTTTCAAATGTAGCTAAATCAAAGTCAATCAGATAAAATTTCTTGCCTATATTTGGCAGTAGGTTTTCGTAGTTGATGTCCCTATAAGAAATCCTATTTTCAGCTAAAGTTTTACATGCGGTAAACAACTCAAAGTAAAAGCCTTCTTGAGAGGCATATAATTTTTCTATAGCCTCTTCCGTAGATAAAATTTCTGTGGGTTTTGGCTCTAAATCTCGTATCAACCGGCTTAATGAGTTTCCACCATAATCCATCTCTATGACGACGACGAATTTATATTCCTCCTGCACTAATAAACATGCACCATAAAAAGCGGGAGCAACTCCAATTTGTGCAGCTATCTTACAAACTCGAATTTCATTTCCGTCAAAAAAGCGGGTTATAGGGATTACTTTATACACCCTTGGAGGATTTGAGCCATCCACATTGTAAATCTCTCCATTAGAGCCGTGCGCGATTCTTTTGCCGATAGAATGGAAAATAGCAGCACCCTCGATTAAGGGGAGTTTAATGGGGTTCTCTCGACCAGCCAGTCTTGTTGGAAGTTTTGGGGAAAGGGGGAAAATCGACGGAGTCGAACCACTTGATTCACTCGCTGCTGCTGCCATAATTCCTCATTAATTAAGTTGATACGCATCTATTAAAATTAATTATTATATTATAGCAATAAAACTGTTTTTTGTCACTATTTTAAAAAATTCTTTGATTAAAATGTCATAATTCTGTAATATCCTTATATTCAACATCTTAAGATAGCACGACAATAATAGACATCTTGCATAACCCCCTTGCCCTTGCCTTTGCCCAAAAAAACTTTCTCTTAGTTGTACTTTTTAGTATAAAGATTTGCTTTCAAAACTCTGGCAAGGGGGTCATGCAAGAGGTCTAATCTGACAGAAAGGCTTAACCTTTCTTCTCTTCCGTTTTGCGATTTTTGCTTTGCGTTTTGCGTTTAACGGAGCGGCTGGGCAAAGAGGTCCATGATCACTTGGGCGGATTGTTTTTGGAGTAATTTTGCCATTTGGTTGTATTCGGTTACCAATTGCTGCGCCGCTATTCTTTTATCGATCAATTGATCGATTAATCGATCTAGCTCAATAAGGCCCAGTACTCCAAAGTTTGCACCTGAGGCTGTCATGAAGTGTGGTTTTAATAGAGAATCTCCACCGCAAATAATGAACTGACCATTTGCTAACTTGGCAGCTTCCTCTACATTATCTAAATCAATGGGAACGTCAAATGAGCGGATGAAATCGCCGAGGCCCACATCATGAGCAACCATGTCAGCTATTTCTCTTTTTTTCTTGGGGTCGTTAAATTCCTCTTCACTTAGTTCGATGTTACAGTAGATGGGCTGATCTTCCTTGACAGAAGCGAATACTCGAATTGCTCTGGATAAAAGAGGGGATATCTTTGAGGGATCTAACTTTGATGGGGGTGCTTTATAGAAAGCTCCCATGCCATACCATCTTCCGATCCTATGCGTAGTAAATCCAAGGGCTTCGTTAATTTTGCCGCCGGTGGCATTGTAAATGAGATCATAAGAATGGCCATGAAAAGTTTTTTGACCTCTTCCATCTACTGCCCATCCCTCTGAGCAATCGGTATTAAATGTGAGGGATAAATCTTGCTTATCCCACTGTTTGAGCTTTCCAATGAAGCGGTGAAACATCATTTGCAGGTCACAAGTGCGTAGGCTAGTACTATTAGGCTGATAATCTACTGCTTGGGTTCCGATTCTTTGTTCTTTAGCTTCACGCATAAGATTTCCCGAAAAAAGAAAGTCAGATCGCAGCCCGTCAAGAAATTCTTGGGTTGGAGTGCGGTCGATATGACGATCTATATCTTTTTGGGTAATTGGACGGCCGATAGAAGAGAGAATCTTTTCGCTAGAAATGCCCCACCCATTTAAAGCTAAATAACTCCGTTTTTCTAACCCGAACGGGTGTTCCCTTGTCGCAAATTTCTCCTCTGTGTACTTCTCAAAACAAGCCACTTTAAATCCCCGTTTATAGAACGCGACACAAGCAGCAAGTCCGATGGGCCCGGCTCCTGCAACGAAAGCAGTAAGCTGTTTTCCACAGGTTCGTTCCATTAATTTTTTATTTTTCTCGTGAAGGAACTGAATTCCTTCTAAATCATTCCGTGGAAATAGAACATGATGGATAAACTTTCCATTCCTATCGAATTCATCCCGTCGAAATATAACATGAGAAGTAAGCGCGTTAATCCTATCTACATATTCAGCCCATGATGCATCTGTGTGAGCATGAGGTCCTACTTTTTCTTTAATATCTGGAATCCGCCGAGCGACATTTCTTTGGTCTTGTTCTGAACTTCCTCTACGATTTACTCCTGGAGTACCGGGTCCATTAGTATGAATTTGTACCCCTTGCCCGATCAAAGTTTTTAGATCAACTCCGATGAGTTGATTTGAACAACAGGCAAATACACCGGACGGAGAAAAAGGAGAAACACCACCACTCATAATAAACCTATAAATTATATTATAGTGCAGTATTATAAATTAATGTGGATATTAAATGCTATAATTTAAAAGCCCCATTAGGCTCTCGACTGCATGATCTTATTGAACAGTACTGGGACAAGTTCCATGTCTACCTCATATCCTCCCTATATAACATAAACGC
>JABDAY010000033.1 GCA_013288895.1 Chlamydiota bacterium | reverse complement strand
TACGAGCCGAAGGAAATAGAGCAGAAGTGGTATGAGTTTTGGGAGGGTGGAGGCTTTTTTAAGGCTGACGCGAGGAGCTCTAAGCCTGCCTATACCATTGTCATGCCCCCACCCAACGTGACAGGCGTATTGCATATGGGCCACGCACTGGTAAATACCCTGCAAGATGTCCTCATCCGATGGAAGAGGATGAGTGGCTTTGAGGCCCTTTGGATCCCTGGGACTGACCACGCGGGGATTGCGACACAGACTGTGGTGGAACGACAGTTGATGAGCAAAGAAGGTAAAAGAAGATTTGAGTATTCTCGTGAAGAGTTTTTAAAACATGTCTGGAAGTGGAAAGAGGAGAGTGAAAGTCGTATTCTTCATCAGGTTAAGAGGCTCGGCTGCAGCTGCGATTGGTCAAGGCTTTGCTTTACGATGGATGAAAAAAGAAATAGCGCTGTAAAAGCGATGTTTAAAAAGATGTTTGATGCCGGATTGATCTACCGGGGCGATTATTTGGTGAACTGGGATCCTTTGACTCAAACGGCTCTTGCAGATGATGAGGTGGAATACGAGGAAAAAGACTCCTTCATGTGGTATATCAAATACCCCATAGACAATAGCAAGGGGTATATTGTCGTAGCGACCACAAGACCTGAGACAATGTTTGGGGATGTGGCAGTGGCAGTTTCGCCTAAAGATGACCGGTATAGAGACTTGGTGGGTAAGCTCGTCAACCTTCCCCTCACCGATAGAAAAATCCCTATTATCTTAGATAATTTTGTCGATCCCGATTTTGGAACTGGCGCTGTAAAAATCACCCCTGCCCACGACCCTAACGACTATGAAATGGGACTACGCCACAATTTGGAAATGATCAACGTCATGACCCCCGATGGAAAATTCAATGGGATGAATAGAGATGAGGCTAGAGCCGACACGATTGAAAGGCTACAAAAATTAGGTCTGATCGAAAGGATCGTCCCCCATAAACTGCGCGTCGGAGTTTCTTATCGATCAAAGGCTGTGATTGAACCTTTCCTTTCCAAACAGTGGTTTGTCAAGATGAGCGCTTTTAAGCCAAAACTCAGAAGCGCCGTGCATGACAAAAGGGTGAAGCTCATTCCTGAACATTGGGAGAGCACTTATTTCCATTGGATTGACAATTTGCGCGACTGGTGTATTTCCCGTCAGCTTTGGTGGGGGCATAGAATCCCCATCTGGTATAAAGGAGATGAAATGGTTTGCAGCGAAGAGTCTCCAGGAGAAGGTTGGGTGCAAGATGAAGATGTACTCGATACCTGGTTCTCTTCAGGTCTTTGGCCTTTTAGCACACTAGGATGGCCCGAGCAAACAGAGGATCTTAAGAAATTTTATCCCACCTCAACTCTAGTGACAGCCCACGATATCCTCTTTTTCTGGGTGGCGCGGATGATCCTAATGGGTGAATACGCCCTTGGCGAGCCCCCCTTCCATGAAACATTTGTCCATGGCCTCATCTACGGGAAGTCATACTGGCGTTACAACAAAGATGGCTCCATTGCCTATATTACAGGCCAGGAGAGGCATGATTACGATATGGGAGCAACTATTCCTCCCGACATCCACTACAAGTGGGAAAAAATGTCGAAATCCAAAGGCAATATTATAGATCCCATTGAGCTCATCGAGACTTATGGGACCGATGCGATGCGTATGGCCCTTTGCGCGAGCACAACTTATGCCAGACAGATCGATCTAGACAGAAGACGTTTCGAAGAGTTTAAGAACTTTGCCAATAAAATTTGGAATGGAACACGCTACGTTTTAATGAACCTCGAAGGGCTTTCCTTAAAAGAGGGACTCAAAGAAGATCTCTACACGCTAGAAGATAAGTGGATCCTTTCCCTTTTAAATAGGACCATTGCCGATGTCACCACTCATCTCAATGCCTACGCCTTTGACAAAGCAGCCACAGAGTCTTACGAATTTTTCTGGAAAGAGTTTTGCGCTTATTACGTTGAGATGACCAAGCCCTATCTCTTTGGCAAAGTCGGCACCCCCGAGCAAAGGGAAAACAAACAAAAACTCCTTCTAGTGATTTTAGGCGCAGTCGTAAGGCTCATGCATCCGATGGCCCCCTTTATCACAGAAGAGATCTATTCTTACCTTAAAGAGATCACACAAGGCGCAAAAACAACCGAGCCTTCTATCTTGGCTCTCCAAAAAGAGGCTTGCATCGTTGCAGACTTCCCCACTCCAATTGGGCCAAGAGATCTTAAAGTAGAAGCAACATTCACCCTTTTAGATCAAATTCTTCACGCAATCCGCAATATCCGCGCTGAGATGCAACTCTCCCCCAGCACCATCACAGATCTCATTGTTATCGGAGAAGGATCGCTTGTTAAAGACAACGAAGCTATCTTAAAAAGCCTAGTGAGACTGGGAAATATCACCTACTCCCCCGCTGAAACCCCTATACCCTTGAGCGCCTCTGCCCTCATCGAGAACATCAAGTTGATCATCCCTCTCCCAGCCGAAATGAAAGAAAAAGAAACGCTACGCTTAAACAAAGAAAAAGAAAAACTGATCGCCTCCCAAAATCACGCCCGCGAACAACTCGCCAACCAAAGCTTTGTCGAAAAAGCCCCTCCCCACCTCGTCCAAAAAATCCAAGCCACCCTCCTCCAAACCGAAAAAGAACTCTCCGACATCATGAAGAAAATTGAGAGTTTTGTCTCCTAAAAGAATTGTCTTATAAATAAAACAGATATACTTCTTTCTGTAGCCCGCAGGGCTAGAAGAATTGTCTTATAAATAAAACAGATATACTTCTTTCTGTAGCCCGCAGGGCTAGAAGAATTGTCTTATAAAAAAAGCAGGTATACTGCATAGTCTTCTTTTTTTAGCCCACAGGGCTAAAACTACGTAGCCTGGGGCATCGCCCCAGGTAAATGGAATAAACACATATGCAGCCTGTAGGGCTGCAACTAATGCATATATGCCTCAATCTTTATCGAACATTCTTATTCATTTTATTTTTAGCACTAAAACACGCAAACCTTTTATTCGATCAGAAATCAGTTTAGATTTGTATAATTATATGGCTGGAATTGCGCGATCACATGGTTCTAATGCTTATGAAATAGGAGGTGTTGAAGATCATGTACATTTATTGCTTTCATTACCACGGATATTAGCACCAAGCAAACTTGTAGAAGAAATAAAAAAAAGCTCCTCTAAATGGGTAAAGACACAGGGTCATTTATATAACAATTTTGAATGGCAAAAAGGATATGGCGCTTTTTCTATTGGACAATCTAATTTTAGTGCAGTTAGAAATTATATTCAAAATCAACAAGAACATCATAAAAAAATGTCATTCCAAGACGAATATCGTACTTTTTTAAAAAAATATGGTGTTGCATTTGATGAAAAATATGTATGGGATTAAATAGCCTAGTTGCAGCCCTACAGGCTGCATATGTATGTATTCATTTACCTGGGGCGATGCCCCAGGCTACGTAGTTTTAGCCCTGCGGGCTAAGAAAAACGAAACAGGTTTACATTGACAGCGGGTAAAAATCTTTAAGTGGACCATCAGATTCTGCAGCTTGGTCACAAAGATCGACGGCTTTTCTTAAGTTCTGCAGCTTGGTCACAAAGATCGACGGCTTTTCTTAAGTGTTCTTTTCGTTCTTCCACAGATTTTACTTTTGATCCAGAAAGCGCTATATGACAGATGGCAACATCGATATAATCAGCTGCTTCCACGTGTCTAGTAGCTTTTGCAACAACCCGGTGCCCATCCTTAGTTTTTCCCTCAAGAAGATCCCAGGCATGTTCTAAAAATACATACAGGATATCGCTGTCTGAGTCTTTTGCACTAGAATGAGACACAGATGCAAGAAAGAAAGGAGTCCTTGATGGATGAAAAGAAGTTACTGGGTGAGCTGCTGGCGGTAAAAATCTCTGCACGTCAAGGTTTAGTCCAGCCATCCTATGCACCACAGATGGAAGTACAGTTGCAACTCTTCTTGATATAGATCCCGTAATTAATGACATAAACCCCTCGTTTAATTAATTTATTATAATAAGATATCAAAATCAGCATTACAAGTCAATCATCAAAATATTTTGAAAAATACCAAAATTTTCAAATTTTAGATTTACAAAATGGATTTAATCTTTATCCCTTAGGGATTATGGTTTATAACCAGGGATGAAATCCCTGGAGATTACGACAAAGACCTAGGGCTTTCTAAAGCCCATTTATACATTAGGGCTTCCATTTCTAAAAGAAGCTAGAGCGTCTAGAAACTCTTGTCCTTGAGAACTTGTCGTGTCGACAAGTTCGTGCAATAAGCTGATCAGATTAATTGGCCCCCCATCGTGTACAGGATAGTTCAATCTTAGATTTTCAATAAAAATGTTAAGTCTAACGGGGTCCTTGAGAAAAATACCCGTTTTAAAGGGAGGTAATTTCTCAAGTAAGGACTCGGCATGCTCTAGGAACATTGAATAATATGCTTTATACGGACCATCAAGTTCTGCTGCTTGTTTATAAAAATCGACGGCTTTTCTTAAGTGCTCTTGCCGCTGCTCAATAGATGATCCAGAAAAAATAATATGACAGACTGCAGCATCACTCTTAAGCGCTGCTTGGACAGAAGGAGGAGCCTTTGAAAAATGGGGATGTGCTAGTAGCGAAGTAACGAAGTTTAAATGAGCATTAATCCTTGTGGCGTCACTAATAGAAAGGACAGCGACCTGATGGCCTAGAAGTAAATCTCCTTCTTCTTTAACCATATCCCATGCATTCGATAAAAACAAATAGGACGCATCAGTAAAATGGGTATCTGGGTCATGTGCATTTGCATAATGTCTTCTTCCTGCCGAAATTAAAGAACCAGCTAATTCTTTAATTTCTCTTTCGGAAGCAACGGCTTGAAGGGGCATTCCCTGTAATGCTATAAGGCGATACTTGGCTGTGATACAATCTTGGTGACTAGAAGGATGAAACCTAAAAACAGCATCTTGCAAGCGCTCAAACTCACTTCTTAGTTCTGCTTGACGTGATGGTGAAAGGAAGAAAGGGGTCCTTGATGGATGAAAAGAAGCTACCGGATGAGGTGCTATTGATAAAAATCTCCGCATATCGAGGTTTATTCCGGGAAGCTGATGAACCGCTGCAGGTAAAACTGCAGTTGCCGCTCTTAATGCATATCTTGTAACTAGTGACATAAAATCCTCCTTTTATTAACGATCAGTCGGGCATTAGAAATTTTTTTCCTTTAGGACTCTTCGTATCGACAAGGCTCCAAAGAGACAAATTGACCGGTCCGCCATCATTTACTGAATAGGAGGGCTCAAAATTTGAAACAAAAGTTTTGGATCTTGCCGCCTCATCTACAAAGCCCAGGTTTTTACATGGTGGTAGATGAGCCCATAGAGAAGTAACCCGTTTATTGGAATTTACATAAATACCTTGAAATGGGGTATCAAGCTTTGCAGCAATATTATAATAAGCGATCGCCTTGACTAAGTGTTTTTGCCTTTCTTCAGCAGGTAAAGGCCCAGAGAGAATAACATGGTAAATGGCCGCATCGCTATAAAGGGCTGCTCTAATTCCGCAAGGAGCCGTTAGAAAATCAGGATGTCCTAATAATGAAAAAACGAGCTTTGAATGAGCTTGTATTCTTGTAACATCAAATAGACAAAGGGTAAAAAGTTGATGCCCTAGAAGGAAATCATTTTTTTTCCCAAGAAGATCCCAGGCCTTACTCAAAAAGAAATACGCTGTGGCCATACCATGAACAGGCCCTTCTTTATAAAATTTCCTTCCTATTATAATTAAGGATTGAGCAAGTTTTTCAAGTTCATATTCGTGTCTTACTGAGCTAAGAAGAACTCCTTCTATTTTTGCAAATATCCGCTCAACTTCCTTGCAATTTTCCTCCGAGGGATCATCAACAGTAAGATCAACAGTGGCTTGTAATATGAGAAAATCGCACCTCGCCTTCCCCCATGGATCAGGTGAGAGGGTTAAATGGGGGGTGTTTGGTGGCTGAGGTAAAATAATTGAAGAGGTCAATACTTCGCGCGCCTTCAATAAAGTCCCCATATTCTTCCCCTCTGGTCTTGGGGTTTCACAAGATACCCTAGACGAATTAAGAGAGAATTTAAGACAAGGCACTCTAGGTAAAGCTCCTGGTATATCAAAATTTATTCTAGCCGGTGGGCGAGCAACAGAAGCAAGTACAGTTGCAACCCTTTGCGCACATCTCGTAATAACTAATGCCATACAATCCTCTTATAACGATCATTCAGAAAGCATAAAACTTTGTCCCCTAGGGCTTGCCATATCGACAAGGCTCCAAAGATACAAACTGATTGGTCCACCATCCTGCACCAAATAGGAGGGTCTGAAATTTAAAACAAAAGTTTTTGCCCTAGCCGCCTCATTTACAAAGCCCAGGTTCATAAATGGCGGTAGATTATCCGCCAAAGAAGTAGCCCCTTTGCGGGAATGTACATAAAATTCTATAAATGGGGTATCAAGCTTTGCAGCTTTACCGTAATAAGCGACCGCTAGGGCTAGGTGTTCCGACTTTTCTTTATCAGGCAAAGGTCCAGAGAGAATGATATAGCAAAGTGCAGCATCACTATAAAGAGCCGCCTGAACTACAGGGGAAGCCTTTGAAAAATCGGGATGTTCTAATAAAGCAAAAATGAACTTTGAATGAGCTTTTATTCTTGTAACATCAAAAAGAGAAAGAGCAAAAAGCTGATGTCCAAGAAGGAAATCATTTTTATTTTTAAGAAGTTCCCAGGCGTTACTCAAAAGGAAATACGCCTCAGCTACACCTTCAATAGGTCCTTCTTTATAAAACTTTCTTCCTGCTGCAATTAAGGAATCAGTAAATTTTTCAAGTTCCCGTGCGTAACTTACTGATTTGAGGGGAACCCCTTCTAATCTTGCAAACATCTCCTCAGCTTTCTCACAATCTACCAAGGAAAGATTTTCGACAGCAGCTTGTAATTGCAAAAAGTCCCTTCTTAACTCTTCACGAGAGATCTTTGGGGGCTGGGGTAAAGCAGCTCCAGAAAAAACTATCGTGCGCGATTTCAAAAAGGAGTAGTCTGTTTCCTTTTCATCCCCCGTCATACGAGATACCCTTGATGCATGAAGGAACGCTTTTGAACAAGGCACTCCAGGCAGAGCCCCTCGTACATTAAAATTTACTCTAACCGGCAGGCGGGTAGCAGAAGCAAGTGCAGCTACAGCCCTTGACACACACCTCGTAACTAATGACATAATACCCTCCTTTAAAGGGAAACATCTTACCATCTTTTCCATAAAAAAAGAAAGGCTTATTTTGCGTGGTGGATTTTGAGGCGAATGATAAAGATGCAGGAAACGATTGCACTGAAAATGAGGTAGTAACTCGGAGAAGCAGGGTCGTTTGTGAGCCAGATGAGGAAGCTCGCAATTAGAGGGCCCGTGCCCGCCATGACATTATAGGATATGGCGACCCCGCTATAACGAACATTTGAGGGAAATATTTCAACAATTGTGGCACTAAAAGCACCAAGGATAGCGCTGCCAAAAAATCCAAGAGAGCAAAGAGCGAGCGTTATCTCTATTTGAGAGTGGGTGTGGTTAAGCAAAAAAAACAGGGGGTAAGCAAAGACGAGGAGTCCAAAGCTTCCGAAAAGCAAAAGGGGCTTTCTTCCAAGTCTGTCTGAAAGAGCTCCCATAAAAGGGATCAAACATAGAGAAAAGAACATACTTAGAGAATTCATGATCAGAGATTCTGAAAACCGAAAATGCAAAACAGCTGTCAGATAGCTCGACATATAAACAAAGATGAGCCCCACGCAAGCAGCACAAACCCAAGCGATCCCGGCTGCATTTATAATATTGTGCCAATGATGATGAAATAGAACTTTCAGAGGGGTTTTCTCGAGCAAGTTCTCTTTTTGCATTTCTAAAAAAACCGGCGTTTCAGGGAGACTTTTGCGAATGTAATAGGCGATAGGAGTGATCACCATGCTCAAAAGAAATAGAACTCTCCATCCCCAGGATAAAAGGGTCTCGCGAGCAAGTACAGATGAAACCCCTGCAGCAGATGAGGAGCCCAGTAAAAGCCCAAGTATAATACCAAAGATGACCCAGCTACACAAAAAGCCTCTATTCTTATTTGTAGCATGCTCTCCAATAAAAACAGTGGCCCCTGCAAATTCACTTCCTACAGAAAGCCCTTGCAGAATGCGAACTAAAAGCAAAAAAATGGGAGCTAAAATACCAATCTCACTATAAGTCGGAAGGCATCCTGTTAAAAATGTTGGTATGCCCATAAGCAAAACGGAAATAATCAACATCTTTTTCCGGCCAAATAGATCTCCCAAATGACCAAAAATTAATGCACCCAGTGGGCGCATTAAGTACCCAATAGAAAATACGCCAAAAGTGGCAATAAGCCCAACGAGTTCATTGTTAACAGGAAAAAAAAGGGCACCGATGATGGGAGCAAAATAGGCGTAAAGGCTAAAGTCGTACATCTCGAGTAAGCTTCCAATCCCGCTTGAGATAAGAACTTTCGTTTCTAATTTTTTCTCTTTCATATATATATTGTATATCATGGACACGCCCGACGAAATCAAGAAAAAATTGCCTCTTTCCGATAAACAGAGGCGATTTATTGAATCTTCTCGCAAGCTCGCAGATCAAATTGTGAACGGAGCCACCGAGACAATTGCCATTATTATGGGCCCGTGCTCCATTCACGATGCCTCTTTGGCTTTAGAATATGCTAGACATCTGAAAAGTCTGGCTGAAAAATCCTCTTTTTTTTTAGTGATGCGTGTTTATTGCGAAAAACCCCGTACAACCATCGGATGGAAAGGTCTTTTATACGATCCTTATTTAAATGGAACCCATGACATTGCCACAGGTATTTATTGGACAAGGGAACTTTTTCTTCAGCTTGCAGAAATGGGGGTAGCCTCGGCAACGGAATTTCTCGATCCTGTTGTTGCGCCCTACATTGAAGATTTGATCACTTGGGGATTTATTGGAGCCCGCACCTCTTCGTCCCAGCCGCATAGACAGCTAGCTTCCTCATTTTCTTTTCCCGTAGGCTTTAAAAATTGTCACGCCGGCGATGTCAACCCAGCGATTCATGGGGTTATTGCGGCAAGATCTCCGCATGTATTTGTCAGTGTGGGCGGGGATGGAAAAATCTGCAGGAAGAAAAGTTTTGGAAACAACTCCTCTCATATCGTTTTGCGTGGGTCTTCAGAAAAACCTAACTACGATAAAAAATCGGTGCAAGATGTCTTAAAGGCAGTTCATCTGCATGGAATCCAATCTCGTCTTTTAATTGATTGCTCTCATGGCAACAGCCAAAAGAAATATGAAAAGCAAAAAGATGCCTTTCTCTGTGTTATGGAGCAAATTGCACAAGGCAACCACTCTATTATGGGAGTCATGCTAGAAAGCCATCTTTTTGAAGGGAATCAAGCGTTAAATGAGGATGTCTCCTCACTGGCCTACGGAGTTTCGATCACAGACCCCTGTATTGGATGGTCGACAACGCTCGAGCTACTATCCATTGCCGAAGAATTAATCTCCAATTCTTCAAGCGTAATAAGATTCACCCAAAGTTGATGCTTCCATTCCCGATAAATTTCTCCCTCTTCTGTAATAATCTCTGCTTTATACGTTAATATCCCCTTCTTCTCGAAAAAATCGTCATTGATGAGAAAATAGGTCACATATCCCCTCTTATTCTCAATAGGGTAAGTAAAAATTTCTTCTGTATAATTTTTGTAAATCACATGGAGTTTAAGCGACGGCTCCTCTTCCAGAAGACAAGTTGGAAGGATCCAGTTCGCAGAGAGCATCTCCCCCATCGGAGGACACGCCTGCCTGGGATCTGGCGTCGCAGCATGGGTGCTCGCCAAATAATCTCTATTAATCAAATGCTGCGAGACCGAAACCTCATACTTCTGGCAGGAAGAAAGAAGAAGGAGGAGGAGGCTTATTAACTTGTAACTTTTCATGATACCTCTTGGAGAAGAAGATCGGGCACGGGCACGGGCGCGGGCATGGGCACGAAAGAGGGAAAAGGTTAAGCCTTCTTCTCTTTCCGGATTTGGTGCCCGTGCCCGTGCCCGCGTGCGTGCCCGATCTTCTCTTCTTCCCTTATAGTTTGATATGTTTTACACTATTTTGCATGTCAAGACAAGCTGTTTGTGGGATCATCTTTAACAAAAAGAACGAAGTTCTCCTGATTAAAAGGAGGGATATACCCGTCTGGGTCCTGCCCGGCGGAGGGATCGAAGAGAGAGAGACCCCTGAGCAGGCTGTGATTCGGGAACTCTTCGAAGAGACGGGTTACACGACTCAAATTGTACGCCAGGTCGCCAAGTACTTTCCCTACAATAAACTGACTCGAGTGACCTATTTCTTTGAATGTGAGATCCTTTCAGGCAAACCCTATAGAGGGCCGGAAACCAAAGATGTTGAATTTTTTTCTTTAAATAATTTACCCAAATATCTTCCCCCTCCCTATCCAGGATGGATCGCCGATGCCTATAAAAAAGAGCCCCCTGTGTGCAAAATGATCGAAGGGACCTCCTATCTTCAACTTGTAAAATTTCTTTTTCAATATCCCCTTCTAACCCTCCGTTTCCTCCTTACGAAAATAGGGATTCATTTTAATGCTAAAGATTAATATAATTCTGTCATGATTGAGAACATAGCCTCCTATAGAAAGTGGAATGTAAAAGGATTGATCCTTTGCCACATTATAATTGCATTTTTGCTAGCGACATACATTTTTGCTAGGCCCGTTTGGCATCTGCTCGACACCCACTTTTTTCAAGCGATCAACTCCACTTTAGAAGGGCATAAGTGGTGGCAAATATTCTGGGCCTGTGCAAATCACCGGATCGCCGACTGGGTGGAAGACGTTTTTATTATCGGGTTTTTCGCCGTCTACATCTCGCAGGCTCCTAAATATTTTAAGTCGCGCCGCGTTGCAGAGTTTCTCTTTTGTATCCTTTTAACAGCGCTGATTATCTTTTTTGTTAATCAAACCCTATTCCGCGAAAACCTGAAAATTTCAAACCAAAGCCCTACGCTAATCGTCGAAAATTGCGTCCGTCTATCTCACGAAGTTCCTTGGATGAAGGTCAAGGATATGGCAGCGCGCAGCTTCCCTGGCGACCACGGCACAACTGCCCTTTTATTTGCAGGCTCGATCTTATTTTTTGCCCGCAGAAAACTCGCCATAGTTGCTTGTTTCTATGCGGCTTTCCTCTGTACCCCCCGCCTCATCACCGGCGCTCATTGGCTCTCCGATGTTCTAGTTGGCAGCGGCTCAATCGCCCTCTTCTTCCTAAGCTGGGCCTTCTTCTCCCCTATCCACTCTATCTGCATCCCCAAAATCGAAAGCTTCCTCAAAAGAGCGAATTACGCAAGAGGTCTAATGGGAATCTTGCGGAAGCTATTATTTTGGAGGCCTGTTAGGTAAGAAGGGGCGCGCTCCGGTTGGACATTTCCAGAACTATCCTTTGCACGGACCCACACCTCAGAACTTTGTTGAGATATACGGAAAATCGATTCCCAGTTTGTCCATCCAGAGGTTTTCCCTGGTTCAAGACATGTCTCCTGCCAGGTTTCACCCTTATCTACCGAAATTTCGACTTTGGCAATTTTCCTTCCCCCGCCGCTCCAAGCTACGCCATTCACGTAAATCTCCCTTTGGCCAGGGACAACTAAAATCCCCTCTTTTCCAACCCATGTGATTGTATTCACACTCATTTCAGGCTCAAAAAACAGCTTTCCCCCTCTTTTATCAATGTGAGTAGCTAAGCCCGCACTGAGTGCAGTGGGGATAGCCCACTCTCCAAGATCTTTATATTTAGCCAAAAGCTCGGGATCTGCCCATTTTGCACCGACTATTTTGAGGCTACTCACTCCAAATACTGAAAAAAGTGTCCTAAAACCCGGCACTGAGAGGCGCAGCTTTCCATCCTCAATTGCAAGCAAGGTATCTTCCGGTAGTAAGCGCAAAGGAATGGATGTAGAATATTCAACCACCCCCATTTCATTCCATTGCTCTGCTACAAGATATTTGTCTTTCCCTGGTCTGATCCCCTTTCTCGACATAACATCCCAAAGTCTGTAGCCAACCACATCCACATTTTCAACGACCGGCAGGCATTTAACAGAATTTTGGCTCCGTTTACGCTGCATCACTTGGACACCAAAAACAAGAGGATACTTCTTTAATTTTCTAGACGAGATGTCCACATATTCAACCTCTGGACGCATCTCGTATAATTTCAGCAAGCCCAACACTAAAACTACATGACCTAACGCTAACATACAAAGCTTTGCATTATCGCGGTTCAAATGGGAAAACGAATGGGTTTGTCTGCAAAATCCAGCGGCGGATAAGACAGTTCTTTGGAACAGTGTAGCGGCTTGCACTCCAGGACAATGCCTTGCTACAGGCAATGCAAGCCTCATTCCAATTCTACTAATAGCCATAAGGAGGATTCTAACCTAGAGCTCTATTTTAAACCATTTTTTTTGGATCGATGACTTTATCGAATTCGGCGGCTGAGAGAAAGCCTAGGGCTACTACGGCCTGTTTTAGGGTGATCCCTTCGTTGTAGGCCTTTTGGACCACTTTACTTGCTTTATCGTAGCCGATGACGGGGTTGAGGGCTGTCGCTAGCATCAGGGAGTTGTCGAGATGTTCTTTGATTTTGGGTAGGTTGGGCTGGATGCCGATGAGGCACTTGTCGTGAAAATTAATCGACACATCTGAAAGGAGGCGGATCGCTTGGAGCAGATTATAAATCATCACGGGTTTAAAGACATTGAGCTCGAAGTTCCCCATCGAACCCCCAAAACCGATGGCAGCATCGTTGCCCATCACTTGGACGGCTACCATGGTCATCGCTTCGCTCTGGGTCGGATTGACCTTACCAGGCATGATCGAAGAGCCGGGTTCGTTGGCAGGGATGAGGAGCTCTCCAAGGCCTGCTCTTGGGCCAGAAGCTAGCCAGCGGATATCGTTGGCGATTTTCATGAAGGAACAGGCAAGTCTTTTAAGGGCGCCACTCATCTCAACAATCGCATCATTTGCCGCAAGAGCTTCAAACTTATTAGGTGCTGATAGGAAGGGAAAACCCGTGAGCTTAGCAATTTCATTTGCCACAAGTTTTGCATACTTAGGATGGGTATTAATTCCTGTGCCGACAGCTGTTCCCCCCAGAGCTATTTCATAAAGAGGATGAAGGGCATTTTTAATAGCTCTCATCCCATGCTCAATTTGAGAGGCATAGCCGGAAAATTCTTGACCCAAGGTGATGGGGGTTGCGTCCATGAGATGGGTTCTTCCCACTTTGACGATATCCTTGAACTCTTTACTTTTTTGCGTAAAACCATTCAGAAGAGTTGTGAGCTTTGGAAGGAGCTTTTGATTAATTTCTAACACCGCAGAGATATGCATTGCCGTGGGAAAAACATCATTTGAGGATTGAGACATATTGACATCATCATTGGGGTGGATAGGCGTTTTTGAGCCCTTTTTGCCCCCGGCTTTTTCTATAGCCCGATTGCTGATCACTTCATTGACATTCATGTTGGTCTGGGTGCCAGATCCCGTTTGCCAAATGACAAGATCAAAATGCTCATTTAGCTTGCCGGCAATGAGCTCGTCGCATACCTCAATGATGAGATTCATCTTCTCTTCTGGAAGGAGTCCGAGTTCATAATTGACCATCGCAGAGGCTTTTTTAACAATCCCCAGAGCATAGATCAATTCAATCGGCATTTTCTCTGTGCCAATAGGGAAATTCTCAATAGAACGCTGCGTTTGCGCGCCCCAATACTTATCATCTGGAACTTCTATCTCACCAAAGCTATCCACTTCAATTCTACCCATGATACCTTCTAGATACCACTCTCAGCTATTTTTCACCAGAAAGATAGATATGCTTCAATGTCCCTGCAAATTTTGGTCTCATTAATTGCATGGAAGGGTCCCCTTTAAATTCAAATCTTTTATAAAAAGTTTCGGCTTCCTGTAGAGGCAGGGTGGATACTTGTTGGTATCCGTGTCTTAAGGCATACTGACAAGCAGCAACGATCAGTCGGCTTCCCGCTCTTGCTTTGTTCGGATGAATGATATTGTCAGGATGTGTAACTAGCTCCTCTATATTCATCCCTCCAAGCCCCGGCGCAAGAAGCATGATTGCTTGTATTTCACCTTTTTTATTTACAGCACATAATAAAGTTTTCCCCTGTGCCCCGTTCTTAATGTCTTTTAATTCATCTATTAAGCCTTCACTCAGCTCTTTACAATCTTTCATCCTATGTTGTTGTTTGCCTGAGAGCTTAGGAATATTTTCATCGCAAATTGTCAACCAGGTTTCTAGTTTCTTTTGGACGGCATCTAAGCCAAGACTTGTCGCATCTTTAATCAATAAAGGATTCAATTTAGCGGCTTCACGACGCAAATGGGTCGCATCTTGTATCAATTGGCGTATCTTTCCCCAATTGCTCAATTCGGCTATACGTTCATTTTGAACGGGGATATTTGAATAAGAATTTAAATATTCAACGCTATTATTTACGGTGCTCATATCCTTAATTTTGTTGTATGTTCAAAATACTAGGAACTTCTCGATCTTCAATGAATTCGAGGAATTCCTTCACAGATGCTCCCTCTACAGAAAGGGTGCGCTTGTTGTCGTATATTGCTTGCAGTTTAGCTGTTGCAAGTTTCACTTGTTCAGTTTTTATTAAACGGAACATTTCGGAGGCCTTGGCTACGACTTCTTCCGGGGATAAATCGGGATAGGTTGTTTTCAAATGATTCACCCACCAAATGAGGGTAGGCACTTGTGGAATCCAGCAATTCCCAATTACTTGGTCGTTCATTCGATCATGCAGTCCATTAATCATGTCGACGAGTTCTGTGGTTGCTCGATCTGAAGCGATTGCTTTGGGCAAACAGTGGTAAACCTCTTTAGTAAATTCCTCTTGTGAAAGTTTATCTGATTCGACTAGCCTCTTGAGTTCTATCGCCTGTAAATTTTGCGTATCGCATCCAAACGCAAAAGAGCGTTTTCGATCCTCTGGCCTTCCTCCCCCTCGGTTACATACAACCACATAATTAGGGAAAAACAAGATGTCTGCATGGTGTCCTATGTACCCAGTTGATAAAAGAAAAGGAGTTCCGTCTGTTTGAAGTTTTAACAGTGCATCATCCACCTCGGAAGGAAGCAAAACAACATTCTCTTTAAAAAATCGCTGATTTAACTCAATGCCGGTAGCCTTGTCTGGAATTTCCCCTATACTTTTATGCAAAGAATCTAAGCTCTCAGAGAGAAAGCTGTATGTTTTTTCTGAACGAGATCCATTTCCTAAACTTAATTTCACATCATGTAAACCTGCTAACAACGTGATTGTATCCCATACTTCTTCCCCTTGTACCCACCTAGATTCTTTTAAGAGATCATCTGATAATAAACAGGCAGCAAACATATCCGACTCGGGGAATGTGGTGCATAATTCACGAATCCTTGTAATGGCCGGACGATTTCCATCTGGGTCGCTTAAAAGAATATCAAGTATCCCACCAGCCTGTCCCCACGTTTTTATATTTTCTGTTATAAACTTCAGGCTATCTTCATTCCAATCAGGATCATTCCCACAAAAGCCCTGAAGCATACGATTCCAATTACTTAATTTGCTAAACCACGGTATGGGTACTTTGCTAAAATAACGAAGATTTGGAACGAGTTTTTCTTTGAGTTCGTTGAGAAAGGGGCACTTTGATTCGATTAGCTGATTACACTTTATATTCAATTCCTTTAGGTCACCATCGCCTATTCTATCCCATAATTCCTCTGGAAACGTTATTACCTGTTCCAGTTCTATTCCCCTTTTAATAATCGCCTCGGCCATTTTTTCCAAAAGTTTTTTGTCTGCAATACCGACGGAGAGAATGTTATTTGCAAAACTCTGGGGGTCTACGATGACTAAATTTTTTAGCTTATCCTCCACATTAGTAGCCTCTTCCTTTTTAATTTGAAGGGCTAATTGCGCAAGAGAAACAATGTCTTTTATATTGGTCTCATAAGATTGCAGAGCAGGTACACCCTCTTTACTATCGGTCAGATTAGTATGATTTTGATAACTATGACTAATACCCAAATCCCTTGCTTTATTAAGAATAGAGTCTTTAAGAAGGCGAACCCCTACAGTGGCTGCAGCAGCGTCCTCACAAGAAAGAGCGCCCATGTGTACAGATAGACATTCCCTGAGAACAGGAAATTTCAAGCAAAACCTTAAGTACTCTTGATCATTAGTTATCGTGCCCATACACGTAATCTTATCATAATCTTAATAGATTGTCAATTTAAATCTTTAATATTAATAAGATCTTATTACTGACTTATTCTTTTGATTACTAGACACTTAAAACTAGAAATGGGTCAATCACGGTAAAAAACGTAAGCCCTTGAGTCACAATGGATTCCGATGGGGCCTTCATTACTTTATAAGGAAATAGGGACGTTTCGACGATTGTTAATGAAATTAAGGAATTCTGCAATTGACCGTCCCTTTATAGGAGGGGGGCGGCGGTCGTATAATTCTTGTAACTTTGCCGTCGCTCGTTTAATCTGTTCGACTTTTATTAAACGGAACATTTTGAAAGCCTCGGCTACGACCTGCTGCGCGGATAAATCAGGACGGATCGTTTTCAAATGATTCACCCACCAAACGAGAATAGGCACTTGCGGAATCCAGCAATTCCCGATTGTTTGATCTCCTATTGGCAGCGCATTAATCATGTCGACGATTTCTGTGGTTGATTTATCCATAACAATTGCTTTTGGCAAACACCAGTAGACCTGTTTGGTAAATTCCTCTATTGAAAATTCATTTGCTTTTTCAACTAGAATCTTGAGTTCCGTCGTCTGTAAATTTTGCGTATCGCATCCAAAAGCAAAAGAACGTGATCGATCATCAGGCTTTCCTTCTCCTTGATTCGGCCTTCCTACTCCTCGATTACACACAACAACATAATTGGGGAAAAATAAAATGTCTATATGGTGACATTTACAACCGGCCGCTAAAAGAAAAGGAGTTCCTTCCGTTTTAAGTTTTAATAACGCACCATCCACATCAGAAGGACGTAAAACAACATTCTGCTTGAAAAATTGTTGATTTAACTGAATGCCGGGAGACCAGTCTGGGGTTTTCTTCGCATCTAAAGAACCTAAACTTTCAGAGATGAAGTCGTATGTTTTAGCCATTTCGGCTACACTGTTTCCATTTCCGGAACTTAATTTCAACTCATGTAAACCTGCTAACAACCGATATGTATAAGACACTTCCGTCTCTGCTATCCAATTAGCTTCCTCCATGGGATCATCTGATGCAGCACAAGGAGCATAAAGATCAAACAGCCCGGGGAATGTTTTGCATATTTCACGAATCATTGCGATGGCCTCGCGGTTTTTATCCGGGTCCTTTAAAAGTCCATTAAGCATCCTAACACCCACTTTCCCCATAGTTACTATCCTTTGGACCACCACGAACCGTTCTTCAGGTTTTAATCGATCTAGGTGTTGAAGGATCCAAAGTTCCGGTGAAACTGAGTCTGAGGATTTCCTTTGGAAGGAATCAGATTGTTCTATCAAATACCCACTTTCTAAGCGTGCCACACTATTCAAACCTGAATTTCTTAAGGTATCAGAAAAACTTTCCCACGCAGCTATGCATCTAGCTTTAGTAGCCAATTGTGTCAGTGACTGAAGGTCAATGTCATTTTGAAATCTATCGCCGAGACCCAAATCTCTTGCATCTTTAAAAATCGACTCTCTAAGATGAGCCACCACAGTCGCTGCGGTCAAGCCCTTATTAGGAGCAGAGTCGCGAGCATAGGCGATTAGACGTTCATTTAGAACGGGGATGTTTGAACAAGCGTTTAAATAGGCAATGTCATTAGCTCTAATACTCATATACATAATTTTATACTAAAACACATTTATTGTCAAATTATTTTTTTAATTCCATTATGGCCTTATTATATTGATTATTAGGTACTTAAATGGTTTAACTTAGTGGTGCGCGGCAAAAAACGCAAGTCTTTGAGCCACAACAGATTAAATTAAGAAAGATTGAAAGCAAGCCTTCTTTACCGAGCATTAGCGAGGTTTTGGAGTGCTGCAATTTATTGCAGCTTTTCTCTTCCTCGATTTATCGAGGAATAATGAGCGTTCGACGCTGAAGAAATCACTATTTGACAAAAACCTATTTAATCGGTTATATTACAGATAAGATAGGTGCATACATGTTAGAGTATCTTTTTTCGAACAAGAACGTGGAGAAAATACTTATCTATCTAGACCTTCACGGGAAAGCCAATGCAACAGAATTGAGCCGTTCTTTCAGATCTTCCTTAGACCCTATTCAAAAGACCCTAAAAAAATTAGAGGAAGGAGGACTTTTAGCCAGTTTTCTGGAA
>JABDAY010000032.1:1230-20828 GCA_013288895.1 Chlamydiota bacterium | reverse complement strand
GAAGCGCACACCACCCGACATGTCTATTTTTCGGCACAAATTAAATTTCTTTTCTCCCTTTCTTTCTTTCTTTTCTATTGAAAAGTGAGGGAGGGTAAGCTAAAATGGTTTTTTTTGGATTGATAGCTCAGATGGATAGAGCACCCGCCTTCTAAGCGGGCGGTCGCTGGTTCGAGTCCAGCTCAATCCAATTTATCTTTACTTTGAGTGAAAATGGCAAAGACAAAATACCTGGGCGATCACGTTCTAACGATCAAGAAATTTGAGGGACTTTCCCATCATTTCACAAAGTTCAAAAAATTAGATGATATGGAAAAGATGGAGCAGGTCTCCCGCACCCTTTTGAACCTGATTCAGAAGGGGGGCGAGCTCTTTTTGCTGCCTGCAGTCGTTGATTTTATTGATCGGGTAGCTTCGGAAAAGATTCTCGAACATTACACTTTTTCCAGCTTTGAGATTTGGCTCAACCAGTTTTCAGGTGTTTCTGCAGAAGAGAACTACGCAGTGCGCGCGAAGATTGTGGGAAAGAATATCCCCCGTGACGAGTATCAGCTTCTTTTCCCCATTGGGATGGGTAAAACTTGGTTTGGGAGCCATTTAGTGACAGCCCACGGCTCGCCCGATCTAGATACTACAGTCGCTTCTTTTTGGGGATGGATGGACGCCTTTGGCGCGCGTGTAAGCGAAGGGCTCCATATTTGGAATTTGCCTGGAGGTCCTCCAGCCTCGCAGGTGGAGATTTTTTTCCTCTTTGATAAAATTTTTGGAAAAAATGTTTTTCAATATCTGATTAAGGAGCGGACCTCTCTTTCATTATCGAGTGTAGATTTAATGACGCAAAAAGGTGTTTTGAAAAAGACGACCGATGAATCGACTTTTTCAATTGACCATGAAAAGAATCAAAATGCGATCATTTTAATCGATGATGCCGGTTTTTATTTAGGCGATTGGCGCAATTTTGATATGGAAGGGGTGCGTCAGGTGATTGTTTCACTGAATATTTGCTTAAGATGGTTTGAAAATTATTTGCATCTGAAGTTGATCTCACTATTTGCCCAAGAAAAACTGACAAAAAAAGATCTTCCTGCACTGAACTCTCTTTTTGAAATGCAGATTAAAGATTCACCTCCTCTCAAAGAGTTTAGCGAAAAACAGGTAAAACACGTAGAAAATTATTTAATAAAGATCTTCGGGATCAAAAAGGGTTTGGATTGCACTTTTGAAGAATTTGCCCATGCAATGAAAGGGCTGAAGATTTTTGATTTCCAAGAGTTTATTGATCTCATAGAAGATTTAAAGGGTTCTTCTTTGTTTGACAAATCGGGAATACTCATTGAAAACCGCCCCCGTATTTTCCATAAACTAGAAAAGATCATTAAAGGGCTTGATAAAGCCATTGGAAGCGTACGCATTTATGTCGAGCGGTTTGGCATTTCTTTAAAGATTAGGAGGGAGGTTTTTGGCTATCAGCTACAATCGGTAAGCCACAGGGCGGATATCGATGAGGTAAAGACCAAAATGGGAAATTACCCCTATTTGACAATCACAGCTCCTGATAGAGAAGGGAATCTTATCCCTCTTGGAGTGATCCATGCAGTGGATATTCATAGACCTATCTTAGGAACAGTATCGCTCCGAGACTTTTGCAATAGAGAAGAGACAAAGATCCCTTCTTATTTAGAAGTGATCAGCGTGATTGATCACCACAAGAGCGCTCTTCATACTTCTTCCCCTCCAGTTGCTTTTATTTCTGACATGCAGTCCTCCAATGCGATTGTCGCAGAGATCGCTTTTAAGATTAACGACCGGTATAGCACCTTCCCAGATGTTGATGCGCAGATCAGGACACTGCAAAAAAATCTTAAGAGTTCCTCTGATAAACGGATTTTTGCCAGGCTGCTCCAAAAGCAGATGATCTCGGAAAATAATCATGGGTATTATATCTCTCCTGAAAGGGAATACATCGAGTACCTCCATTTTCTTTATGCTATTTTGGATGACACTGATCTTTTAACGAAGGTCTCTGTACGCGATTTAGAGTGTGTGGCCTCTTTATTAAATAGAATGAAGTCACTATCTGCTCGAAAAGAAGTAGAAATCCTCTCTCTTGATGACCTAAAGAGGGACAAGAATTTTACAAAGATAGCGGCTTCTAAAATCTTGCAAAATCCCGATATGTACTCTTTATACAGCAAAATTTACTTCGCGAAAGAAAAGACAGTGGAAGAGAATATCAAGCTTTGCATTAAAAAAGAGATTGCTAATTTCTTTGCCGATACGAAGGAACAAAACGGTTGCTGCCGTGTTGGGCAAACAAAAATGTTCAATCGTAATTTCCCCCTATTTTTGAAGCATGCTGCAGCTATCCGTAAAATTTGGTGCGATGAGGCGATCTTGTTTAATAAGGAAAGGCCAGAATTTGATTTCCATCTTCAAATGATTAGTACGATTGCCGGCGCAGAAGACGTTTACAAAGGAACTGTCGGCAAATACTCCCATAAAGATGAGATCTGGATTTGGATTTCCAACCAAGAGCAAGCGATGCAGCATTTAAGAAGTTTTCTGACAGATTTCAGCGGATCCCCCCAGCTTGTGAAAACCCCCGTAGAGGTAGAATTCGAAGGCCCCAACGCCAAAGACCTCGAACAAATTTTCAAAGAGAGCTTCCCCGAAGCAAAAACAAAGACCAGCAATCACAAGCTCCCCGTCGCCATACTGCGCTTCACCGCCGGCTCCCTCAACTCGCGCAAGGCGATGATCTCTCCTTATCTACCCCGACTAGTCACCTAACAAGAGGTTTTAAATGACAGCTATTTCACCCCCTCCTCCCTATAGTTCGGCCCCTGAGCCGCCAGTTTCACCACACGTTCCTAACACTATTAGAGAAAGGCGTGTTTCACACGAATCTGCTGAAACTCCCTTAGATGAAAAATACGAATTGTATGCTCGTGAAGTTCATCACATTTCCACATCGGAGGAGTGGTTTGACATATTATGTTGTTGTTGCCAGTTCTTCGAGTGCTTTGTGAATAGGCATGAAACTGAAAATGCTAATTTTGATCGATCAATAGCTATTTCTAATATACCCGGAGCCATTAAAGCCATACGGGAAGGCGCAGTAAACTATGCAAGTACAGACACAGTTATAGATTTAGCCAAAAAGCGCAAATGGAATACGATCAGCTTTTTAATGGGTCAAGCATCAACATTTTGTTTGGTGCGAAAAATACATCGCGCTTTGATGTGTGATGACAAGGGTAAACAACTAACATACGAAAGCGCATTGACTTATGCTGATAATCCTGCTTGGTCTATTGCTGCGGCCTATAAAATTCTTAAGTTCAATTCCAATACAAAAGAGCTCGCTGATAAAATCTTAACAATTTATCAAGACTATGTTAAATGCGGTTATTTTAAATACTACGATCATGGATGGAATTGTGTTCGGAATCCTCCCCCAGAACCAACGTATTGAAGAAACGCAACTCGCAAAACAAAAATTGCAAAACGGAAGAAAAAAATTAAGAATTCTTAAATTTCCTCTTAAGGAAAAAGGCAATAAGTTTTATAATTTGCCAGACGCTATACAACTTATTACTTTTTTTTCTTTAGCGCGGCAGCGCTTATTGATGCGGAGCCCCGCGTCAGTAAGCGCTGCCGCGCTAAAGAAAAAAAGGATATAAACTTTATAGTTTACCAGAAATTATATCAGAGGTTTTAAATGGCAGCTATTACACCTCCTCCTCCCTATGGTTCGGCTATTCAACCACAAGATTCAAATATTCTTAGAGAAAGGCATGTTTCAAGCGAACCTGCTGAATCTCCCTTAGATGAAGAATACGCATTGCATGGTCGCGTGTGTTATGAGCCTTCGATACGCGATGACTGTATTAGCATTTTGTGTTGCTGCTGCATTCTCTTGAGTATGTCCGACGTTATTCCGTGGACTACGCGTGGGCTTCAAGACGCGAATTTTTATCGATCAATAACTAGTTCTAATATTCCTGGAGCTATTAAAGCTATACGAGAAGGCTCAGTAAACTCTGTATATTCAGGTACAATTGTAGATTTGGCCCAAAAGGGTAAATGGGACACTATCAGCTTTTTAATGGGTCAATCAATAACACTTAGTTTGGATGGAAAAACGGAGCAAGTCTTGTGGTCTGATGACACGGGTAAACCGCTGACACACTACCGCGAATGGCAGCAAGCCCGTGAGTCCTCTCACTCTATTGCTATAGCCTATCAAATTCTTAATGACAACGCTGAGACAAAAAAGCTCGCCGATCAAATCTCAACAATTTATCAAGAGTACGTTAAGAGCGGCCGTTTTAAATTGTAACGCAAAACGCAAATCAGTAAACGCAAAATGGAAGAAAGAACTAAGAACTCTTTCTTCCGTTTTGCGATTTTTGTTTTGCGCTTTGCGTTTGTTTCTCAGTCGCTTTTTGCGACTGGAGAAACAGGGACGTTTTCTTCGAGAATTTCGAGATTCACACGGATCCCATTGCGACTTGCAACAGACATTAAAAGTGTGCGAATTGCGTTAATTGTCTTACCCTTTTTCCCAATAATTTTTCCGATATCAGACTTTTCAACGGAAAGCTCAATAATCAGTGTGTGTGTCCCGCCGACCTCATTGATTTTCACTTTATCAGGGTTGTCAACCAGATTTTTCACGATGTATTCTACAAATTCTTTCATGGTTCGTTCCTCTTTTTCGAATAACGGGTTTTATACCCAACCTCAAGGATACTAAAAAGCAGATATTTTTTTAAAGTCAAAAGGTATGGGAGCCTCAACCTCGACCACTTTTTGCATGAGGGGATGGGTAAATTTAATTTTATGAGCATGCAGCATTAAGGGGCCTTTGCCTGATCCGTAAATGGGATCGCCGAGGATAGGACATTGGAGGTGTTTAAGGTGAACGCGGATCTGATGTGTCCTTCCTGTAATTAGGGTGACTTCGACCAAACTGAATTTTTCAGAGTGGTCGAGAACCTTAATGAGAGAGAGCGCTTCTTTACCCTTTTCAAGATCAACGCACATCTCTTTCCGCTTTGTTGCATGGCGGGCAATGGGGGCTGATATAAGCCCTTCTTTGGGCCTATTAAAACAAATGGCTATATATTTTTTTTCAATTTCCCGTTTGGAAAAGAGGGCAATGAGCTTTTGATGGGCTTCCCTTGTTTTTGCGGCTAGAAGCACCCCGGAGGTGTCTTTGTCGAGCCTGTGGACAATACCTGGGCGGATGTCGGAGAATTCTTTTTGTAGCCCTTTGCAATGGTGTAGGAGTGCGTGGACGAAGGTTTTAGTGTGATGGCCTGCGGCGGGGTGGACGACCATGCCAGAGGGCTTATTCACAGCCAAAAGATGCTCATCCTCATAAAGGATCTCTAGGGGGATGTTTTCCGCCTCTAGCTTGATTTCAGGGGTGGGTGTAAAACAAATTTTAATTTCATCCCCAACTTTCGGCATTTCCCTTTTTTTGATCTGCTGCCCATTCACAAGGACAAGCCCTTGTTCGATGAGGTATTGGAAATAGGTGCGGGAGTGTTCAGGAAAATGCTCTGTTAAAAGCTTATCAAGCCTCTTTTCTTCAGTCACAATCAATAAATCTTTTGTCATATGGGCTACAATGATAACATTTCACCGGATTATCGGGGAGGGAGTTCGGGAAAATCGTCGTCGCCGCTGTAGAAGGGGGCGAGGGCTTTTGCTCGGGCGTGTTCATATTGAAGTGTTTTATTCATGGGTTCGGTGACGTTCTGTTGGATCCAGGCGTTGACGAATTGGATTTTTTGCTGGGGGGTTGCTCCTTGCAGGTGGTAGAAGTCAACGATCTGATCATAACCCTTTGGAAGGCCATCAGGTTTTTGCGGCGCATTTGCCGGCGCAGGGGTATTGTTATCAGATTGTCCTCCAATAGGTGGGGTCTGCATTATTTTTTCTCCTTGCTCTCAACATACCTTATCTGGGAATATTCGTCTATGACCCCATACGGCGAAGCATTAAAAATTCTCAGTCGAAGAAGGCGCTCGGCGCACGAGCTGAAACTTAAGCTGAAAGAAAAAGGCTTTTCTCCTGAGGAGATTTCTGAAGCGGTAAAGAAGTGTATCGAGAGGGGCTTTTTAAATGACGCTGATTATATTGCTGATTTTATAAATGGGCAAAAAAATAAAGGGGTAGGCCCCTACCTCATTCGGATGAAGCTCAAAATGAAGTTCAATCTGTCAGAGGAAAAGATCCCTCCTATCGAAGCCTCCCTAGATATCGCCCTCAAAAAACCCAAATACCAACGCCTCCTTAAAACCCGAGAAGGAAAGCAAAAACTCATCGCCTCTCTCATGCGCAAAGGTTTCAATCTCGATGAAATTCGTGCTTCTCTTTTATTTATGAAGTGAATTATATACTTAACATAATGGAGAAAAAATGCGGGTTGGCATTGTTGGGGTGAATCATAAGTCGTGCGATCTGCAGCAGAGGGAGATGATTGCAAGGGCAGCGGCTCAGATAGACATGCAGGATACAGTGCTTCTTTCGACTTGCAATAGGACTGAGATCTATTTTAGCGGGGATGATCTAGCAGAAATACATGGAGAGATCTTATCTCTAATACGGGGAAGAGTGAAGGAGCCGTTTGAGCATACACTTTACTCTTATTTTGGAGAGGATTGTTTTGCCCATTTGGCACTTGTGACTGCGGGGCTAGATAGCGTTGTTCTTGCCGAAAGTGAAATTCAGAGGCAGGCTAAACTCTCTTATGAACAAGCTTTTGGACAAGGAAAGCTTGCAAAGGAGCTCCATTATCTTTTTCAGAAAAGTTTTAAAATTGCCAAGAAAATCCGCACTTCGTTTCCTGCATTAAAAAGTGAGATTAGCCTAGAGGGGATGCTCCTGCGCCTTGCGAACTCCTTTTTTCAAACAAGACCGAAAGTGTTGTTTGTGGGCAATTCAAAGGTGAACAGGCAGATTATTTCATTCTTTAGAAAAAAAGGTATAACTGACCTTTTTTTACACACGCGCAGTTTACCGTCAGAAGAGCCATTTGCCCACTTGAGTAGCTGGCATGAGTTTGATCTGGTGATTTGCGGAACAAAAGCTCCGGATTACTTGATCAAGGCAGAGGGGGTAGCGCCTCCCTATAAGACAAGATTGATGATCGACTTGGGAGTGCCTAGAAATATCGACCCCAGATTTAGAATGCACCCTTACATCACACTTTTAAATATTGAAGAAATAGGGAATCTGATTAAAAAGAAAGAAGAGGACCTAGAAGAGGTAAAAGAGATGGTTCGAGGGGATGTTCAAAACTTGATTCTTCTATTCCAAGAAAAAGAGGCACTATGCGTCTGTTAATTTTATTTCTATTTTCATTTATGCAGTGCTTTGCTGCACAGGAACAGGAAGAAAAAAGAGAAGCGATCGTTTTACCTGTCGGAGAGGTGCATCGGGGGGATTTCTTTGCGATGGGGCATAGTGTCGAAATATCAGGTGTGGTAACGGGTGATGCCTACATTTTTGCTTCTCAAATTTTTATTGATGGGACCGTAAAAGGGGATCTCCTTGCGATTGGGGGAAGTATTGAAATTTCAGGGAACTTACAAAATAACATTCGGGTGATTGGCGGGCAAGTGATGATCAACGGGAAAATTGCTCAGAATGGGACGGTTATTGCAGGTAATGTACAGACAACCTCCTCATCAGAGACATCTGGAAATGTGGTTTGTATTGCCGGCAATGCCGATTTGGCAGGTGTGATTGGAAGCGATTTAACCCTTTTGGCTTCCAACGGAAGGTTAGTAGGAAAAGTGATGGGGGACCTTGCCGCAATTGTAGGGCAGATGAGGCTCACTTCGCGCGCATTTGTGGGGAAAAACTTTGAGTATACCAGTAATTCTGAAGCGTGGATCGATAAGGGAGCGCAAGTGATGGGAAAGACAATTCACCAACCCTCTTTTTTTCAAGGTCTATTTAAGGGGCGGCTACTTAAAATCTTCTTGCTTGGAACACGCTTTGCAGTAGTGTTAATGAACTTTCTTTATAGCTTTTTCATTGGATATTTGCTCATTCGCTATTTTCCTGAAAACTTGCATAAAGCCTTAGCTAATTTGTCCCATCATCCTGTCAAATCATTTGGAGTGGGAGTTCTAATGCTTATTTTTCTCCCCTTGGCCTCCCTCCTTTTATTGATGACCATTTTGGGCGTCCCTTTTGCCCTCACTCTGATCGCCTTAAACGTGATCGGGTTTTACACCGCAAAGACCTATTCCATCATCTGGGTGTCCAATAGTGTGTTTATGAAAATAGGACTTAAGCCCAATAAAGTTTGGACTTTTTGCCTCGGTCTGATTGTCTATTTCTTACTCACAGGCATTCCCATCCTGGGGATCATCATTGCCCTCACCGCCATGATCTTTGGCATAGGCGCTGCTGTGATCGCCCAAACCCCCAAAAAGTTCTTCCAGCAGTAAAAATAAAAAACCCTTTTCCCGGAAAGGAAAAAGGGTTTTTTTGTTCAGCTTAAAAGTATTAACCTCCCATTTTTGCCGTAAAGAAAAAAGCTTTCGCTTTTTCCCAAAATGATGTTCCTTTATTATATTGAGCTGAAAACGGATTAGTAGTATTACCTTTTTTCTCAGTTTGAGCGAGTTCTCTTGCATTTTGAGCTGCTTGGAAAGCACCGAGATGTTGTCGAAGGAAATAGCGTTGGTGGTCTGTAAGTTTTATACCTAGTGAGGCTGGCACATTATTAGCTTTATTATCAATAAGACGCTGTCTTTCATTTAGTTCGAGTCTTTCGTAGTATGCTACAGAGTGATCATAGATCAGAGCAGCAGTGCCACTTAGTGGTGTTGGGGCGTTTTTATCGGCTACATCATCGTGTGTACGTGCACGGTGAATCCATCTTCCGCCTTCTGCAAGCGCAAGAATAGCAAGAACGCCGATAAGAGTAGAAGCCGTATAAGCACAGATAACTCCACGTGTGCTTTCATGCGCCATTGCTGCTAAATTATTGATGCCTGGCATCCCTTTAAATGTGCCTGTTAGAGCAAGGATGGTAAATGCAACTGCTGCTAGAACGAGAATCGCTGCAACAACTGTTAAGGATCCTCTCCATTTATTATGTTCACCTGCGATACCTGGATTTTGCCATAATACACTTTTCGCCACTCTTACTTTTGCCCCATCTAGTTCAACCTTCTTTAAGTCGTCAAAGCCTATGTAACTTACGTTTCTGTTGGCTAACGAAGCCGGTGCTGGTCCTGCACCTCCACCTCCTTGTGATCCACTACGTGCAGGTGGTGAAGAACTTGGTGACGTATTTGGTGAGTTTGCTCCTAAGAATGGTGTTTCTTGTTGTCCTTTTACTGGTGATGTTGCTGACATATTTACCTCGTTGTTTTGTTAATGTATTTGTGTTGCCCGCCCAGTTGCCCTAAGAGAGGAAAGTGGAGGTATAACAACATATCTCAGTATTATAAATTTTCGACGATTAAATTTCTATAAAGAAATTTAAAGAGTTACATAAATATTTTCTTAGCTTCTTTTAAAGATTTTTTTGTCGTCCCAGGCCTTACGGCCTGGGCTATCCGACAACGGCCCGCTTGGGCCTAAGGTATTTGGATTTTTTCTTATTACGCACAGCAGAAGAGTGTTCTTAGTCTGGCGCAGCAAGATGATGTTTTTGCCACTGTTGCATCTTGAGATGCTTGATTTTTTGGAGCTTGTTTGTCGTAAAGTGCGCGGAGATATTGAATAGCGCAATCTTTTTTGCTTTCTAGAACAGTCTTGTCGAGATCGGCTCCATAGAATTCAAGAGAATTATCAAAAATTGTCTTGGCATCGCCTTCGAGTGTCACTCTTGCGCTGAGATTAGCGGCATCAGTGTCGAGTGTACGAGCGCGGTTGATCCACATTGAACCTTTCACGAGGGCAGCAATAGAAAGAACACCCAGAACAACAGAACCAGTATAAAGACCGATAGTTGCGCCTGTGCCTGTGTTTGCTCGTGCTATCAATTTGCAGAACCCTGACGTTCCTTTAAGTGTGCCTGTTAGAACGAGGATAGTAAGTACAACTGCTACAAGGGCAACAATCGCGAGAGCAACTGCAAAAGATCCCCCAGTTTTTCTGGAAAGTTCAGCGCGAGCTGGGTCGTTCCATAATTCTTTGTTTATTACGACTACTTCAGGGCCAAGACCGGATGTTTGTGTTCCTGGTGCGCTACCTGCGGGAGTAGATTTAGGGTTTAGTCTAACAATCTTTGTGTAGCCTTCATAGCCTGCTGGTATTGTTACTGTTGGTACTCCTGACATAATTTACCTCGTTGTTTGTTCATATTTTGTGTTGCCGCCCCACATTTCTTAAAGGAAAACGGACGCGTCAACATTTCCTAACTTTATAAAATTTTTAAGATTAAAGTTCCATAAAGAAATTTAATACATCCTGTAAATATTTTTTCTTTCCCTCTTCCCGTTTTGCGATTTTTGTTTTGCGTTTTGCGTTTCCCTAAAAGTCTGCGTGCCCCGGAAACCTCGGAAAGGGGATGACGTCGCGGATATTCTCCATGCCGGTCGCGAAGAGGACAAGTCTTTCGAAGCCGACGCCAAAACCTGCATGGGGAACGCTGCCGTAGGTGCGGAGCTCTTTATACCACCAGTAATCTTCGGGGGGAAGGCCAAACTCGATGATTTTTTTATGGAGGAGCTCGCCCCTCTCTTCTCTTTGGCTTCCGCCGATGAGTTCTCCGATTTTGGGGACAAGGAGGTCCATGGCTGCAACGGTTTTCCCATCGTCGTTTGCGCGCATGTAGAATGCTTTGATCTTTTCTGGATAGTCTGTGAGGATGACAGGCTTTTTGCAATATTCTTCGCTTAAGTAGCGCTCATGCTCCGATTGGAGATCTGTTCCCCATTTGACTTCGAACTCAAAGGTTTTTCCAGATTTTTGTAAGATCTCAATGGCGTTTGTGTAGGTGAGATGGGCAAAGGGTGTGCTCTCGACTTGCTTTAATCTGTCGATAATCCCTTTTTCGATAAAGTTATTGAAAAACTCCATGTCTTCTTGGCAGTGATTAAGAATATAGCTTACGACATATTTGAGATAACTCTCTGCACATTCCATATCATCTTTTAAATCAGCAAAGGCCAGCTCCGGCTCAATCATCCAAAATTCTGCAAGATGCCTTGAGGTGTTGGAGTTCTCTGCGCGGAATGTGGGGCCGAATGTATAGATGTCTGAAAATGCGCAAGCATAAGCCTCTCCGTTCAATTGTCCAGAAACGGTGAGGTAGGCTTTTTTATGGAAAAAATCTTGTGTGTAGTCGACAGTTCCATCAGAGTGGCGGGGAGGCTTGTTTGGGTCGAGCGTGGTGACTAAAAACTGCTCTCCTCCCCCTTCAGCGTCAGATGTGGTGATGATGGGGGTTTGTACATACAAAAATCCCTTTTCTTGAAAAAACTTGTGAGTCGCATAGGAAAGGGCGTTTCTCACACGTGTCACTGCCCCTTGAGTGTTTGTGCGGGGGCGTAAATGGGCGATTGTGCGCAAAAACTCAAAGGAGTGGCGTTTTTTTTGTAGAGGGTATTCCTCCGCGCTGCATGTGCCAAAGAGTTTAATCTCCTCTGCTTTAAGCTCCCATTTTTGTTTGTGGCCAGGACTTTCGACGAGTGTTCCTGTAACTGCAATGCTAGCGCCCGTGGTTAAGCCTTCTGGTTTTGTCTCTGCGATAATTTGCAAGTTTGAAAAGGTAGAGCCATCGTTGATTTCTATGAAGCTAAAGGTTTTTTGTTCGCGGAGTGTCCTAATCCATCCACAGACGGTGATGGTTTTTCCAATCAGGTCTTGATGTATCGTACTAATCTTTGTTTTATGCATAATTCCTTAGCATTTGTATTTCTCTTCCATTAATCGGGCACGCACGCGGGCACGGGCACGGGCACGAAATCCGGAGGGAGGGGAGAGCTTAAGCACTTTTCTCTTTCGTGCCCGTGCCCGTGCCCGCGTGCGTGCCCGATCTTTGTTTTAAGCATAATCCCTTAACATTTGTATTTCTCTTCCATTAATCGGGCACGCACGCGGGCACGGGCACGGGCACGAAATCCGGAGGGAGGGGAGAGCTTAAGCACTTTTCTCTTTCGTGCCCGTGCCCGCGTGCGTGCCCGATCTTTGTTTTAAGCATAATCCCTCAGCATTTGTATTTCTTTTTTCCACTGATCGGGATCAGGTGTTTCTAGGTATTTCGGGAGCTCTCGCAGATCGGGATGTTCCATCATCGCTTTAAAACATTCGGGTCCGATCTCTCCTTGCCCCAATTCGGCATGCCGATCTTTTCTTGCGCCAAAGGGCTTTAAAGAATCGTTGACATGCAGCGCATAGAGGTGTTTGATCCCGATCACTCGATCAAATTCTTGTATTGTTTCATCCCATCCTTTTTTTGTCCGGATATCGTAGCCTGCAGAGAAAATATGGCATGTGTCAATGCACACTCCAATGGGGATTTTTTTATGTAAATGTTCAATGATATAGCCCAGATGCTCAAATCTGTATCCTACAGAGCTCCCTTGCCCGGCTGTTGTTTCAAGAAGAATTCTCGTTTTCCCTTTGCTAATTTCTAACTCAAGACTTTCTAAACTTTTTACAATGGTGTCAAGGCAGTGTTCTACGGTGCCATCTAAAGCTGCGCCGGGATGAAAATTTAAATAGGTAACATGTAAAGCGTGGCACCTTTTAATCTCTTCTTTGAAGGCTTTTCGACTTTTGCATAGCCCCTCTTCATTGGGAGAGCCTAGGTTGATCAAGTAGCTGTCATGGCTCATGACTGTTTTAATACCGGTTTTAGCTGCAGCTTCATTCCAAAGGGCAATTTCCTCTGGACCGATCGGTTTTCCTTCCCATCTTTTTTGATTGCTTGTAAAAAACTGGATGGTGGTTGCACCTATCTCCTCTCCGTGCAAAAGGGCGTTATGGGCTCCCCCTGCAGCTGAGGTGTGGGCTCCAATTAAAAGTTCACTTGCTGGTGTTTTTGTCATAACTTATATAGTATAGTGAAAGAGGTGATTTTATGACAGACACAACATCGACGATGGCAAGATCGGCGAAAATTTTTTTATCGGGGACTTTTTTGAGTAGATTTACGGGTATGCTCAGAGATATGTCGATGGCATTTAGTTTTGGAGCTCATCCGACAATAGCCGCTTTTATGGTGGCGTTTAGGTTTTCCCACCTTTTCAGACGGTTGTTTGGAGAGACGGCGCTAGCGTCGAGCTTTGTCCCCCATTTTGAAACGGCAAGAGCCGCCGGAGAGGAAAAGGGAAATAAACTTTTCCGCGATTTATCGGTGTTATTGTTAGTGTTTCTTTCTGGGATCGTCCTCATTTCTGAAGTGGGCCTTTTTTGCCTAATGAAATGGGGTGGAGTTAGCGTGGAGACGCAAGAGATTCTTAAACTTTCTATGTATATGCTTCCTGGTGTCTTATTTATTTGTCTTTTTGCCCTTAATGCTTCTATTTTTCAGTGTAATAAGAAATACTTTTTGTCCTCTGCGGCCCCTGCAGTATTCAATGTGGTGTGGATTGGAGCAATCCTCTTTTTACACAGAGCAGGTCCTAAGGATGCCATGATCTGGCTTTCGATTGTGGTGACGGGGGCTTTTTTTATTCAGTGGCTCATTTCAGTTCCTGGTACGATCGCATTTTTAAAAACGAGCGGCCGTCCCGAGTTTTCCCCAGAAATAAAATTAATTATTCGCTCTTTTTTGCTCACCATCGTCGGCATTGGCGCTGTGCAGATCAATAGCGCTTTAGATAGTGTCTTTGCAAGGGCAGCCTCACTAGAGGGCCCTGCCTATCTTTGGTATGCGATCCGGATAGATCAGCTTCCCCTAGCCCTCTTTGCCTTAGCTCTTTCGGCAGCCCTTCTTCCTCCCCTTTCTCGCGCTATACAGGCAAATGATACGATAAAATATAAAGAGCTTTTAAGTTTTGCAATGAGAAAAGGGTTTGCATTGATGTTTCCCTGCACGATTGCCGTTTTGGTTGTCGGAGTCTCCTCCGTGAATCTTCTTTACGGAAGAGGGGATTTTACCCCGAATGCTATCTCAAACACCGTTCTCTGTCTTTGGGGATATGTTTTTTCCCTTGTTCCCACTTGTTTTGTTTTCCTATTTGCCCCGGCATTTTACGCTAGAAAGGAGTACTTCTTGCCCACGGTTGCCTCTGTCATCTCCGTTGTATGCAACACAGCCCTGAACGCCATCTTTGTCTTCGCATTTCATTGGGGGGCCTTTAGCATTGCTATCGCAACGAGTATTGCAGCTGTTGTCAATTGCCTCTTTTTAGCTCATTTTCTTTCTAAAAAAGTGGGAGCCCTTTTTCCAAGAGAAGTCCTGATCTCTTTTGCAAAAACCGTCATTTGTGCCCTCGTCTCTGGCGGAGCCACACTTTTCTTAGGACATTATCTGATTCAAGACGCTTCCCTTTCCCTATTTTTAGGAAAAGTGGCTTCCTACCCTTCAACCCTCTTCATGCAATCCCTCCATTTCTTCGTCTTAGCCGGCGCCTTTACCATCTTCTTCCTCTCCTACGCCTGGCTCCTTAACCTTGATGATGTTCTCAATCTAGTAGGACTTAAAGAAACGCAAAACGCAAAACAAAAAACGCAAAATTAAAGAAAGAGATGTTTGTTCTTTATCGCGGCAGCGATATAGAGAAGACGGAGATTTTTCCCTCTTTCTTTCATTTTGCGATTTGCGTTTTTTAAAAATCTACGCCCGTACGGGCGTAGATCTTTAAAAATTAATTTGTGTGGGCGAGGAACTCGCAGATCAGAGGAACGTTGATAGGAAGGGGAAAGGGGACCTGATCTAGAGCTGGTGCCACGAGGAGCTGTCCAGAGAATTTTCCTTCATCAATGGAAAAATACTCAGGGATAGCTTTGTTCGTATTTTCTACTGCTTGCTTCACAATAGGAACTTCTTGCGATTTTGTTTTTACCGAGACTGTCATGCCTGGGAGAACATGGAATGATCTCCGGTCGACTTTCTTCCCGTTAACAAGGATGTGTCCATGTGCAACGAGTTGTTGCGCACCGAAAATAGTAGGTGCAAGTTTGAGGCGGTAAACAACGTTATCCAAACGACATTCAAGTCTTTGTATAAACATGTGTATCGTATTGGTTTTAGAACGTGCTGCTGCTTTGTAATAGCGAACGAGCTGCTTTTGACTGAGCATTCCGTAGGCAGCTTTAAGTTTTTGCTGTTCTTCTAGCTGGACGCCGAAGTCAGATTTTTTCTTTCTCTTTGCGCCGTGCATCCCTGCGGGACTTGGCTTATGCAGCAGTGGGTTTCTTGCGCGTCCGAAGATGTTAACACCAAAACGGCGAGCGATCCGATTTTTTGGGCCTGTATAGCGAGCCATCAATATTTCTCCTTAGAAATTGCTTATGGCTACAAATGCTAATACACTTTTTATTTTCGGACAACACAAAAAATCTCTTACCAAAATCTATATATAGTTTATTTTTTAAAAATTGAAATTAGAGGGGAGATCCTTTACTATTTAGCGCATGAATTATTATGTCCTGGCTTATTACCACTTTGTTCCCATTAACGATCCGGCAATTGAGGTCACGGCACATCATTCTTTTTTTGAAGGACGGGACCTAACCTGCCGTATTTATATTTCCCACGAGGGGATCAATGGGCAGCTTAGCGCCTCTATTGCTGATGCAGAGGCTTACATGCAGTGGTTAAAGAGTGATGAGCGCTTCAAAGACGTAGAGTTCAAGATCCACTCCTACCATGAAAATGTCTTTCCTAAGGTGTGTGTTAAAGTTCGAGAGCAGCTTGTAGCTATGGACGAGCCTATCGACCTATCCCTTACCGGGGACCACCTCTCCCCTGAACAATGGGAACAGATGCTAGAAGAGAAGGACGAGGATACCCTTCTTATAGACGTACGCAATGATTATGAATGGAAGGTAGGCCATTTTGAAGGGGCGGAGCTTCCCACCCTCGAACAATTTCGGGAATTTCCCAAGTATGCAAGAGATCTCAAAGATAAAAAAGACCCAGAAAAAACCAAAGTGATGATGTATTGCACCGGAGGCATCCGGTGTGAGCTCTACTCGGCCCTTCTAAAAAAAGTCGGCTTTAAAAATGTTTTTCAACTCGAAGGGGGAGTGATTAAGTACGGCCTCAAAGAGGGTTCTAAACATTGGAAAGGAAAGCTCTTTGTATTTGACGACAGGATGGCCGTCCCCCTTTCTGACTCTGCCGAGACAATCAGCACCTGTCATCAATGCCCAACCCTCTCAGATGTCTACTATAATTGCGCAAACGTCGATTGTAACGAGCTCTTCACCTGCTGCCCCACCTGCGCAGACAAGCTTCAAGGCTGCTGCTCCACCGCCTGCCAGCACGCCCCCCGCCGCCGCCCCTACGAAAAAACGGATAGGCCTAAGCCTTTTCGTAAAAGTCACCACTATGAATATGGGGAAAAAAGATGAGTGCGGTATCTGATCCTTCTCTTTATACGAGATGCCTGCTTGGGAACAATGATGTTTTTCATTCCGTTACAGATTTTCTCGATTTTAAAGGATTAAGCACAATTCTTGCCGTGAATAGAACAACTCGCGACTATTTTGCAGAAGGGTTTCACCATGAAGTGGGTCTAGCTGCTGTACCACAGAAAGTAGATAAAGCATTGAAGCGTTTCCCTAACGCGAGAAGTCTTACGATCAAAGCAACCTTAACAGCATGTACTATTGAACTGCCCGGGGATTCTGGCCCGATTAATAAAATTGTTTCATTGACTATTTGTCACTTAGATCGGTCATATGACCCTGATCATGGTATTTATCCATATAGAAGCCTTCGAAATCTCCTTGATAGGTCACCAGAACTTGCTTCAGTTACAGTAAGCGTTAGAATGTCAGGTGAGGCGCTTCAAGTGTTTTCTAGAGTCAGGAATTTGACAGAGATAGATCTTTCTAGATGTTTTTGGAGCGATGCGTTTCGTAATTATGGCTGGCTTGCAAAACTGCACAGTCTGAGGAAAATTGCTTTTCCTCCTTGCATAGATAAAACAGCCATTCTTTCATCCAATAGAGAGATAACTGATTTAGATCTCGGGAATACCTATGATTCAGATTCAGTCAGCAGAACTATTGCAACACATCTTCCACAATTGCGTCATCTTAAAATGTCTTTAGATAGGTCTTATATGTGGACAGATGAGGAATTTGCAAGACTTAAAGGAGTTCCTCTAGAATCGCTTAGATTGACCGAATTTGCTGCGCAGTGCGCTCCTGCTCAAACGTTAATGGCACTCAGGGACTTCTCACATTTGACCCATTTAAGTGCAGCTGTTGCAAAGCTTGACGCAGAAGCTTTTACCGCTTTAGCAGAAACGCCTACCATTACATCTTTATCTTTGGAACGGTGCCAAAATACTGATGAAGAACTTCTTAATTTACAGCGAATGGGGAAGCTAGTATTTCTTAATTTATTAAATTCTAAGGTAAGATTTCGAACTATTAAGGCAATTGTGTTAGCGCATCGGGAACATTTAAGTTTTTTAGCTATTTCCTTTCCTGTAGGTAAAGACGATTTGGTTTATCTCTTAGATACTGCAAAAAAACTTAACACTTTGCATTGCACCCTCACAGATTTTACATATTATTCGCAAGATGATGAAGAGACGGAAGAACAGAGAAAATATAGAGAAGAGACTGTAAAATATGTGAATGATGTGAACACAACACTTCTTAATCGCCGGATATATGTTCATCCTTACGAACAGTTCTCCCTAGAGCTCAGTAGCCATTGAATAAAAAACTCTTTCTTTCTTTATCCTGCCTATCTCTTTGGTATTGAATATATTATGTACGTTGCTATTAAAATATATAAAAAAAATTTTAACTAGCAATTAAATTGTATTTTAAGTTTGATGTTGTTATAATTAAGCAATAAAACAAAAATAATGCAACAAAGGATTTATTAAATGGCAGCACCTGCAGGAGCCCTGGCCCCAGTTCAATCGGGCGCGCCCGATTATTATACGAGATGTCTGCGCATAGACAATGCTGTTGGACATCTCATTGTAGGTTTTCTCGATTCTCAGGAATTAGGCACCATTGGTGATAAAGGGACAATTCTCGCCGTTAATAGGGTTACCCAGAAATATTTTGCAGCAGGGTTTCGGTTTCAAAAAGAGGGTCCGGTCGTTACGGCACAGGAAGTAGATATAGTGCTGCGTCGTTTTCCTGACGCAAGAAGCCTTACCATCAAAGCAAGCCAAAAGTTCTGCATTATTCAGCCATCTGCGGCTGATCTAATTAATAGACTTGTTGCGTTGACTATTCGTACGCCGGACCATCTTGTTCCTAGTTCCTCATATGGTATTTTACCATGTAATAATCTTGATAACCTTCTCACTAGATCACCAAACCTTACTTCACTTAAAGTAATCGATGATATATCCTCTGTGATGCTTCCGCACTTCTCTAAAGCTGTGAATTTAACAGAGGTAGATCTTTCTGGTTGTTTCCATGATTATGCTGATTATAGCTGGCTTAAAAAATTACCATCTTTAGTAAAACTTGTTCTTCCAAGTGGTACTTCTATGCCCAATCATATAATAGCAGAATTTTTCTCGTTTAATGGAAATATCACTCATCTAGACTGCAGAAATACTCCTATTAATGATCATGTCGTTTTCTCTATTGGAAGAAATCTCACCCAATTGCGTCATTTTACGATGCCTCCATCCGCTAGGTATCAATGTTCAGATGGGGCATTTGCAACACTTAGGGGAGCTAGTCTATTAGAATCGCTTAGATTGAACAAGAGGATTGGGACTGAACAACCTTCTCAAATGTTAATGGCATTGCAAGATTTTCCTCTTTTAACTCATTTAAGCGCGCCTGAGACAGAGCTTTATGAAGAAGCTTTTACCCCTTTAGCAGATTCGCCAAGCATAAGATCTTTATCTTTGGAAGCGTGCGAAAATTCTGATGAAGAACTTCTCAATTTGCGAAGAATGAGAAAGTTAGAATCGCTTAATTTATTAAATTCTAATGTTGCAGTTCAGACCATCAGGGCGATCGTACTTGCACATCAAGAACATTTAAGATTTTTAGCTATTTCCTGCCCTCTTAGTAAAGACGATCTGGTTTATCTTTTAACCACTGCAAAAAAATTAGAAGTTTTGCATTGCACATTGCATGACGATCAGAAGGAAGAGAGTGTGGAATATGTGAATTATGTTAACATAACACTCCCTAATCGATCGATATATGTTCATCCCGTTGGCGACGCGTTCTCTTTAGAACCCAAAGGCCTTGAATAAAACGCAAAAAAACAAAGGATTTGTAATATGGCAGCGCCCGCAGGAGCCCTGGCCCCAGTTCAATCGGGCGCGCCCGATTATTATACGAGATGTCTGCGTATAGACAATGCTGTTGGACATCTCATTGTAGGTTTTCTCGATTCTCAGGAATTAGGCACCATTGGTGATAAAGGGACAATTCTCGCCGTTAATAGGGTTACCCAGAAATATTTTGCAGCAGGGTTTCGGTTTCAAAAAGAGGGTCCG
>JABDAY010000032.1:0-1130 GCA_013288895.1 Chlamydiota bacterium | reverse complement strand
TAGGCACCATTGGTGATAAAGGGACAATTCTCGCCGTTAATAGGGTTACCCAGAAATATTTTGCAGCAGGGTTTCGGTTTCAAAAAGAGGGTCCGACTGTTGTACCGGAGAGAGTGGATATAGTACTGCAGCATTTTCCTGATGCAAGAAGTCTTACCATCAAAGCATCCTTTAGACAGTGTAATATTCAATCGGTTGGACCAAATAATATTAATAGACTAGTTGCATTGACTATTTGTAAGTCAAATCGTCTTGATGACAGCATTTACCCAAATTCTAGCCTTCAAAACCTCCTTGATAGATCGCCGCAACTTGCTTCGATTAAAGTAAGCGTCGATATGTTAACTGACCAACTCGAACTCTTCGTCGGGTTAAGGAATTTAACAGAACTAGACCTTTCTGAATCTAATTTCATCACCTCCTATCGTAGTTATACCTGGCTTCAAAACTTGCCAAGTCTAAGAAAACTTGCTCTTCCTCATGCTATTAAGACTGAAATTAAAATAGCCGTTTTTCAAACTAATAGAGGTATCACTCATCTAGACCTCAGTAATACACATAATGTTGATGCAGTCACCCAAGCTGTTGGAAGAAATCTTACTCAATTGCGGCATCTCACAATGCCTTCAAAGAGAAGCTATATGGGTTCAGACGAGGCATTTGCGGAACTTAAAGGGGCCAGTCTATTAGAATCTCTTAGATTGACCGAGTTTACTGCGCATGATAGACCTTCTCAAATATTAATGGCACTAACGGATTTTCCTTGCTTAAGTCATTTAAGCGTCCCCCTTTCAACCCTTAACTGGAAAGCTATCGCTGCATTGGTAGCTTCGCCAAGCATTACATCTTTATCTTTGGAACGATCTCTGGATAGTGATGAAGCACTTCTCAATTTGCAAAAAATGAGGAAGTTAGAATCGCTTAACTTATTAAATTCCAAAGTTTCATTTATAACCATTAGGGCGATCGTAGTTGCGCATCAGGAACATTTAAGATTTTTAGCTATTTCCTGCCCTCTTGTTAAAGAAGGTCTAGTTTTTCTTTTAGGGACTGCAAAAAAATTGGAAGTTTTGCATTGCACATTGCACGACTATATGAAAGAAGAGAGTTTGAAATATGTGAATGATGTT
>JABDAY010000031.1:333-21828 GCA_013288895.1 Chlamydiota bacterium | reverse complement strand
CAACTTCGGCTAAATCGATCCGCTCACGCAACACCTCTAAACTTTCTTTCTTGTATATGGCCATAACTTATTCTATAATCTGGCCTATTATGAATCCAGAAATCACAGCTCTAAAAAATAAAATTACAGAAGTGATGACCTCTGTCATGACAGATGTTTTTCAGTCCAATATCGATCTTCAGGAATCACAAACCCACTCCCGACTGTACGAACCCAAAAACAGAAAAACTCCCGAAGAGATTCAACAAGAATTGGAAAGCCTAGAAGAATCTTTAAAAAAACTCGATCTCTTTTGCCAAAGCGCAAGAAAACAGCTCGAAAAAGCGATAGAAAAAACCAAAAGCGAACAAAACAAAAGCCTCATAGAGGCCTCCATCTCCAACCTCATAAAGTTGAAGTGAAAATTAAAGTTCAAGTTCAGAAAGAGCTTGTTCGACATCTTCTGTTCTAGCAAAGTCATGCATTTTAGAGAAGTGGAGCCCAAGACATTCCATTCCCCCGGCAATGTCTACTACTTTCCCCGATTTGCCATCGTTAGCACCAAGCACAGTCACTCTAATGTACCCGTTGCCATCTTCCTCAACCACTTGGTTTAACTGTGCACCAAGTCCTTGTTCATCTACATTTATAGTAGAATTCGTCTCTTTATCAATAAAAATATAGTCTCTTTTCGCTTCTTCACCTTTGCATTTGAGCATAAAGCCCAGGCGAGTTTTTTCAATAAATTCCCTCTCATTGCTTGGATCAAATTTATTAGGTTGACGTGCGTCAATATACAAAACTTTCACAAAAACCTTGGGGTCCATTTCTAAGGGAAACTTAAAATCAAAGACGTGACAAAAAGGCTTGCTCTGATTAAAAGTCAGGATAAGATCAGCGAATTTAGCTGTCTTACTTTGTGTAATTAATCGTTTGAGAGCTTCACTTCCCTTCATCGGCGGCGTATAAGTACAATGGGGTGTAGCAATCGATGATGAAGCAGCTGCAGCGGCCATATAGTTACCTCCTAAATTAAGAAAGCTAAGAGCTTACTCGTTCCGCTAATATTGCGCAATCACATATCCGCTACTTCAGCAGCTGGCAACCCTCTTGCATATTAGAGAAATTGAGCACCAAGCCGTCAACTATATGGTCAATCATAGTTTCCTCACGTTTGACGGCAAAAAGAAAAGCCCCTGTATAATACCATTTGCCATTTTCCTCAACCACCTGGTCTAACGCTGCACGAGTTCCATTTTCCACCACACCCATAATGGAACCTGTGCCTTGATCGACAAAAAAATTGAGTCGAATTGGTTCTAATCCTTCATATTTGTCCACACGCGTAAAGCCCATGAGAGTTTCATCAATAAGTTCATACCTAGGAATAGGTCCAAATCTAGAGGGCCCTTGTGCAAAAAAGTCGGGTTGTCGTGCAAAAATGGCCAAAATTCTAACAAAAGCTTGACGATCCACTTCTAAGGGAAACTTAAAATGAATGGCATGACACTGAGGATAACTTTGAATAAAAATCCCAACAAGTTTTCCAAATTTTTCAGTCTTACTTTGTGTAATTAATCGCTGGAGCGCTTCAGTTCCCTCTCCTTGCGCCGGTGGCACAGATATAATATAGTTATTAGGGTTATGAGTGAATGATGATGAAGCAGCAGCTGAGGCAGACATATGATAACCTCCTAAATTAAGAAGCTAAGAGCTTACCCCTTCCTCTAATATCGCGCAACAGCGTAAGTCATTCTTAACCGCGAAGCGGTAGTTTTGCCGCGAATGCGGCTGCAGTTGCTAGCCGTGGCGTGACCGAAGGGAACCCACGGAAACGGCATCATCATTATTCTTGAGCCGCGCAGCGGCGAAACTACTGGCGCCAGTTCCTGGCTCATTTTTGGTGGTTCATCATTCCGTGGGTTCTCTTCGTTCACCCACGGCTAGCAACTGTAGCCGCATTCGCGGCAAAACTACCGCTTCGCGGTAAAGATTGCCCATAGCGCATCCACCCTTAATGAAGTTGAAGTGCAGTGCAAGCTTTCACAACATCGTCTGGTTTTTTTGCAAAATCATGCATGTGAGAGAAAGTGCCCTTGCAGTGTTCCATTCTATAATCAATTTCAGTTTGCTCAAGTGAGTAGTTAAAAAGAAAAGCCCCTTCAAAATACCATGTACCGATACCATCTTTTTCCATAATCACCCGGCCTAACACTGCTGCTTCTTCGTGAGCTTGCACAATCATTACAGAATCCGAGCCTATATCGATAAGAACATGTTCTTTATTGGGATGTTTCTCTCCTCGGAACTTGACCTCACGCGTAAAACCCTTAGGAATTTTACCAATAAGTTTACAATCCAGTGCACTAGGAATAAATCTTTGGGGTTGTTGTGCGCCAATATACAAAACTTTAGCAAAAACACTATGATTGGCTTCCAGGGGAAACTTAAAATTAATAGCATTACATTGACGCCGACATGCGTCAAAAGTCCAAACAAGTTTCTTAAATTCGTCAGTCTTACTTTGAGTCATTAATTCCCCAAATAATTTATCCGGTCCATCCACCGCGGACGGCACATACCAACAACAGGGATCAGGGTTTGAAATCGATGATGATAATGAAGCAGCAGCTGCAGCAGACATAGGTTACCTCCTAAATTAAGAAGCTAAGAGCTTACCCCTTCCGCTAATATTGGGCAATGGTTTATCCTGCTCCCATATGACTACTTTATCTCCGATGATGGTTCAATGGCAGGCGTGCAAACAGAAGGCGGATGGGGCGATTGTCCTTTTCCGTTTGGGGGATTTTTACGAGGCGTTTGAAGAGGATGCTGTTTTGCTCGCGAAGGAATTAGATCTGACATTGACGAAAAGGCAGGAGACGCCGATGAGTGGGGTGCCGGCGCATACTGTCGATACTTATATTGACAGATTGATTGCGCGGGGGCATCGCGTGGCTGTTGCCGAGCAGATGGAAGATCCCAAGACTGTTAAGGGGATCGTCAAACGGGAGATTGTCCGGTTTGTCACTCCGGGCACGATCATAAATTCCTCTCTTTTGTCAGATAAACGGAATAATTTTATCGCAGCCGTCAGTGGAATCAATGAAGTGTACGGGCTTGCGCTCCTCGATTTGACAACTGCAGAGTTTAGGGTACAGGAGTGCGACTTAAAACAACTCCAGGATGAGATTTTTAGGCTTAAACCCTCTGAAATTTTGGTCTCGAAGAAACATCAGGAAGTTGTTGAAAAAGCCCATGTAAGGCAAGCGTGGCATTTTGATCCGCAAGTTTGTACAGATATTCTTTTGAAACATTTTAAGGTGCATAGTTTGGATGGATTTGGCCTCAAGGGGATGAACGCCGCCATGAATGCCGCGGGTGCTTTGCTGCTGTATGTAAAAGATGATTTGGGGCTGTCGGTTGATCATGTCAGAACAATTAACCTTCAAAAAAATAGTGCCTCCTTGGAGCTTAGCCATGTAGCGCAAAGGCATTTGGAGCTAGACACCTTCCTCCAATTTTTAGACCACACACAAACTCCGATGGGAGGGAGGCTGTTTAAAAATTGGGTGAACTACCCTCTTGTGTCAGTGGAGGAAATTCGTAAAAGGCAAGAAGCGGTTATCGATGCCCTGCCATGCAATCTGGAGCATATCAGAGACCTAGAACGGATGATGATGCGGATCCAATCTGGGTACGCAACGCCAAAAGATATTGCGGGCTTAAGATTTTCTCTAGAGCCGATCCCTGACCTTGCAAGGCCCGAGATTGAAGATCCTACAGAAATCATCAACCTGATCAAGACTGCCCTTGTCGACAATCCCCCCTTCCGCCTAAGTGATGGAGGGGTTTTTAGAGAGGGGTACAATCAAGAACTCGATGAACTAAGAAGCCTGCAAACAGACAGCTCCAGCTGGATCGCCAAATATCAGACGCAGTTAAGAGAAGAGACCCAAATTAAAACATTGAAAGTCGGGTTTACCAGCGCGTTTGGATACTTCATCGAGGTTTCCCGCGCGCAGGCGGAAAAAATGCCGCTCCATTTTCAAAGACGGCAAACTCTTGTAAATACAGAAAGGTACATCACCCCCGAGCTCAAAGAATATGAATATAAAATCCAGTCGGCTGAACACAAAATATCTGTATTAGAGGCACTCCTCTTTCAAAAATTGCGAGAGGAGGTAGCTGGATTTTCAGAAATGGTTCTTAGGATTGCTGAAAAAATTGCCCAGATCGATTGCATTTTTTCTCTAGCGCGCGTTTCACAAAAACGGGGCTACATCAGACCTCATGTTGATGATGGGGGGAAAATTGAAATCAAGGGGGGAAGGCATCCTGTCATAGAAAATGACTCTTTTATTCCCAATGATCTCCTCCTCGATAATGAAAAAAACAGGCTCATCTTAATTACCGGGCCTAATATGGCTGGAAAATCGACTTATATCAGACAAACAGCTCTTCTTTGCATCATGGCGCAGATAGGTTCTTTTATCCCTGCAGATGAGGCACATATCGGCGTTGTAGATAAAGTCTTTACCCGCATTGGAGCGAGCGATGATTTATCGCGCGGCCAATCGACTTTTATGGTGGAAATGACAGAAGCCGCTAATATTTTGCATAATGCAACAGCAAAATCTCTGATTATCCTCGATGAGGTGGGCAGGGGGACAAGCACCTATGATGGGATTGCCATTGCTTGGGCCATTTGTGAACATCTCAAAGGAAAAACACTTTTTGCGACCCATTATTGGGAGCTCACAGAACTCCCCGGCGCCGTCAACTACCACGTTTCTGTCCATGAAGGTGAGGATGGGATTGTCTTTTTAAGAAAAATCATCAAAGGGAGCACTGATAAAAGTTTTGGAATACACGTCGCTAAACTCGCCGGACTGCCCCATGCGGTGATCGTCCGCGCCAAAGAAAGGCTAAAAACCCTCGAGGTAAAACAGCTACAGCCTAAACAACTCGAGCTTTTCTCATGGAAAAAATAAACTTAGACCTTTTTACCACTGAGCCGGGTGTTTATTTAATGAAAAATAGCGCGGGCAAGGTGATCTACATCGGCAAAGCAAAAAATTTAAGGCAACGGATTAAACAGTATTTTGTCCCCGGAAGAGATAGCCGCGCGATGGTTCCCCTCCTTATTGCTCAAGTGATCCATATCGATACCATTTTGGTCTTATCAGAAAAAGAGGCTCTCCTTCTTGAAAATACCCTCATCAAAAAACATCAACCAAAATACAACGTTCTCCTAAAAGACGATAAAACTTTTGTCAGCTTGATGATCAACCATAAACACCCATGGCCTCAGGTGCGCCTCGTGCGCTACAAGGGGGCGCCAAAAGAAGATGGCCTCTATTTTGGTCCTTATACGAATGCCCTTGCTGCAAGGCAAACCTACGAGTTGATCACCAGGCTTTTCCCTTTAAGGCAATGTTCTGATCAGGAATTAAAAAGGAGAACCAGGCCCTGCCTCCTCTATTCTATCAAACGGTGTGTTGCCCCCTGCGTGAACAAATGCTCCAAAGAGGAATACGATCAGTTTGTAGAAAGCACCATCAAGTTTTTAAAAGGGCAAAACAAAGAGGTTTTAAAAGAGCTCTACAAAGAGATGGAAAAAGCCTCCGGGGAAATGGAATTTGAAAAGGCAGATGCCTTTTTAAAAACCATTCGTCAAATCGAGCATGTAACGGAGCAGGAACAGGTTGTCTCAAAAACAAAAGGGAAAGACACAGATGTCTTGGGCCTTTACAGACATGCCGATTGTGTGATTGTCGCCCAATTGCTTTTCCGTGAGGGCAAGCTGGTCGGCTCTGAGCATTTCACCTTTAATGAGGTGGTCGAAGAAGATGAAGATCTTTTAGAGTCGTTTATTTTACAACACTACAAAACAAAACTTCCCAAAGAGATTTTGGTCCCCGTAAAACTCTCAGGGGCCCTCACAGAGATCGTAAAAACTCAGATCACCACTCCAAAAATAGGAGAGAAAAAAACTCTCATTGAACTTGCGATAAAAAATGCTCAGGCGATCTTTAAGCTCGAAAAAAATCAAGAAGAGCTTAAAGAAAAAATGCTCCTTGATCTCCAAGAAACATGTAAGCTGAACCGCTACCCCAAACGGATCGAATGCTTTGACACTTCCAATCTCTCGGGAAGTAACCTTGTGGCCTCCATGGCAGCCTACACAAACGGGGAAAGGGATAAAAAACGGAAACGCCTTTTTAAAATCAGAGGGATTTCCAAGCCTGACGACTATGCTGCCCTCCACCAAGTTTTAACCAGAAGGCTCACTCGCGCAAAAACCGAGGATGATCTGCCCGATCTCATCATAGTCGATGGAGGGAAAGGGCAACTCAACATTGCGCTCGACGTTTTTAAAGAATTAGATATTGCCTCCGTAGACGTGATCTCCCTTGCCAAAGAAAACGCCAAACACACCAAAGGGCTCACCGAAGAGAGGATTTTCCTCCCCGAGCACAAAGACCCGATCCATCTAAAACCCCACTCTCCCCTTCTCTTTTTTTTACAACAGATCCGCGATGAGGCCCACCGCACCGCCATCGCCTTCCACAAACAGCAGCGCACCATCAAAAGCTCTCTAGACACCATCCCCGGCATCGGCCCCACAAAGAGGCAGCGCCTCCTCAAACACTTCGGCAGCCTCAAGCGGATCCGCGAGGCCAGCGCCGAGGAGCTCAAGCAAGTGAAAGGAATTAATTTAAAAGATATAGAAAATATAAATAAAAATTAATTTAGTTGATTATAATTAAACAATTAGTGTATAGTTATATATAATTAAATTTAAATTAATAAGCAAGGATTCCCATGTCAAGTTCGGCAGTTTCTAGTTCTTCTTCGCAAGGTTTTTTGACAAGACTTTTCCGCCCAATCCGCACAATTTTCGGCTCTCACGAAAGAAACCTCACCATAATAAAACTACACGACATTGAGGGTTGTTGCATAATGGAATTTTGTTCAAAAAAAGATCTTTATAGTATGGAAAAAACCTGCAAAACTTTTTTGCGCTGGGCAAATAGTAATGATCAAAGAGTATGGAAATTATATGCACAAAAGGAGCGCTTAGAAGCACAAAAGCGGCTAGAAAAAGAAAGCCGCATGCATGCAATATGTATGCCACCAAGGATACCGTTCACTTTCTATCCTCCTACAGCCCTTAAAGGTATTTACAAAGATTTGTACGAAGAGCCTCCCCTGGGTAGACGAGCGTGGTGGCACATGAATGTTGTTCCTGGTCCCGGCGCCCCTCCTCGATCTCCTCCGCCTGCAATCGTTAAAGCAATCTTTGATGCCCGTCCTTTTAAACAGGAAGGAGATATCCCTGTGGTAGTTTTACTATCTGAAACTTTAAATGGAGAAACCGGAACCCTAAAAAAGCTAGAAACAGTCTATCGTGATGTAACAAACTTCCGTTATGGATTTGGTTTATACAACTTAAATAAGCTTGGAAGTGCAGAAAAAGCTCGCGTCGAACGAACTCCTATGGGACCATTTGCTTGGCACCTTTTGGTATTTGCCGCCAAAGGGAAAAATCAATGTAGACACCCTTCTGAGCTAGAACAACTACTAGTTGAATCAATTGGCCATGAAAGTCCATGGACAGTTACTACATCAGTTACGGATGTAATGACCGTGGAAGCATTGACACGGGTTACCTCCGGAAAATCTTTTTTGTTGGATTTATACGGAAGTAATGGTGGATCAGCGTCAGCACTCATTCACCATAGACTTTCAAACGGCGATCGTCAGTACCTGTTTGTAGACGGGGAGCCGCGCGTCAGTGCCACTTTCTCCTCTCCAAACAACATCATCATGGTAGCTAAGTACAGGTTACCACAAGCCTAAAAAAAGAAAAAGCGGTAAGCGAAAAGGGCTGCAAGGACCCAGGTGACGGGGTGGACTTGCTTGTATTTGCCGGCAAAGAGTTTGCAGATGGGGTAGAGGAGGATGCCCAGGCCGATGCCGATACCGATGCTGTAGGTTAGGGGGATGCCGATGACGGTAACGAAGCAGGGGATAAAATCAGAAGGGTCTTCCCAGTCGAGGAAAGAGACTGCTTTAAGCATGAGGGCGCCTATAACGACAAGTACGGGAGTGATGGCAAAGACGGGGATCGAAGCAGCTAGAGGGATAAAAAATAGAGAGACAAAATAGAGAAACGCTACAATAACTGAAGTTAGACCTGTTTTGCCCCCTGCTGCAATACCGGCTGCAGATTCTAAATAGACAACCGAGGGGCAAGTTCCCAAAATAGCTCCTAGGGGTGTCGCAAGGGTATCAGAAAAAAGAACGCGGCGCAAACGGGGTAGCTTCCCCTGTTTATCCAAAAGCTGGCCGTGATGAGCTAGCCCCATGATAGTGCCTGATGTGTCGAATATTGCAATGAAGAGGAATGAAAAAATGACAAGCCACAGATCAGGACCGAGCGCATGGCGAAGATTAAGCTGTAGAAAAGTCTCAGAGTGAAACTGGGGCCATGAAATAAGCCCTTTCCATTGCACAAGGCCGAGGCTAAGTCCAATCATCCAATTGACTAAAACCCCGATAAGCATGGCCGCTTGGACGCGCCACGCCATTAAGGCTGCGATCAAAGCAACTCCAAATAGAGAAAGAATAGATTCAAAGGAAGCGAGGTTTCCTAGCGTCATGAGTGTTTGAGGATGGGGCACGACAATGTGAACATTCTTTAGCGCAATCACGACTAGAAAAAGCCCAATTCCTGCTGTTGCCCCAATTTTTAATCCCTTGGGAATGGCATGGATGATGAGCTCGCGCAGTTTAAAAAGCCAAAGGAGAAATAAAATAACGCCCGACACAAATGCAGCGCCCAGCGCAGATTGCCACGGGATATTTTGCCCGAGAACAACAGAATAAGCAAAATAAGCGCACATTCCAATTCCCGGCCCTAATGCAAAAGGGTAATTTCCAACAACCCCCATAAGGAGCGTTCCAAAAATGGTCACTAGGATAGTCGCCATCATGACAGAAGAGAAATCCATCCCTGCTTCAGAGAGCATCATGGGTATGATGACAATGGCGTAAACCATTGTAGAAAACATCGTGAGCCCGGCAATAAATTCTTTCTTTAAGTGTGCACCAGGAAATAATTTACTTAGCATGCTTTGTCTGACATTGGGTGATGCAACTTTCTAATGCTTCTTTAGGGGAGATGATGTTTTTAAACACCACATGTACGCATCCCACATGGAGCCCAGTCAGCCGGCTGATATCTTCGGCAATTTTTACTTGGATCTCTTCTGCCTTTTCAGGAATAGAAAACCCATACGCGAGATTGACCTCTAATTTTACATTTACAGAATGATTTTTGAGATCCTGTTCTACCTGAATCCCCTTAATCCCTTCTGTCTCTCTGCCAAGCAAACTATCCAGGATATTTCCCTCTAGAAAAGCAACACCCTCAATTTTCGCTAAACATTGTAGGGCAATCGATTGAAAAACCCTATTTTCGATATCCCGAATAAAAACAGTCTCGGGCAGCTCCACTTCTTTAGTGTCCATCCCTTTCAATTTATCATGTACCATAGACAAACCTCTTAGATAGTCTAATTTATACCTGCATCCCAATTAATTCCAGCAAGAAAAAGAAGATCGGGCACGCACGCGGGCGCGGGCACGGGCACGAAAGAGGGAAATACTTAAGCTCTCTTCTCTTTCCGGATTTGGTGCCCGTGCCCGTGCCCGCGTGCGTGCCCGATCTTCTCTTCTCTCCCCTTCCCAAAATACCCCTCTTATGCTATACTAGTGCTATGCAAAACTTGATCACTATTCTTATGGGAATTTTATGTGGATGCGCCTGCGCTTTTTATGCACACCGCAATCAAAAAAATCCTTATCTTTGGTTTTTTATTGGACTCATGTGTGGGGTTTTAGGACTCCTTTTCCTGATATTCTTCCCCTTCAAGAAAAAGGAAGCTCCAGTTTTGGTGCAGCCCATCCCTTACAGCTATTCAGGGAAACTCTGGCACTATCTAGACTCCTCCAATGCCTGCCTTGGCCCCATGAGCGAACAAAAGCTTCACGAGGACTTTAAAAAAGGAATTATCACCCGCTCCACCTACATTTGGAATGACGACATGGACAATTGGAAAACTCTCGAAGAACTCAAACTCTTTAATTAAGAAACGCAAAACGCAAAACAAAAAACGCAAAACAGAAGAAAGAAAAAGAACTTTTAGATTTCTTTCTTCCATTTTGCGTTTTTTGTTTTGCGTTTTGCGTTTCCCTTATCCTACCAGCTGGCTTTTACGACGCCGGGGATAATTCCTTTATTCGCAAGGTCTCTAAAGCAAAGACGGGAGAGCTTGAACTTTCTCAAGAAACCCCTGGATCTTCCTGTGAGTTGGCAGCGGTTTCTTAGACGCACTGGAGAGGAATCTTTAGGGAATTTATTCAGGGCGATGATCGCCGCACTACGCTCTTCGTCAGTCTTATTAAGATCGAGAATGGTCGCTTTGAGTGCTTGACGCTTGTCCCATTTAAGCTTTACGAGATATTCCCGTTTTTTTTGTCTTGCAACAGATGATGTTTTCGCCATTATTTCTTCCTTCCTGGTCCCTTTTGCCGTTGTTTACGGTTAGGGTCTGTTTTGTTAATCACGTAAACGCGGCCACGGCGTCTAACAATTTTGTCCCCTTTTGCAGGGTCTGCTTTAATCGAAGCTTTTACTTTCATAGTTCACTCTAGAAAAAATTTATTCTTGACTTAAGGTTATACGATAATTTCCATTTTTCATTCAAGCATTTTTATGTTCTTGAAGAATTTAAGCTATTCCTGTTAGGATTGCTGGCAGAAACGTTAAAATTTAAGGTTACCAAAATGAAACGTACTTATCAACCCAGCAAAAAGAAGCGTCAAACCACATGTGGCTTTCGCAAGAGAATGAAAACTGCCAAGGGGCGAATCATCGTCAATCGGCGACGCAGAGCAGGCCGCAAGAAGCTCACCCAGGCGTAAGATTTCCAAAAGATGCACGGGTGCGCTCAAGAAATCATTACTATGGGATCTTGAAGGCAGGCAACAAAGTATTTGGAAAAACTATTGGGGTGGATTATAGGCTTGGCCGAGCTTTAAAGCCGCGGCTCGGGATCACTGTTTCCAAAAAATATGGGAAAGCACACGACAGGAACCGGTTTAAACGGGTTGTACGTGAGGCTTTTCGCTCTTACTGCCTAAATTTTCCCAAAGATCTTGAAATCAATGTTTTTCCTAGAAAAACAACTGAGCCCCCAAGCAAGCGTGCAATACTGGATGATCTTATAAACCTATGCTCAATCCTCAGCAGCAAAAAGCTGTAGAAACAACCAAAGGGAGGGTCCTGATCCTAGCAGGAGCCGGCAGCGGCAAGACAAGCGTACTTGCCCACCGGATCGCCTATCTTATAAAAAACTTAAAAACGCCCCCCGAATCTATTTTGGGCCTGACATTCACCAATAAAGCTGCGGAAGAGATGCGCCACCGAGTGGCAGAGCTCATTGGAGCTAAGATGGCAAAAAAGGTTGTCCTTTGCACATTTCATAGCTTTTGCATGAATATTCTCCGCAAGGAGATCCACCACCTTGGATATACAAATAATTTTAGTCTCTACAATGAAAAGGACACCAAAAGACTTGTTTCTCAAATAGCACGCCATCTTTTGGAGTGTGAAGGGGAGCTCCCCTCCTTAGAATCAACACTCGTAAAAATTGCCGAGATGAAAAGTAAAGGGGAAGCTAGTAAAGACAATTCTACCTGGCACGATCAATTTACGAGCGATCTTTTTACAAGAATGCAATCGTGCATGCGCGCTTACAATGCGGTAGATTTCGACTCCCTCCTTTCCTTAACGGTAGAGCTTTTTGAAAAGTATCCCCAAATTTTAGAGCAGTATCAAAACCGTTTCCAATACGTCATGATCGATGAGTACCAAGATACCAATCCTATCCAATACAAGCTTGCTTCCTTTATCTGCAAAAAACACAACAATCTCTGTGTTGTCGGCGATGACGATCAATCGATTTATGGCTGGCGCGGTGCGGAGATTAAGCATATCCTTCAATTTGAAGCAGACACCACCATCAAGCTGGAACAAAATTACCGTTCTATCCCCACCATTCTAAAAGCTGCGAATGGGGTCATTAGCCACAATAAAGAAAGGCATAATAAAAAGCTTTGGAGCGCTAAAGAGTCCAAAGATCCTATCTCTCTTTTCCATGCACCAACCGAACAGGAAGAAGCTCAAGCTGTTGTCCTCCGGATGATCCACCTGCGCAAAACGCACAACCTTGCCTGGAAAGATATCGCCATCCTTTACCGCTCAAATATTCTTGCCCGCACGTTTGAACTCGCCCTGCTCGATGCTTGCTGGGAAAAAGATGGTCAGTGGATCCGCGGCATCCCCTACCAGGTTTTTGGAGGAACAGAGCTTTACGAAAGGGCTGAAGTGAAAGATCTTATCGCCTATTTAAAAGTGATCATCAATCCTCTAGATCAAGAAGCCCTTTTGCGAATCATCAATGTTCCTAGAAGGGGAATTTCCGATAAGACTCTCGACTTTCTCACTCAAATCAATCGACAAAAAAACATCCCTCTGTGGACCCTCCTATCAGATCAAGAAGCAATAGATCCCCTCTCCGATAAAGCAAAACAAGCCATCCGCTCCTTTGTATCGATCATCACCGAAGCACAAGAAAAATTTAAACAACGCCCCTTTAAGCCCACCCTCGAGTGGTTTTTAGAAACAATCGATTATCAAAACGCCATTAAAGACGACGTCAAAAGCGACAAAATGCGCGACTTCAAATGGGAAAACATCACACACTGCATCGAATCGATCGGCGCCTACGAAGAAAAAATGGAACAAGAAGGGCAAGGGAGCGAGATCTCCCTCCACCATTTTTTAACAACAACACTTCTTGATGAAAACACCTGGCACGAGCATCAAAAGGATATGAGAGAAGACAAAGTGACCCTCATGACTTTCCACGGCGCGAAAGGACTTGAATTCACCGCCTGCTTTCTAGTCGGCCTCGAGGATCACATCATCCCCCACGAAAAAAGCATCGGCGTAGAAGAAGAGCGCCGCCTCATGTACGTCGCCCTAACCCGCGCAAAAAAGCACCTCACACTCTCCATGGCCCGCAAACGCAAACGCCTCGGCAAAGACGCAAGCAGCACACCCTCTCGCTTTCTGTTCGAGATCCCCCAAGAATTGCTTAGGGTTACGCAGTGGCAACACGCAGAGTGAAGAAACGCAAATCGCAAAACAAAAAACGCAAAATAGAAGAGGGAAAAAGAAAGATTGACTTCCTATAAATTATCAGCCAGAATGGTTGCCCAAAAAGGAGAAATTTATGACAGGAATAGAATTTACGTCAGTACCAGTCGCAGCGTCCTCTTCACTTGCCCCAGCTTCCTCTTCAAAAGCTTGTGAGGAAAATCCGATCCGCTTTTTCCCACTTAACTCGACGCAAAAGGTTGTTAATAATTCTCGATTTCTAAAGATAACGCTCAATTCCTCTCATCCAGCTATGACCCTCTTTCCAGGTATTGTCGGGAAAACGCCGCCCCTGCGGTATTTATTCACGGAAATTCCAGTGTCCGATATTGACCACTTGGATGCAATATTTCAAATATTTAAAACCATACAATTCAATTATGCGCATCCGGATATATCTTATTATCCTTCAGCATCTAGATTTTTTACTCAATTATCTATCGCTCTAAACTATTTAGAAGAGCAAAGGAGATCTTTACAAATCAGAGCTATGACGGGAGCTAAGTCAGAATTACCTTCTCAACTTAAAGCCTTAGAAGAAGCTAGAGCAGCGGCAAAGCCTGCTCCAACTCAATTATCCGCAGCTTCTTCTTCAGCACCGCCTGAGTCACAAGAGATATGCTTTTATACTGTTGATAAAAACCAAAAAGATAAATACAAATTTCCAAATGAAGCGATAGATGTCGCATCTTCACATATACTTATGGCTCTTTTTCCAGATATCGTCGGACAAAAAGACCCTTTCCAGTATTTATTTGATTTAATCCCCGCCGCAACTCTTGACCAGTTAGATAAACTCTCTCTATTCTTTTACACTCTAAAAACAGAATGTGTAGGCGAATGTCATGGGTTGCTAGATGGATTTCGTGAAAAATTAAATATTGCTATAGAACTCATAGAAGGGCAAAAAAAATCTCTCCTTATCCGCGCTACCGAAGCCCGATTTGCAACCCAATCACAGACATCTCTATAAACAGATATGAACTTTAAGATTTTTTCTTTTATCTTAATAAGCCTTCTTGCAAATGGCTTTGGAAATGATTTTCAAGATCCACCCGCAATCTTGACAGAACAAAACAATATAAAAGTTTTTAAAAAAATCAAACGCTTTTTCAAGAAGGGATCTTTTGTTTATGAGATAGGTTCGGTAGATCTCCCAAACGGAGGGATTGGGTTTATCAACGGAATAAACAACAGCTTAAAGGAAGCTCAAAGACACGCAAAGCGGCTAAGCGCGTATGCAGGCGGCATAAAAATATCCCATGTTTACAACGCCACCCATTCTTCTCCTGTTGATGTCGCAACGTCGATTTTGGAAAAATGCGGAGTTAAAATGCCCCCGATAGAAATCCTCAGAGATCAATGGGAAGACTTTATTGCTACCCATTCTCCTGAAGCCATGTTCCTCCAAATTTGCCACAGCCAAGGAGCCCTCCATGTTAAAAATGCCCTGCTCGCTTCATCCCAAGCCGTTAGAGATAGAATCATCGTCCTTGCCATCGCTCCTGTTGCCATTATTTCCAAAGATATATGCCATGCATCTGCCAACTACGCCAGCATGGGAGATTTTGTTTCCTTACTCGACATCCAAGGACGAGACTTATATTCAGAAGAGCTAGTTTTCCTAGAACCACATGCCGACGCCCCGCGTTGGGATCACAATTTCAATAGTCCCACTTATCAAAGCATCCTCCAGGACCACATCACAACATTCATCAACACTTGCAAAAGCCTATCTTAAACCACGAAGTGGTAATCAAATCGCGTAGCGATGGCAGTTGCTAGCCGGGGGTGACCAGCGGGAACCCCCGGAGAACGTTCACCCCCATATCAGAGCCGCGAACAGCGGCGACAGATGCAAAAAGAGTGTCGCCGCTGTTCGCGGCTCTGATGTGGGATGGGCAATTTCCGGGGGTTCCCGTTGGTCACCCCCGGCTAGCAACTGTAGCCGCATTCGCGGCAAAATTACCACTTCGTGGTCTAAGTTCGACTTTGCATTTTGCGTAAAGTGACTTACTCATCGCTCGTCATTCTCTTCAGTCCTCCATACTCCCGAATGAAGGTTTTACCCCAGCTGCCCACCCAGTGGATGATGCGGGCTGACGGATTGAGACCCTGCGACATACGCCAATTGTATTCTGGGGGGAGCTCTTCGATGGCAGGATCTTCGGGGAGCATGTTCTGATCGCCCATGTAGAGATGGGAGGAGTGCTGGGCGGTGAGGGCCCAATTTTGGATGAGAGGGGAATTTTTGGTGTAGACAATGACGCCAGAGTTATAGCCTCCATTGCAATCTCTTGCGAATGCAAGGTTGTAGTCAAAGAGAGGGTCAATGGGAGCTAGTATTTCACAATCTAGATCAATCCATATGGTTTTTTCAAAGGGAGAAAGGAGGAGTGCTGCCGGTTTTTTAAACCAACTCTTGCGCGCGTCATGTAGGTCTGGCCCGTAGATCGCTTCCCATTCTTTATTTTCGACTTTGGGAACGGATAGAGAGATTTGTTCGAAATCGACGAAGAAGACCGGGTGATTGTTGTGAGCAGAATAATTTTTCCACCACCAAGGAAAAAGCCACGTCTGACTCGCATCACAACCTACAAGAATGCCTTTTCTAAGAGAAGATGAAGATCGGGCACGCACGCGGGCACGGGCACGGGCACGAAAGAAAGAAGAACTTAAGCCCTCTTCCTCCCTCTTTCTTTCGTGCCCGTGCCCGTGCCCGCGTGCGTGCCCGATTCCCCTCTCCCTATTCACTGTTGGTTTTTCAGATAATTTAGTGTCTCTAGTATTTCTGGCTTGACGTTCTCTGGTGCTGATTCGAAAGATGCTTTTGCATGATCTACCGCAGTTTGAACGACCCTTTTACTAAAAAGGTATTGAGCAATCATCATTTCCACACGCCAAAGATTGTCTGCATCTTTCTTTCCAAATTTCTTTACGTATTCTGTTAAAGGTCTAACGACATCTTGGGGAGCGTAGGTTTTTTTAGACTTGTTAGATAAAACCTGAAAATCTAAGACGGCCAGATAAAGGTGGGTTCCATTCTTGTTTTTGGGATCCCTCTTTACGATCTCCTTTCTTAACTCTTGCATTTCAGGATGCTTCATCTTTTTGCCATTATCAATGAAGATTGCATACTTTTCCATGAGGAAGAAAGGCCCTGGAGATGTGGTTAATCCGTATTGTAATATATCCTCTTTAAATTTATTAAACCCTCTCCCTTTGGCCTTGACGTAAAGGTTTTCTAATTGTTTCTCATCCATCTTTGCTAGGTCGGCGCTTTTAATTTCATACCAATCAGTGAGAAGATTTTTAATATAAGTACCAAATTCTTCCGACTGCATAGGCATATAGCCCAGTTTGATAATTTCGTTTTGTTCGTTGTCGAGCAAAACAAGGGTAGGGAATTCTACAACAGTAAATTGCTCTTTCAGCCTTTTATTTTCCTCTTTCTGTTCCCCTTCTGGAAAATCAAGGCGGATAAAAATGGCCTGATCTTTTAAGTCTTTTAAAAAACTATCTTTTAACAAGACATCTGTTTGAAGTTTTTCCGACCAAGGGCACCAATTTGTCCCTAGGAAGGCTAAAACAAGCGATTTGTTAGATTCCTTTGCAGCAGTTAAGGCTTTCTGGTAATCTTCCTTCCAATAGTAAGAGTCGTCACTATATAAAGATGAGAGGCAGACAAGGATGCAGAGTAAGATTTTGATCATATAATCATATATATAAAAAATGTTTGAATTTCCAGATACAATTATTTTGCGTCACCGCAAAGAGAACCTAAAAAAATGCAGTTTAAGAGGATTGGAAACCCGTGAGGATTTTCTGTTTTTTACCTATCCCAAAGGAATTCTTCCCGATCTTTCGGGGCATATCCTTTTGGCCGTAAACGCCCCCCCTTTGACCCTTGATGATAAAAAATCTGGCCTCTTCCTCATTGATGCCACCTGGCGATATGCAGAAATCATGGGTAGGACTGTCTCCTGTCCTGTAAAAAGAAGTATTCCCCCCCACTACCGCACAGCATACCCGAGGAGGCAAGCAGTCGAGGAGGGCCTTGCTTCCATCGAAGCCCTCTATCTCGCCTACTCTATTTTAGAAAGAGACACCCAAGGGCTTCTAGATTCCTACCATTGGAAGGAAAAATTCTTGGAGTTAAATCATTTACGTGTATCATAATCCCTTGGAAGTTATGCAACAAAAAATTTACCATTTAGACGAACACCAGATCTCCCTTGACCAAGTCGATAACGACGCTCTTTATGTGATGGAGAAGTTGCGGCATGCAGGCTATACGGCTTATCTCGTAGGAGGAGGGGTGCGCGATCTCCTTTTAAAGGGAAAACCTAAAGACTTCGATATCTCAACGTCCGCCAAACCTGAAGAGATCAAGCAGCTTTTTCGAAACTGCATTTTAATTGGGAGGAGATTTCGTCTTGCCCATATCCGTTTTGGAAAAAAGATTTTAGAGGTTTCTACTTTTCGCTCAGGAGATACCCAAACAGAGGAATTGATTATTAGAGATAACGTTTGGGGCACAGAAGAAGAAGATGTGACAAGGCGCGATTTCACGATCAACGGCCTTTTTTATGACCCTTCTACACAGACAATCATTGATTACGTCAGTGGATATCCCGACATCCAAAAAAAATTGCTTCGTACCATTGGTCAACCCTTTGTTCGATTTAAACAAGACCCTGTGAGGATGATCCGTCTTCTAAAATTCCAGGCTAGATTTGGACTTGAAGTTAACCCCGATGCGCATATTGCTCTTTTAGAGTGTAGAAGCGAAATCACCAAAAGTTCCCCTGCAAGGATTTTAGAAGAACTTTTAAGAATGTTAGAATCGGGGCATGCAGCCCCATTTTTCAAATTAATGTCTGAGCATGGAATGCTCGCCCTCATGCTTCCAGCCCTCGCCCATTTTATGGAAACCCCTGAAGGGAGCGACATCTACTCCTATTTGCAAGAGGTTGATAGAGCTATCCAAGAGGCTCACTTTAAATCGATTGAAAGGCCCCTATTAATGTGCTGTCTCGTATACCCCATTTTAGCAAAAAGGATACAAACACAATTTACTGACAGAGGAAGGATCCCCCATTTAGGAGAGATACAGCAAGAGTCTTATAAACTCATTACAGAAGTTTTCCATCCCTTTTTCCAAATTCCAAGAAGAATGAGGATGAGCATGGTCTCGATCATCACTTCTCAATACCGGTTAACCCCTGTGGAGAAAAAACGGCTCTCCCGTATCCGCATTCCACATGACCCAGAGTTTGGCCTGGCGTTGCAGTTCTTAAAAATCAGGAGCTGTATCGAACCTGGACTCCAACTTATTTTAAAAGAGTGGCAAGAGGCTTTTGAAGGGGGTGAAAAACCCGTTATAAAAAGAAGAAGAAGACGCAGACCCCCTAGACCAGCATGATGATCCACGTAGATCCAGATACTTTAGTTTCTTATGTGGGCTCCCACCTTGATATGGGCCCCCTTCCTGCAGCTTTTTACTTTTCTTTGTCTGCAGAAGATAGTTTAGGGCTCGATCCCTTTAATCAGCCCGTCCAATTTTTATCTAAGCTCCCTATCCGGGTATTTTCCTTAACACTCCCCGCCCATGAAGATAAGAAAGATCCCCATAAAGCCATGAGTATTTGGCAAGAAAACCCTCATCTCGTAGAAGAGTTTATCACACATGCTAAAACAGTGATTTATCGCCTTCTTGAAAAGGGAGTTCTTATCCCAGAACAACTCGCCATTTTTGGATTATCAAGAGGGGGCTTCATAGCAGCTCACCTCGCTGCGCACATCGCCGAGTTTAAAACCTTGCTCGCTTTTGCTCCCCTGACACAATTCGATCATATGAGTATAGAAGGTCTATCTGACAAACTTTTCGACAGAAAAGTCCGTTTCTATATTGGCAATCACGATACACGAGTGGGAACAGATCACTGCTTTCATTTTATCAACAAACTTTCCAAAACAGCTTTTGAAAAAGGTATCCGTTCGCCCCAAGTAGAGCTCATCATCTCCCCTTCCACTGGGCAGTATGGACACGGGACACCTAAGGAGATCTTTTTTCAGGGCGCTGAATGGCTCGCCAAGCAACTCGGGGTTCTATGAAGCTCTTCATCTTTGCGGGAGAGCCAAGCGGCGATTTGCACGGGGAGAAGCTTCTAAAGGCGCTCCCAGGCGTCAATGCAGTAGGCGTGGGCGGGCCAAAAATGCGCGCTGCCGGATTAAACTGCATCTGCCCCATGGAAAATTTCCAAGTGATGGGATTTGTAGATGTGATCCTCCGGTTACCCCAAATCCTCTTCCATTTTTATAAAATCCGCTCCTTTATCCTAAAAGAAAACCCTGAAGTCTGTGTGTTCATTGATTATCCCGGATTCAACTTAAGGATGGAGAGATCTTTGCGCAAAAAGGGATACAAAGGAAAATTAGTCCATTACATCTGTCCAAGCGTTTGGGCTCATGGAAAAGGGAGGATCCAAGTGATGGAAGAGAATCTAGATCTTCTCCTTTCTATCCTCCCTTTTGAAAAAGAGCTTTTTGACCCTTCTAAACTTAAAGTAGAATATGTCGGCCATCCCCTCGTTCAAAGGATCAAGGAATACCCCTACAAACCCTTCTCTTTACCAAAAAACACCGTCGCCCTTTTTCCAGGCAGCAGAAAAAAAGAGATCGAAAGAAATTTGCCCCTCTATCTAAAAGTCTTAAAACAATTCCCCGAGCTCCCTATTGCCATTTCCGTTTCAAATCCCCGCTATCTCCCCCTCATGCCTAAAAATGCCATCCTCGTTCCTGCAGACTACACCTACGAGCTCATGAATGAAGCTACTTTCGCCATCGCAAAATCAGGCACCGTCACACTCGAGCTTGGCCTCCACAAAACACCCACCATCGTCACCTATGCCATCTCCTACATCGACACACTCGCAGCAAAATACATTTTCCGCCTCAACCTAAAATACTACTGCCTGGTGAACATCCTCCTAAACAAGGAAGTTTTCCCCGAGCTCATGGGCCCCGCCTTCACAGAACAAGCCCTCACCTCCGCCATAAAAACCCTCAACCACCAAAAATGCATCGAAGAGTGCAAAACCCTCATCTCCCTCCTCGGCCCCAAGGACGCCAGCAGCACAGCTGCTGTGTTTATTTTGAACTTACAAGGAGATCGGCAAAATCGATAATATGGGAAAATAAATTCTCTTCTTTTACATCGTCTTTAACACCGTTTATATGAATCAGTACGGGACGAACAGAAGTTCCTCTAGGGAGAGAAAGAGCTTTAATTTTTTTTTGCATTTCTCCGATGATTTCTTTGCCAATTGGTTCTTTATGAAACTTTATCTCACAAATATAAAGAGAATTAAAACGTGTTTGAATCATGTAATCGATTTGAACCCCCACCATTTTTTTTGTCGATCTTTGAAAAAAAGGGTTGTCTATCTTGATATCTTCAGGTGGGATACTTAAAAGTTGATGCAGGGCCAGACGATTGTTCAGAACGAGATTCTCAAATTGTAAGCCCATAATGGTGTTCCACCCCGTTGGCAATAAATCGCGGTTTTGTTGGATGTTGGGGATATTCGGTTCAATATAGCGCAAATAAAACAATAGGTAATTGTCGCAAAGCCTATATTTACTCAATTTTGAAAATACGCCAGACTTTAAACTCCATGTATAATCTCTCGATATATAACCTGTTTTTACCAATTCATCTAAATATTCGCTGTAAATTCCGCTTTTCTCTACTCCAATAACAGATAATATTGCTGATTGATCTTTAACTCCTTTTGCCAAACTCGATACGATTTTCTTATAAAGAGAAGCTTTTGACCCAAAAACATCAGAAAAAATGTGATCAAATTCCAGAAACAATAACCCTTCTTTGCGAAAACATAGACGACCGATATTTTCTTCCGCTGTCAATTTTGGCTGGATCGATTCCAAATAAAGAGGCACCCCTCCCGTAATGCTCAACACCTTAAACTTTTCATAAGCCGCTATCGTTTTTTCAAAAGGACGCCAAAAATGACTACATTGATGCAATGGAAGTTCTCCCAAGCTAAGATCTAAAGCAATCCGCCCAAAAAAACCAGTGCTTCCTAGAATGTGCTTTTCGATCCATGCAGACATGGAACCGCTTAACAAGAGAATAAGTTCAGGATTTTTCTTAAAATGCGTATCCCAGGCAGTTTTGAGCTTACCCAAAAATGCAG
>JABDAY010000031.1:0-323 GCA_013288895.1 Chlamydiota bacterium | reverse complement strand
AAGCGACCCCGTCCAATTAATTTCATCAAGAACGATCAAAACTCTTCCCTTTTGAGCCACTTTACCTAAAGCTTCAAAAAGAAAATCCCAATCATCAAACCGCAAAGAAAAGCTTTTGGTCTGTTTTTCCAACTCATTGGCAAAATGGCGACGTTGTATCTCATCAGTCACCCCCTTTTCCGGGGGAAGCCCTACAAATGTGTAGTGCCGGCCAAAAAACTCACCAAACTTTTCGGCCAATCGACTCTTTCCGATTCTTCGGCGCCCCCTTAATACCACCAAACGGGCAACTTTCGAATCCAAACATTCTCTTAAAATCCCAA
>JABDAY010000030.1:12765-23116 GCA_013288895.1 Chlamydiota bacterium | reverse complement strand
GATGATGAAATTCGGCCTTCACAAAATAGGAACGTGTCATAATGAAGCATAAACCTCACCAAAAAGAAAAAAAAGCCCTGTCTGTTACAGGACTGCTAAGCCTTGTCCGGGATATTTTTTCTGAAAGTGGGGCCTGACTAAACCGAGATGGAATTGCTTTTTTAAAATTACAGCGATAATTTTTTAAATTATTTTTATTCAGCAGCTCCCGCGCCTAGCGGGAGCTGCTGTAGACCTAATTAATTTCTGGAGCTTTATCTTAAATTTCTGCAAAATTAGGCATGCACAAGGGAGATTTTATGCCGCCTATCTGGAAAGAATATGGAAACTACACCGATATCAAATACCACAAATGGGAAGGGATTGCCAAAATCACCATTAACCGTCCGCACGTGAGAAATGCGTTTCGTCCCCAAACTGTCAATGAGATGTCTGATGCTCTCAATGATGCGCGGGATGATCATACGATTGGCTGTGTCATTCTTACGGGAGAGGGGAAAGAGGCCTTTTGTTCCGGCGGAGATCAAAAAATCCGGGGCGATGCCGGCTATGCAGATGGGCAGGGGATTGATCGTTTAAATGTCCTTGATTTTCAACGAGAGATCAGAACATGTCCCAAGCCTGTGATTGCCATGGTTGCGGGATACGCTATTGGCGGCGGGCACGTGCTTCATGTTGTGTGTGATTTGACAATTGCTGCTGACAATGCGATCTTTGGACAAACCGGGCCTAAGGTGGGCTCTTTTGACGGAGGCTTTGGCGCATCTTATTTGGCGAGAATTGTCGGGCAAAAAAAAGCGCGAGAAATCTGGTTTTTGTGCAGAAAGTATAACGCGCAAGAAGCATTAGACATGGGGCTTGTCAACTGTGTTGTTCCCTATGACAAATTAGAAGAAACAACAATTGAGTGGTGCAAGGAGATCCTACAACACTCCCCTCTTGCCATCCGCTGCTTAAAATCAGCGTTGAATGCAGATTGCGATGGGCAAGCGGGCTTGCAGGAACTTGCCGGCAACGCCACCCTTTTGTTTTACATGACTGAAGAGGCCAAAGAGGGGAAACAAGCGTTTTTAGAAAAAAGGGTTCCCGACTTTTCCACATTCCCCAAAAGACCATGATTTGTTATATCCCAGATTATGCGCATTAATCTAGGAAAGTGTAAAAGTTTCGAGGAATTCCAAATCGTCCTAAGAACTCTTGAGGAAGTAAGAGGGCAGGACATTGGGGTAAAATTTTATGAAGGGGTACTAGAAACTTCTGAATCTTCTCTACAGCCATCAAGATACGTAATCATTGAGAACGCGCGGGCAGAGCTCTTAAAGAATAATCCTTTGTTTGCAAAAGAGCATTTTCAAGAACAACGGAAGCAGGTCTCACAAGAAGAACAGGAATGGATGCAGATCCAAAAAGAACGATGGCAAACTCTAAAGCACCTCCCCGCTCTTCAAGAGACTATTTCACTAAGTATTCAACGACCTTTAGCCGAGGTGGAACAACTAGAACAGTACAAGGAAGACCTCGTCAACAAATTAAAAGCAAACTCGGCTTCAAACCGCGACTTTGTATCTATAAAAACTATCGATGGGGAAATCCTTAAAGCGCCCTCTGCATTATTTCCCGAGGTTTTTTCTTTAGCCTCAGAAAATTCTGAGGGTGAGCCTCTATTTTTAGACTTTGATAGTGAGACGCTAAACCTCTTTTTAGATTATCAGTGTGGCGCGGCCATTGCTAATGAGATCTCCCTTTTTCAATTGATCGAACTTCATAGACTCGCAGACTATCTTGGGGTAGACAGTTTGTATAATAACACCATTCATTTAGTATATGGTCCGAAAAAATATCTTGAAAGAGAGGGAATCTTTTTGCCATTTGGGGAGGGCGGTCAAAGAGAGACTATTGCTAATGTAGAAAGACTACCTAATAGTTCGATTTCTCCACTTCGCTTAAGTCTGCTATTCCAAGAATTACTAACTCCTGATTCACCTTCTCATACAGCCGAAGATTTTTATAAAAAGCTTCTCGCCTCTGATAGAAGGACACAAAAAGAATGTAGAGCGGAATTAGAAGAAATAGCTAAGAGGCGTGTGCCGCCTCTTGAAGTATCTATTGCAAAATACCATCTTGCTAGGTTTTATCGGGAAGGCATTGGGGGGTTAAAAAACGAAAGAAGGGCGATGGAATTACTCAAAGAATCTGCTATAGGCTATCAACTCTGCAAAGAGATGCTGCCTAAGCTGCCCGCCCCTGCCTTAGCAAAAGAAGAGCTTGAAACCAAAAATCATCATGTTCATCAAATGTCCTTACACCAAGTCTTTCTCCGTTTAAGACGTTCTACAGAAGGGATGGTCACTAGAGAGTTTAAAGGAGACTTAGAACAGGAGACACTCCAAATACCACAAGCTTTTTTACCTCCAGATCTTAATAAAAAAAAATTACAAAAACTCGACGATGGAACTGCAAAGCTCTTTATAGATTTTCAATACGGACTGGGAATCCCCGCGGATACACCATTTGAGACGCTCGTGGAATTATATCATTTAGCCCGCGACTATGAGATCCAGACTCTACTAAAAGCCTCAAGCGATCTAATAAGCAAATCCTTTACAGACAGCAACTCAAGTGAACTTTTACCGCGTCTTTTTGATCTTGTGTTATTAGAAGAAAAACCCTCAAAGTACGAATCTAGCCTCGTTCCCTTTTTTTTAAAACAACTAGGCAAAGCACAAAGACCAACACGAAAAACATTTATAGAAAAATTAAGGCCGTTTGTTGAGCAACAAAATCCTACAGCTCAAAATTTACTTGGGTACTGTTTTGAAAATGGGTATGGGATTCAAAAAAACGGAGAATATGCTCGGAGATACTATGAATCGGCCGCAAATAACAACAATGTCTTAGGCCGATACAATCTTGCACGCCTTTGCCCGGATCCAGAGCAGGCCTTTGCCTTTTTCAAACAGGCAGCAGATCAAGGATTGTCAATTGCCGAAGACCGTGTAGGATCATGCCTTCTTAACGGCACAGGAACAGCAAAGGACGTTGTGAGCGCTTCTGTATACTTTTGGAGAGCTGCAAATCAAGGAAATAGTGGGGGCGAGTATCATTTAGGGATATGTTATCTCAAAGGCTATGGGGTAGATTGGAACTACAATAAAGCTCTCAAACTTTTCAAATTATGTCTAGATCAAGGAGACCCTCAAGGTTTTTATGGACTTGGGCTCTACGACAAAATCCTAAATTGTGTCGACAAAGGCTTTAAATGGTTCGAAGAAGGTGCGGAATTAGAAAATTCAGATTGTCTATTTGAACTTGGCAACCATTATTTTTCTACCAATTCACCTGCTTTTGCAGAGAGAGCATTTGAATATTACGAAAGGGCTGCAGATCAAGGACATCCTGCTGCACAGTGTCGTGTTGCAGCACTTTATACAACAGGGCACAGATACAATCTAAAGGCTGCTTTTAAATATTACAAAATGTCTGCAGATCAAGGGTATGTTGATGCGCAGTATTACGTTGGAGTATATTATCGCGATGGATACGGAACGACAGCAAATCGGGATGCCTCCTTTGAATATTTCAAAAAAGCTGCGGACTCAGGTCATGCGACAGCACAGGAAGAGGTTGGAAATTATTACCTTGACGTAATGAAAAATAATGCCCTAGCTTTTGAGTATTATAAGAAAGCAGCAGATCAAGGATCGAGTTTTCATGCACAGGTACAAACGGGGTGGTTATATCAACATGGATTTGGAGTAGCCAAAGACCTGGAATTAGCCTGTAAATACTACGAAATGCTTTCTTCTCAAAATCTTTTTTTATATCCATGGGCGCCAAATTTTTTGGGTCAATTCTATAAAAAAGGTTTTACAAGACAGGATGGATCAGTGATAGAGCCCGATCCTAAAAAAGCTTTTGGCTACTTTAAGACAGCATCGAACGGAGGAATTAGATCAGCGTCAAATGAACTGGGGATTTGTTATGAACATGGTCAGGGAGTTGAAAAAAACGAAAATCTGGCTCTTCTGGAATATACATTTGCTCTCTCTAACGGCGATCACTTCCCTGAAGCGCATTATTTTCTTGCGCTTCACACAAGTGACCCTGAACAAGCCCTATACCATTTGAAAGAAGCGGCAGCGCTAGGCTTTCAGCCGGCAATAGACAAACTCGCTGAACAATCTTAATCTCTGGAACTTTATCCTGATTTTTTGCAGAATTCCTAAACATGAACGTTTGGATAGAAGCCTCAAGGCCCAAAACACTCATTGCCGGAATTAGCCCTGTCATCATAGGTAGTGTGATTGCGCGCACAGAGACCTTTAATCTGCTGACGTTTTTCTTTACTTTGCTCACTGCCATGGGGATCCAAGTGGCTACCAACTTTGCCAATGACTACTTTGATTTTCTTAAAGGGTCTGATACAAAAAAGAGGCTGGGCCCACGGAGGGTCACAGCAGCGGGTCTAGTAAAACCCGCACAAATGAAAAGGGTCTTGATAACTACCTTAATTGTCACATTCTGCCTGGGGATGTATTTAATCTATGTAGGGGGACTGGCCATTGCCTTACTTCTTATCCTCGCGCTCATATTAGCTGTCATGTACACGAAGGGGAAATACGCGATTGCCTATTTAGGCCTTGGAGAAATCTTCGTCTTCGTATTTTTTGGGCCTGTTGCCACCGGAGCCACATATTATCTGCAAACGGGTGAAGTCTTATCTTATGCCGTGCTAGCTGGCATCAGCCCCGGCGCGCTATCCACGTGTATTTTACTGATCAACAACATTCGGGACTTCGAAGAAGACAAGGCTGCCAAAAAAAAGACAATAGTCGTACGCTATGGAAGAAACTTCGGCAAAAAGCTCTATGCCTTTCTTATGGTAGTAGGAACTTTATTTCCCGTGGTATTTTTCAAAGATCACCCTTATGTCGCTATTTCTGCTCTGACAATTTTTCCGGCCCTTTTTCCTATAACGGCTTTGTTCAAGACAACCGACTTTAATCCCCTCCTAGCCAAGACAGCGCAAATCCTTTTATTATTCACCCTGATTTTTTGTGCCACATGGAATATGAAATAAAATGTTATGAGCTAGAGCTTATACATACCCACACCAAGCGCAAAGCGATTCTCCTGAATCTTAACGGGAATTGGGGGGAGATTGCCCCTCTTCCCGGATGGAGCAAAGAGACGCTTGAAGAAGCAGAAGGACAACTCCGTGCTCATTTAGAGGGCCACGTCCCTTTTGAGAATTTATTCCCTTCAGTTGCTTTTGGGGTTGAGTCAGCCATGACTCCCCTGCCAGATATCGACCTCCCCATCTCTTCCTTACTCATGGGCACTTATGAACAAATCATTAAAAAGGCAGAGACTCTTTCTACCAAAAGTGTAAAATTAAAAATCTCGGGACTCTCCAAAACTGAAGCAAAAGACTTAATCTATAAGTTAAAGGATCGTTTCTCTCTGAGGATTGATCTGAATAGAGCATGGGACTTAAAAGAAGCGGCCGAATTTTTTGCAGAATTTAAACCCGATGACTTTGACTATATCGAAGAGCCATTGAAAAATCCAGCCGAGCTCAAATTCTTTCCCCTGCCCATTGCCCTTGATGAATCTCTTCTAGAAGTCGCTATTGAATCCCTACCTAACCTCAAGGCCATTGTCTACAAACCAACCCTTCTCGGTGGACTCTCCCGCTGCAAAACATTCCTCCGCTACAACAAGCCCATCGTTCTCTCCAGCGCATTTGAAAGCGGCATCGGCCTCCTCAACATCGCCGCCATCGCCCAGAACCTCGATCTCACATCCCCCATCGGCATCGATACCTGCACCTTCCTCAAACAAGACCACCTCTCCCGTTCTCTTGCTTTAAAAAACGGGAGGCTTATCAGGCATGGATAATTCTGTAGGCTGTGGCAATGGCACCTCTGGCTGTATGTTTGCCGGCAAGGGCGATGACTTCTCCAAGGCGGTTAAGGGGTCTTTCGGGCAAGTAAAAATCAAAATTTATTAAAACGTTTTTTAACCCTATCACCCAACTTGCTAAGATATCCCTATATTCGGCCACTTCCTGTTTATCGACCGTACTTATTGCGTCTTTTTCCATAGAATTAAAATCTTCGGTCCAATTTTTTTCCATTAAGGCCAAAACTTCCTCAGCTTCATTTTTGCGATCCGTTCGAAAAAGGTGGTAAATAAGTTTTTCTACGTTGGATCTAGCCGTGATATGATAGCTCTGAGGATATTTTATAATATTCTTATAGAGATCATCCCCTACAGCTCGAGGATTTTCAAGCGCTCGAAACAGAGCTTGATTATCAGCCTCCTTTTCCCATGCGGCAATAGTTCTTGTTACAACGACATCGCCGGAAAGCAATTTTGTTCCAGAAGTGATTGGGAAGCCTTGCCTGATACCATCTATGATTCTAACAATCACTCCTTGAATTTTTCCCGTTGATGCTGAATAGATCGTGCTTGTCTGCTTATCTATGTAATAAGTAAATGCTGCTACCTCCAAGTTTTTATCTGTATGTTTCATTTCATCAATTGAGGTCTTAAAAATTCTTTCTAATACGTTTACGTTATCTGTTCCTATATATGCCCTGAAATATGCACGAAAGTTTTCCTTTATATGCACGGCAAGGACTCTGCCTCTAAGAGAACAAGCTTTATTCGAATCACATATACTACAGTGTCCCTCAAAAAGACCATGTAAAACATACGATGGAGAGTCCTCCGTAAATTCAGTGCTATCTTGAGCTAATTCCTTATAAGCAGAACTCGGAATCATCCCAGGTACGGTTTCGGAGGAGGATCGGATCATACATAAAGAACCTGCTGCGCTTGCTTTAACTGCCATAAGTGACTCCTGTTTAGGATTTAGCCGATAATTTATACAGAAAAGGAGATTAACTCACCATAGCCATTTTTAATTTGAAGAACGATTTTTCCACAGCGATCAAAAGTAAAAAGAATTTTTTAATTCTTATACTATCGTAATATATAATATTTTAATCTTGCATTATAATACAAATTTTGATATATTACTAGAACAAGTTAAAGGAGGAATTATGTCATTACCAGTAGACAACAGCCCACCAGCAGCATCTCCAGAACCCTTGCTTTTTCAGATGCTAAGACTCGGTGGACCGCTGCAAATAGTGCTTGAGCATCAGATGCTCCACGCGCGGGTGGACGCCCTATGGGCCGGAATGGAGCAAGGGGAGCCGGTGAGACGGCATGAGCTGGAGGCGCAGAAAGAGGGGCTGAATGAGCTGATGCATCTGCTCGACCCCCCCTTGGATCAAGAGATGGTAGCAGGTTTGGAGCTCGCTGCTCCGGAGCGTCGACCGCAGCTCATGGCAGCTCTTTCATCCCCAGAATTCTGCTCGCAGGTCCGGGAGATCACTCGAAGGATAGCAAATTTGAGGAGCCAGGTGATTGACGTGGATTTCAGGCTTGCAGGGCTGAGACAAGAACTGAGGCTAACGGACAATAAGCTCTTTCAGATCAACATAAAGCTCCTACTCTTGAGACCGGAACGACAGTTTTAACAGCTCCAGTGCCGCACTTCGGCAGATTTTGTAGTGACTCCTTTTCCTATATCTACTAAACTCGTAGGAATGGAATGTCCGTTAGAGATTTTTGCAAGAGAGTGCCCAGATGGCGTTGCTGTGATTGCCGAGGGTCGAGAGTGGAACTCTTTTGAACTAAATGAGCTCGTCATCAAAGAAAGTCTTAATATAAAAGCTGGCTCCATCGAATCTTTTTTGGGACATACAGACTTAAAGACGATTGTCCATTTATTTGGAGCTTTAAGAGCTGGCGCCGTTGCCTTGCCTCTAAATACCCGCAATCCAAAGTGGACTTTACCCGAAACACCTGCGGCCGGAGCTGCCCTCATGCTTTACACATCAGGAAGCATGGGGATACCAAAACTTGCTGCACTATCGCGCGAAAATTTTTATTATAGCGCGCTTGGATCAATTGAAGCTGTGAAGCTAGAGTTCCAGGATAAATGGCTCCTCTCCCTTCCCCTATTTCATGTGGGCGGCCTTGCGATACTATTTCGTTGCTTTATGGCCAAGGCTACTGTGGTGCTCGATAAAAATGTCGATTGCACCCACCTCTCTTTTGTACCGACCCAGCTATACAGACTTTTAAAAGAGAATAAAACTCTTAACGCAAAATGCATTTTGCTTGGCGGCGGGCCCGTCTCAGAGGCTATGATGAAGCAAGCGAAGGAGCGTGGGATGAATGTCTTTGAGACCTACAGCCTCACAGAGATGACCTCTCAAGTGACCATGGATGGAAAAGTTTTGCCTTATCGGGAGCTAAAAATCGAAGAAGATGGAGAAATACTCGTTAGGGGGAAAACTTTGGCCTTGGGCCTTGAAGGATGGTACCACACTAAAGATCTAGGATGCTGGGATATTGACGGGAAGCTACGCATTATAGGGCGTAAGGACAACCTTTTTATTTCAGGAGGGGAAAATATTCAGCCAGAAGAGATCGAATTGGCTTTGTGCCAAATCCAAGGAATTACAAATGCCATCGTTGTCCCAGCTAAAGATGAAGAATTCGGAATGAGGCCCGTAGCCTTTATCGAAGGCCCCTGCGATCTAGAAAAAATAAGAAAAGAGCTCTCCTCAACCCTCCCCAAATACAAAATCCCCATCGCCATCTACCCCCTCCCCGCACACCTCAGCCTCAAACCCAACCGCAGAGAATTACAAAACATTATTTGACAATTGACTTTTATGTTTTAACCATAGTATACTATAAATAATAATTAAATTATTTTTATAATAAAAGGTGAAATATGGCAAGCCCAGTCTCAATAATGCGATGCCCAATGTTTTTAGACGACTACGACTACGTCGCCCCTACTGAAAGGAACATCCCTAATACTCATCTTGCTGAGGCCGAATCTTATATCCAGAGAAAAGATTTTGGGACAGTTATCAAGGAAAAACAGTTGTTTATTGCCATTTTCTATAAAATGGTTTCGTTAAGTAAGCAATCGGCGAGTGACAGAGGTGCATTTTATGTATCAGATAATGGACGGATGATTTCGGGAAGACCTCATATACTTGAATCTATTCGAGAATCAATGGAAATCGTTCATTCGTTATTTCTAAAAAATTTCCAAAATAAAACTAGATGGACACTTTTACCTGTAAAGATTTCTTTATCATACTTATTAAGAGAAGATATTCAACCGGATGTTCCATCAATTGATATATCAAATTGGATTGCGCCTAACGTTGTTGGAGAAATAAATGCCATTTGGTTCGACTCTTTGATAAAACCTCATTTGCCAAGTTTAGCTAATTTGCTTGGTGCTCAATGCACCCCTTTACAAGTAGAACGGATGGTTGATAGTGGGGATGGTGCCAGAAACCAAGTCATCAAAGCTCTGCAATTCGATTGGAATCCTGAAATCCATTATGTATATCCAATTCCCCCACAAACGATCCCCTCTCAAACACTAGATCAAGTAAGGGCGCTCGAAACAAAACAACATACTTTCTACAAACAAGGGCTCTTTTGCGATTTGACGATTCAAACAAAAGACGGCGGCATAAAATGTCACTCCCAAGTCCTCGCTCTGAATGGAGGGGAGGTTATGCAGGCTATGTTAACCCAGTCTCTTGCTGAATCGACAACAAAAATGGTAATAATGGAAGAGTTTTCTAAAAAAACCATCGAAATCTTCCTCGAATTTGTTTACTTAGAAAAAGAAGCAATAGACATACAAAGCCTCAAATTAGCTGATTTAAGTGAGCTTCTAAGATTAGCTCATACATATCAAGTAGAAAAGTTAGTAGATCATTGTACCAATGCGATTAGCCTTTTAGCCGAGACACAAGACGCATCAGATATCGGAGCTATGGCTAGTTATTTTAACAACCAGCATCTGGGCAATTTAGCCCATCACCTAGCAGCGCATCCAAAAGTAGTTCCTAAACCCAAAGGATAAAATATGGCAAGTGCATTTCCATCCAGGCTTAATACTCCTAATACTCATCTTGATGAAGCTAAATCTTATATCCAAAGAAAAGATTTTGGGAAGGTCATCAAAGAAAAAGAATTATTTATTGCTATTTTCTATAAAGTGGTTTCACTAGGTGATCAATCGAATAGAGATGAATTTTATGTATCAGATAATGGCCGCATGGTTTCAGGAATACCTCATAGGCTTGAATCTATTCGAGAATCAATAGAAATCATCCATTCATTATTTCTCAAAAATTTCCAAAATAAAACTAGATGGACACTTTTACCTGTAAAGATTTCTTTATCATACTTATTAAGAGAAGATATTCAACCGGATGTTCCATCAATTGAT
>JABDAY010000030.1:4356-12665 GCA_013288895.1 Chlamydiota bacterium | reverse complement strand
TCCAAAATAAAACTAGATGGACACTTTTACCTGTAAAGATTTCTTTATCATACTTATTAAGAGAAGATATTCAACCGGATGTTCCATCAATTGATTTATCAAATTGGCTTGCGTATAACGTTGTTGGAAAAATAGCCGACTTTTTGTTCGACTCTTCGATAAAACCTCATTTGCCAAGTTTAGCTAATTTGCTTGGTGCTCAATGCACCCCTTTACAAGTAGAACGGATGGTTGATAGTGGGAATGGTGCCAGAAACCAAGTCATCAACGCCCTGCAATTCGATTGGAATCCTGAAATCTATTATGTATATCCAATTCCTCCACGAATAATCCCCTCGCAAACACTAGAGCAAGCAAAAGCGCGCGCAACAAAACTACATGCTTTCTACAAACAAGGGATCTTATGCGATGTGACGATTCAAGCAAAAGGCGATGACATCGTAATAAAATGTCATTCCTTAGTCCTCTCCCTGAACGGAGGTGAGGTTATACATCGTAAGTTGACCCAATCTTGGGCTGACTCGAAGGCGACGATAGAAATGAAAGAGTTTTCTAAAAAAACCATCGAAATCTTCCTCGAATTTATTTACTTAAGAAAAGAAGTAATGGGTATCACAAACCTTACGTTTGCCGATTTAAAAGAGCCCCTAGCATTAGCGTATACATATCGAGTAAAGGAGTTCATAGATTATTGTACCAATGCGATTAGCCTTTTAGCCGAGCCAAAAGACGCATCTGAAATCGGAGCTATGGCTAATAATTTTCAGAACCAGCATCTGCGCAATTTAGCCGTTCACCTGGCAGCCCATCCAAAAGCAGTTCCTGCTCCAAAAGGACAAAAAGAAGTAGAAGGATTGGATTAAAGTTAAACGCAAAACGCAAAACAAGAAACGCAAAACAGAAGAAATCTAAGAATTCTTAACTCTTTCTTCCGTTTTGCGTTTTTTGTTTTGCGTTTTGCGTTGAACATGTTCTCACTTCACAAGCTCGTCAAGAATAGCGCGCAGCGCTTCCGGAATGGGCGTAGAAGCTCCTGTCTTCTTCAAGGTGCAGACGTGCACTATAGTTGTAGTGCCGACCTCTTTTTTATGCTGGTTGGTCATCTTTGTGTGCAGCGTAAAGGAGCTCGTTCCAATACGGAGAGCGGAAAGATAAATCGCGAGTGTATCACCCGTTTTAATAGGGGCAGAAAAATCAGCTTCGCAATGGACAATCGGATAGAGATTTTCCCCTGCTTCAAGTATACTGTGGAGGTCATGCCCTCTAGAGGAAAGAAAGGCCTCAAAAGCTTCTAAGGCAAGCCTAAGTTGTTGGTTAAAGTAGATAACCCCTGTCGCATCTGTGTCCCGTAGATAAATTTTGACTTGGTATGTGAACATAAAAACCGCCTAAAAAATAAATTTTTAGTTAATGTAGAAACCTATCAATCAAAATTAAGATACTTATTTTCAGTGTTTAGCGACAAGGGATAAAATTTTTTTATCGATAGAAATTTCGATTTGAGATCAATGCTCATTTGTCTAAAAAACCCCCACTCCATATAATCTGCAATTTCCTACAAGGATCTCTCATGGATTATAAACTAGAAACGGACAGCATGGATTCCAAAGAACGGGTTGTTCTTGGCGATGCACTTCTCTTTGAAGGTGAACTAAAGCTCCTTAAGGGGGATTTTAGCGGGACAGATCTTTTTGACATGGCCGCAAAGCTAGATCCGGAGAACCCAGAAATCTTTTTCAGGCAAGGACTCTCTCTTTTTGAATTTGGAAGCAGGGAAGGAAAAGAAAAAACCCTTCTCACAGCAAACAAAAAATTTAGAGTTGCCACACAGATTAATCCTGAGTATTTTGACGCCTGGCATGTGTGGGGAAACTCTCTAATGATGCTTGGAATGACATTTCGTGAGCACCACTACTTTTTAGAAGCAGAAGATAAGCTTAGAAAAGCCATTGCCTTATTGGATAAACAAGACAAGGACTCTTCTGTTAAATCTCAGCTTTATTGGGATTTTGGCGTTGTTTGGTATCACATGGCAATGCATTCTACAGAACCCTGCGATTTTCATGCGGCTATTGATGCGTTTCAAAAGGCCGCTTCCTATCCGGAAAGGCTCCCTGCAGAGTTTTGGAATGACTTTGGCAACGCTTGCCTTGAGCTTGCTCCTCAAGTCAACGATATCCGCCTCTGTGTAAAGGCAACAAACTGTTTTAAGCAAGGTTCCACTACTTTTGAAGGATGGTCAGGGCTTGCAAGAGCGCTGCAAATGCTCTATGAGCAAACCCATGACGAAGACCACTTCACCCAAGCGAGTGAATGTTACTCCTCAGCTGCAGGGCTAAATCCTCATGACGCTGAAGTCTGGGAGAACTGGGGAAAATTCCTCTGCGATTCTGGCAAACGCCTTTCCGATCCAAAACGCCTTTCTGCAGCCATTGAAAAATGCCACCGCTCTTATACGATCTCCTCTGAAAATCCCGTTATATTAGGAATTTGGGCAGAAGCGCTTGCAACACTTGGAGAGCTCACCGAAAAAGTGGAACTCATCTACGAAGCGCAGAACAAAATTGCCGAAGCCATAGAGCAGGGCGATGGGCTCCATGAGGTTTGGTATTCTGCCGGAGTTGTCTGCACCTCGCTTGGAAATTATTTAAATGATGTCGATTGTTACTTCCAGGCGATTGAAAGATTTCAAGAAGGGGTCTCTCTTGATAGAACACAGCACCGTCTTTGGCATGCGATCGCTCTTACCTACATCAAAATCGGACGAAGAGATGAAGATCTCATCTGCTTAGAAAGAGCCCACAAATTTTTCATGAAAGCTCTTGAACTTAACCCCTCTAGTTTCTACCAGATCGACTACGCCTTTGCCCTATCTAAATTAGGGGATCTTAGCGACGAGCAAAAATGGCTTGAGCAAGCAGTATATTTCTACGAAAAAGCATTAAACACACAGAAAAACGCCATCTATATCCATCCTGAATGGCTTTTCCATTATGCCTGCACATTAGACAGCCTCGGAGAGTTTTACGACGATGATTCCTTTTTCACAAAAGCGATCGAAATTCTCTCTCACGTCCTGATGATTGACCCCGATTTCTCTGGAATCCACCATAGAATAGCCCTGACTTTTGCCCATCTTGGCGACTTAACAAACGAATTAGACCCCTTTTACCGCGCCCTTCACCACTACCGCCTCTCCTCAAAGCATGAAGAAGATAACGACAAAGTGATCTACGACTTTGCCACCACCCTCCTCCACATCTCCCAAGCCACCCAAGATCACGTAGAAGCAGATCAGATGTATAGAGAGGCTGAGCACAAACTGATTCAAGCTGCAAGGCTAGGAAATCGGCAAGCCTTTTATCAACTGGGATGCCTTTATTCCCTCCTGGGCCAGTACGAAAAAGCGATCCGCTTCATCCAAAAGGCCAGCGCATTCGGTGCCCTCCCGCCAGTAGAAGAACTCTTAGCAGACGAATGGCTCGACGGCCTCCGCTCCACCGCCGACTTCAGAGAATTCCTCTATAATCTTGAGAGAAAGTAAAAAAAGAATAAGATCGGGCACGCACGCGGGCACGGGCACGGGCACCAAATCCGGAAAGAGAAGAAGTCTAAAGTTTTTTTTCTTTCGTGCCCGTGCCCGTGCCCGCGTGCGTGCCCGATCTTATTCTTGCTTTCTTTTTTTTGTGGGGTTAGGTACCATTACCTTTTTTAACACTGGGATAAAAAAATGAATAAGCGTTCTCTTATTTTTGTGATTGGGCTGACGGTTGCCCTCTACTTTGTAAATCAATATTTTTCTTCAAAAGAGCAAGAGAGAAAACAAGAGCGGCAAACTGAAACAGTGAAAGTAGCCCCGCCCGTACTCCCTCTCCCTGCGCCTTTACTCGAAAATGTCAGTGGAGAGAAGTACTATGTGTTGGAAAATGGGTTTCAACAACTCGTTTTCTCCAACGTAGGAGGATCGCTGGTAGAGATTAATTTACCCATCAAAAGTAAAGAGAATCCGGCTAGTGACATTAAGTCTATTAGAGTCGATAAAATCATGGAAGCGGATTATGCAAAAAACGACCATTTCCCCGAGTTTGCCTATCAAAAACCTGATGGATCTGAGCAAACAGGAGCCGTCGGCGGCTATTATCCTCTACTAAGACGTTCTATCGTAGGAAAAACAAAAGAAAATCCCCGCTATTATGCTTTAAATGTAATTGGTAATGAAGAAAGAAACTTGGTTTATAACGTCACCAAATACGAGAAAGATATGATCGTATTTGAAGGGGTATCGGAAAACCGAAAGATCGTAAAAACTTTTTCCTTTCCCAAAGAAGGCAAGAATGCCCCTTATTGCTTCGATCTATCGCTACAAGTGGAGGGAGATGCTAGAGGACTGATGCTAACCTCTGGAGTGCCAGAAGTAGAGCTTATTTCAGGCAACCCAGCCCCTGCTCTAAAGTACCAGATTCAAAGAGGGAGAAGACCAAATGTTGAACTCATCGATTTGCCCAAAACAAGCTCTACAGTCAATTCTATAGAACCAAAGTGGATTTGCAACTCCAACGGGTTTTTTGGACTTATTTTAAACCCTCTAACAGAAATGGGGGGCGGCTTTTCAGCTTCTAAAGTACCAGGAGCTAGCTTTCCTACAAGACTCACCCTTGTCGATTCAGAGTACGATTTATACCCCGCAGAAAAATACCCAGGCTACGAGATGGGCCTATTCCTACCCCAAGCCCCAAACACTTCCCAATTCCGCGTCTTTGCAGGACCCTTTGTCACAGAAATCCTAGAGACAGTTGACGCAACCTATGGAGTGTATTACAAGGGGGCGCAGAGCTTTCACGGATGGTTCTCCTTTATCTCTGAGCCTTTTGCCAAGTTTTTAATGATCCTGATGAAATTCTTTTATTTTATCACCCACTCCTGGGGCTTTTCCATCATCCTTCTCACCGTTGCCCTCAGAGTGATGCTCTACCCTCTTAACAGCTGGTCGATAAGATCCACTGTAAAAATGCAGCAGGTTGCCCCGCAAGTAACCGCCATTCAAGAAAAATACAAAAAAGAGCCTAAAAAAGCGCAAATGGAAGTAATGGCCCTTTATAAAGCAAAAGGGGTGAATCCGATCACCGGATGCTTCCCCATCTTAATCCAAATGCCCTTCCTCATCGGGATGTTCGACCTACTAAAATCAGCCTTTGAGCTAAGAGGAGCAGTCTTCATTCCCGGCTGGATAGATAATCTCACAGCTCCCGACGTCCTTTTTAGCTGGAACTATCCCGTAATCTTCTTTGGCACAAACTTCCACCTGCTCCCAATTATCTTAGGCGTTGTGATGTACTATCAACAACGTTTAGGCACGTCGCGCCCCAAAGACCCTAAGCTGATGACCGACCAGCAAAAACAGCAAAAAACGATGGGCAACATCATGACCCTCGTTTTTGCCATCATGTTCTACCACTTCCCCTCCGGGCTTAACCTTTACTGGCTCTCCTCGATGATCCTCGGCATCGTGCAACAGTGGTGGATGATGAAAAAGATGGCAGCAACCCCAGCCACCCCCGCCAACCCCAAGGTTGTAGATATCACTCCAGCAAAGAAAAAATAGAGGAGAAAAAAATAGATGGAGATAGGTTCTCATAATGCCAAAAATCTTTTTTCATGGTGTTCCTTTGATATAGTTTTTTGAATGGAACTATCTGGAATACCATGAATTTTTATTTAAAAGCAATAACATGCTGACTATTAGATGTTTAATCCTTAACGGGGCGATGCCCCAGGATGACATTGGGGCGATGCCCCAGGATGACATTGGGGCGATGCCCCAGGCTACATAGTTTTAGCCCGCCAGGCTAGGGAAAACTACCGCCACAAAAAATTATATAAATTCTTTCACTAGCTAAAAAACAATAGTTATTATTTTAGTATACTTAAAACTCATATTATAATAAGATAATCTAAATATTCTGATATTAATATCAAACAAAGGAGAAAAAATATGTCAAGCCCAAGCCCTGCACCATCTTCAGTAGAAGCCAATAGATCAGTTTGTGCAAACCCATCTTGCGCTACTGGTAATCCACTGCCTCAAGGTGATCATCGAGTAGAATGTTTAAAATGCCACAGTGTGGTTTATTGCGGCGCTGAATGTCGAGACGTACATTCTCTACAACATAAAGATGTATGCCACGCGTCAGGTTCTCAAGCGTCTGCAGCAGCAGCGGCACCAAGCCCCCAAGACGAAGAAACACTGACTCAAGGAGTTGAAACACTGCTGTTGCAATCCCTATTAATGTGTCTCGCCGACTCAGAAGAAGCGAAAAGCGGCGCATTAGCTACAATAGAGCGACTCAAGCCTCTTGTAATAAGACAAGGCGAGGCAGCAGCTGCAGCAGCTGCTGCGTCTTCAAGCCCAGATGAACCCTCCACCAGCTTCGAAGGGGGGGTAGATTTTGTAAAACTTTTAACAAGCGACACTGTAGCAAAAGGGGTATATATTAGCCATGTACTCGGGAAACTTTACGAGAACTATCCAAACAACACCCCAAAAGATCTTGCACAATATGAGCAGCTGATCTCTAGAGAGAAATCTATTTGGCCTGACACAATTCTCCCAATTATGTGCATAAAAGCACCTCTGTCCATTGTGAAGATATATGTAGAGAAAATGGAGCAAATGATCGCACACGATAATGCAGAAAAAGCTTTGGGAAGACCAGCTAGCCATCTCGTTAATGAACAAAAATGGCCCTTTATCCTTTCAAATTTTTTAACCACCGCAATGTGCCTGAACCCTTCTGAAGAAGTGCTGAGGTTCTTAATAAAAAAAGGAGCCAAACTCCCAGATGAAATGATTGCTGCGCTTAATGCATCCGATAAAACTCCTGAAGGAGTCATAACTGTTCTGAAGAATTTCACAAGGGAGCAAGTATGCGGTGAGGAGGTAGACGACATGATAGCACTTATACGATCTGAAAAGACAAAAACTGATGAGGAACAGGATGCAGAAATTGCCCAAATGACAGCACAAACCGAGGCACAGCTGAGCAAATTCCAGCCCAACTCTCTTAGCGCTGAAGCGATAAGACTCATTTTTATCGCTGCTAGCAGGCCGCCACTAGCAGAAGGTACCGGAGAAAGCTTTAGTACCCGTTCAGAGGTTGAACGCTTACATGCAATTGTAACTGGCGAATAAGGAGAAAAATATGGCGTCTTCGGTATCCGCACCACTTTTGGATTATATACCATGCTTGGATCAGGGATCAAGAGCTGTTCGATATAGATGTGCAAGGACGTCTTGCACTAATCTTAGTGCGCAGCTATGGAAATGCGCAGGGTGTCTCCAGCTACTATATTGCAGTGCAGAGTGTCAAAGGGAGCACTGGCCACAACATAAACTTGTATGCCAATTAGCAGGTCCTCAAGCATCTGCCGCAGCGGCAGCTCCATCTGCCAGCGCAGCGGCGCCAAGCCCGCAGGACTCTGCAGAAATAAGGGTAGATACTAGAAATGTACTGGGGAAACTTCTCAAGAAATATCCAAACATCACTTCGGACGATTTTGTACAATTTGAGCAGCTCTTGTCTCAAGAAACACTTGTTAGGGCCGATGAAGTTCTTCCTATTATGTTCATAAAAGCTCCCCTGTCTATCGTTAAGAGATACGTGGAACTTATGGAGCAAATGATCGAGGCAGAAAAAGCAACAGGAAGCCCAGGTTGCGCTCTTGCTAATGTTAATGAACAAAAATGGCCCTCTATTCTTTCAATTTTTTTAACCGGAGCAGTGTGCTTCTACCCTTCTGAAGAAGTGCTTGCATTCATAATAGGAAAAGGAGGGAGGCTGCCACTTGAAATGATTGATGCGATCACTACGCGTAGAACTAATGAGGGGGTCTTGAACTACCTGGCCTATTTCAGAAAAGAGCTACTAATTCGTGGGGAGATAAAACAAATACAATCTGATAAAACAAAAACTAAAGAGGTAATTGAGGCGGAAATTTACCAGACAATAGCAAAAGCCGAGGCAGCGCTTAAAAAAGACCAGCCTAAATCTTATAGCAGAGAAGCATTAAGTCTCATTTCTATGGCTGCTGCCCTCCCCCCTTTTGAAGAAGGTTCCCAGGAAAGCTTTGAGGTTGAGTACATCCACGCACCTGTAAACGGCTAATAAAAGGAGAGAGAATATGGCGTCTTCGGTATCCGCACCACTTTTGGATTATATACCATGCTTGGATCAGGGATCAAGAGCTGTTCGATATAGATGTGCAAGGACGTCTTGCACTAATCTTAGTGCGCAGCTATGGAAATGCGCAGG
>JABDAY010000030.1:0-4256 GCA_013288895.1 Chlamydiota bacterium | reverse complement strand
ATACCATGCTTGGATCAGGGATCAAGAGCTGTTCGATATAGATGTGCAAGGACGTCTTGCACTAATCTTAGTGCGCAGCTATGGAAATGCGCAGGATGTCTCCAGCAACTATATTGCAGCAGAGAGTGTCAAGTAACACACTGGCCACAACATAAACTTGTATGCCAATTAGCAGGTCCTCAAGCATCTGCAGCAGCGGCGGCAGCTCCATCTGCCAGCGCATCTGTGGCAAGCCCTCAAAACGATGAATCAGTGAATTCTAGAGATTTTCTTTGGGAACTTTACAGGAAATATCCAAACATCACTTCAGATGACTTTGCACAATTCGAGAAGCTGCTCTCCGGAGAGAGATGTATTTGGCCTGATACAATTCTCCCTATTATGCTCATACAGGCACCCCTATCCATTGTTAAGATATATGTAGAAAGATTGGAGCAAATGGTTGAACACTTTAATGGAGAAAAAGCTGCAGGAAGACCGTACTCTTTTCACGTTAATGATGAAAATTGGCCATCTATTCTTTCAAGTTTTTTAACCGCAGCAATACGCCACAACCCTTCTGAAGAAGTGCTTAGATACTTAATAATAGACAAACGAGCAAGTCTGCCACCTATGTATATTGCCCTCCTTTCCCCTGGTAGGACTCTTGAATCTCGCCTAGCCGTCCTGAAGGATTTAGCAAAGTATGAACTAACTTATAACGAGATACGCCAAATACGAAATGATGATAAAACAACAACCCAAGAAGAAAAGAATACATCAATTGCCAGGATAAAAGCGCAAGCCGAAGCAATACTTTGCAATTTTCCATTTACCTATTATAGTCCTGAAACATTAAACCTCATTTCTTTTGCCGTTAGTATACCAGCTCTAAATGAACATCCCGAAAAAAGCTTCAGAATCCGTCCACCGATCGATCTTTTGTATGAGGCTCTATCGATCTTTTGTATGAGGCTCTATAACCCGACCAATAAAAGGAGAAAAACATGTCGACAAACCAAGTATTTACAGTAACAGTTGAAAGTGTGAATTGCACAAATCCATTCTGCCGGCCACCCTATCAGACTAATAACCGAGTGGAATGTTTAAGAATCAACGATGTGGTGTATCATGGTATAGAATGTCATAGCGAACTGTCTTTACAACATAAAGATGTTAGTCATTTGCCAGGTCCTCAAGAATCTGTTTACCCTGATCATATTCTTCCCATTATGTCAATAAAACCACCCCTGTCCACTATTAAAAGATATGTAGAAATTATGGAGCAAATGATCGAACGCGATAACGGAGAAAAAGCCGCGGGAAGGCCAGGTTGCCGTCTTGTTAATGAACAAAGATGGCCAACTATTCTTTCAGAATTTTTAAGCCAGGCGGCGTGCCTGAATCCTTCTGAAGAAGTGCTTAGATTTTTGATGGATAAAGGGGCGAAGCTGCCACGTATATTGATTGCAGCGCTTGCCTCATCTGATAAAACTCCTAAACAAATCGTGACCGTCCTGGCAGCTTACGTGAAACTGCAACTAACTTTAGACGAAAAAAACCAAATACGATCTGATGAAACAATAACTAAAGAGCAAAAAGATGCAAAAATTGCCGAGCTAACAGCACAAACCAATGCACTATTTAGCAAATATCAGCCTAAATCTTATAGCCCCGAAGCCTTGAGACTCATCCTTGAAGCTGCTAGCAGGCCACCAGCAGAGGATGATCCCCAAGCAACGTAATGATCTGAATAGTTAGGACAAAAGGAGAAAAAATATGTCAACATCTGCAGTATCTTCAGGAGCAGTTCAAAAAACATGTGGTGGATCACCAGACTGCCCTACACCACAAAAGAAATGTGCAAAATGTCTTGAGCAGATGTATTGCAGTCGTGAGTGTCAAGTAAAGCATTGGCCACAACATAAACTTGTATGTCGGTTGTCCCCCTTTTATGCATCCGCAAATCGCAGACAAGCGCTTCGCGAGCTACTCGACAAATACCCAAAAATCACTGTGGAGGATTTTGCACAGTATGAGCAATTGTTGAGTCTTGACACAGATGTGGGGACTGAAGACATTGTCCCTCTTATGCAAATAAAAGCACCCCTATCCATTGTTAAAAGATATGTAGAACTTATAGAAGAGAAAGCTGATCTTTCGAACTTTCTTGGCCAAGCAATAAAGTTTAACCCTTCGGAAGAAGTGCTTGCATTTTTACTAGGCAAAGGGGCCAGACTGCCACGTGAAATCAGTGAGGCGCTTACTCTATCTGATAGAACTTCTCAAGGAGTAATAGCCAACCTGGCCAATTACGATATTAACGAATTGATCCAAGAGCTGCTAGAACAAGGGGATAATGAAATATCCATAGAACAACAGAACGAAATAATTAACCAACAAGTAGCACAACTAAAGGATCACCTGGCTAAATATCAGCCTGAATCTTATACCCCAGAAGCCTTGAGGCTCATCTTTGAAGCTGTAGACCAGCCATCGGAGGAAAAATGCTATTTATCAGCTTCTAAAGATGAGGAATTTCTTCCAGTTGAAGGATCACAATACTTACAAAACTTTATGAAGGACTTTACCAAAGAAGATCCCCCATTAGCGCTGTGGAAAACGATAAATCAACTGAGGCCAATTTTAATAAAAAGAGGAGAGAAAGTCTATGCTGCTCCAATTAAACGGCCTCTTAGCCTGAGAAACTCAAAAGGGCTAGATTATATAGATACCCTACCAAGCAACTCATCCTCTGCCCTCACACATCGTCAAACTACACTCAGCTACCTTTGCATCAATTATCCAACCATCACTTCAGAGGCTTTTACAAAATATGAACATTTGTTGTCTAAAACAACAAACGTTTGCCCAGATGACTTTCAAAAGATTATGTTAGTAAAAGCGCCCCTATCTATTGTTAAAAAATATGTAGAAACAATGGAACACATTATTAGTAAGTATGTAGAAACAAGGGAGCGAATGATCAAATGTGATAAAAAAGAAACCGCCCCAGAAAAACCAGCTTGCATGCTCAGTATTGAACAAATACAACTCCACGTTCTTTCAAGTTTTCTAACCGAAGCGGTGTTCTTCAACCCTTCTGCGGAAGTGCTCACTTTCTTAATGGGGAAAGGAGCTAGGCTACCGCGTAAAATGATTGACGCTCTTACTTCCTCTGATAGAACTTCTCAAGAAGTAGCGTCCGCCTTGAAGAATTACCAAATTCAGCTAGAAGTAGATGAGATGATAAAAAGCGTCCGATTGGGTTTTGGCAGCTTTGGTTTAGTAACAACCCCAGAAAAACAGGACGAAGAAATTGCCGAAGAAACAGCAGTAATAAATCAACTAAAGGGTGCAATGTTCGATGAATTTCAGCCCAAATCTTACACCCCTGAAGCCTTGAGCCTCATCTTTGAAGCTGCTAGCCGGCCACCGGCAGAAGAACGCTAGTTCCCCATTATAAACATTAAAAGGAGAAAAAATATGTCAGTATCCGCAGCATCTTCAATACCAGTTCAACAATATGCAGGGCCCTCTGCCAGCGCAGCGGGAGCTCAAGAAATTCAACCAAGCGACTCTGTAGCAACAGACGTATATCATGAAGATGTACTCCTCCAACTTATCAAGAAATATCCAGAGATCACTTCGCAGGATTTTGCGCAATATGAACAACTATTGTCTATAAAAGGGACAACGGTTTGGCCTTATCAAGTTCTCCCAATTATGTGCATAAAAGCACCTCTATCGATTGTTAAGAAATATGTAGAACTTATGGAACAGATGATTAAAGATGATCATAATAAAGAAGAACAGTCTTATAATCTTTCTAATTTTTTAAACACAGCGGTGTGCTTTAACCCTTCTGAGGAAGTGCTTAGATTCTTAATAGGAAAAGGAGCAAGGCTCTCATCTAGACTGATTGATATGCTCTCTCTATTGAATGATAGTCTTTCTAGAGATGTTATGGCCATTCCTTGTGAAGCAATTACACACATTACAAATTTTTACGCAAAGACACAGCTGATGTCTGCAGAGGTGGAACAAATACGATCTGATAAAACAATACCTCCAGTGGAACAGCATATAAAAATATTCCAGGTAATTGAGGAAGCCGAGGCATTGTTTGATAGATTTCAAGCAGGCTCAAGCTTTTACAGTCCTGAAGTATTAAGACTCATCTTTGAAGCTGCTAGCCGGCCACCGGCAGAAGAACGCTAGTTCCCCATTATAAACATTAATAACCCAAGTTGCTAGTCAATCATCCTTAAAATTCG
>JABDAY010000029.1 GCA_013288895.1 Chlamydiota bacterium | reverse complement strand
CTATTCCCCTCTAATAGTCGGTCGAGTTCTTCCCGAATGAGTTTTAATGGCATGGTATAGTCTACATAAAGCAGGACGGTTCCTAAAATATCCGCTGTTTTTTGAGTCCAATTTTGGAAAACATGGTCTGTAAAATAGGTAATTGGGACAATCAGTCTTCGTAAATCCCACAACTTGACAACAACGTAAGTGAGGTGAAGTTCTTCAATTCTACCCCACTCATTTTCTATCACTACCACATCATCTACCCGAATAGGCTGAGCGATCGCAATTTGAATACCTGAAAAAAAATTGCCCAGGGTTTTTTGTGCTGCGAGTCCAATCAGAATACTGACTACTCCAGCTGAAGCTAATATGCTAACCCCTTGAGCACGTATTGTCTCAAAAGTACTCAAAATCCCAGCTATTAGAAAGAAAACGATAAATGCAGCGGCAAGACGGGTAAAAACCCTTACTTGTGTGTGAACTTTACGAGCTTGATAATTATCTTTTTCCTGCAGGTCAAAATGATTGAGAACGAGTGCGGATATGAGATTGATGACAGTGATAGCTAGCCACCCAAGGCATAAGGTGGAGAGGATGGAATAAGTATGCTCAATGACGGGGTTGAAAGTTGAGGGGAATTTAATAGCTTTAAAAATCACATACAATACAGTAATGATAATAAACACCTGTATGGGACCACGTACTTTCCCCATCAGGACTTCAGTAGCTCCATGCTTTTTTATCACTTTCTTTTTAAGGATCATCAATAAAATCAGCAAACAGGAACAAATACCGAAAATGATGCCAGGTACTAGTAATTTAGAGTAGCTTGAGTTGTCCATGAATGCGCATTGTAAGGAAGTTAAGAGTATATTGCAATGAAGATCGGGCACGCACGCGGGCACGGGCACGGGCACGAAAGAGAGAAAGATCTAAGATCTCTTTTCTCTCCCTCTTTCGTGCCCGTGCCCGTGCCCGCGTGCGTGCCCGATCTTCTTTTCTTAATAATTTTTTGAGTTTAATCCCCTGATGGGATATAGGCAAATTATGAGACGAAATAAAACTGTCGTGGCGCTTGTCCCTATCCTAATGACGATGTTTGGGTGCTTTGCAGATGTCTGCAACGAGCCGCGCAGGTCGGATGCCCTGACTACACAGGGATTTTTTGATAACGCTGGGGATTGCTACCTTGAAGGTTACATTCAGGCCCTTGTGGATATGCATTACTATGAATTTAAGGTTGTAGTCTCTGTTCAAGGGGATACAGTTTATTTAACGAACCTCCCCAATAACGAGCTGATAGCAAATAGTATTATCAGCTTTGTCGGGGACATACCGGGTGTCGAGTGTGTTTGTGTAAAATGTGAACTCTCTGAGGAGGAGCAAGCTTTTCGGGAAGAATGTATAGATCAACCTCGAGTAAGCGGGGTTTGGTTTCCCCAGCAAACTGTTTTGTTTCTCCCTTTGATTGCAGACCCTCGTCAACCTATAAATTCTGCAAATTTTCGTTTTAATGACCATATTTGCGGCCACAAATCGGTAGCAGTCTCTTTGGGCGATGACTTTCCTTTTTTCCGTTGGAGAGATGTCTTTTCAGTGCACGGGGATATGCAAATTGGGATCGAGGCGGGAATATGGGCGTTATTTAATTTTAGCGACAGGCCAAAAAATAGTAATGGAGATGTTTGTACCCTTGTAAATACTGACTATTTTGTTGGGTTGCCCCTGACTTACGCCTTTGATAAGTGGTCGTTTCGTATGCGCGTTTATCATATTTCCTCTCACTTAGGCGATGAGTTTTTATGCGAGAAGCCTCAATGGATTCCGCGGCGGAAGAATCCGAGTTATGAGGCGTTAGACTTTTTCACTTCCTATCAATTTTCGAGCGGACTTAGAGGTTATTTTGGGCCGGGGTGGATATTTCATAGTGATAAGTCGTTCAAGTTAGACCCATTTTATATTGAATATGGAATAGAATTAAGGATTTTCGGCCGCAAGCTTCAATATCACAGACTTTATGGAACCCCTTTTCTTGCGATTAACTTGGAAAACTGGCAGCAGCACGGATGGTCGCTCGACGCAACCTACATGCTCGGCTATGAGCTGAGTAAACTGCAAGGAGTAGGGCGCAAGATGCGTGTTTATGTGGAATACCATCATGGCTACTCTTTCGAGGGACAGTTCTTCAACGAGCGCGTGACCTATGGAGAAGTTGGAGTCTCCTGGGGCTTCTAAGCCTGCCCTTGCCTTTGAGCCTGCTCCCGGCGTTCTATAGCTTTTGTATTGGCCGTGAGCCAAGTCTGATAATCTCCCCCGTCGTCAAAGGGTTCCCATGTGGGGTCACGATGGAATTTGTCATAGTGATCTGTATTGCAGCAGCTAGGATTGCGATCACCGACAGAGTCGTAGTAGTAACGAACACCGGACTCAGGGTCGTAAAACGGCGCTACCACCTGGGCAGGCATTACCGCTCTGCACACTTCAGATCGTACCCGTTCGAAAGGTGTACCATTTCTAACAGCGGCATCTACTTTTTCACAGATTGCAGCCACCTGGCGCAGGTGTATGCATACACTCATATTCAGACAGAAATTAAACGGAGTCGAGTAGAGGTGGGGGGTGTCATTAGTGCGGCTCGAGGAGATGCGAATACCTTTATCGGTGTAAAGCGGTACTAGCATTCTACCTCTGTTGTTATAAAGCGGTTCTGCTGAGGGAGAAGGTGTACGAGGAGGAAGTTCTTCTGGACCTCCAGGTGCGCCCCTGTGAACAACTGCTGGTATACTACTCATATATTTACCTTTTTTGTTTTATTGTTAATAATAGAAGTATTTTACAATAATTAACATTTTTTGTTCAATAAGAATTATATTAATTATATTAAAATTATTTTATATAATATATTATTTTTTTTAAAAAAATCATAAATGGCTTTATCGTAATACGTTACAGAAAAACAGCTGGATTGCTTGATGAAGGCGCATGGCAGTTTGGTTGAGGTAAAGCTGTTTTATTTATTGCGGCAGCAATAACTGATGCGGCGCCATGCTCGGCTATGAGCTGAGTAAACTGCAAGGAGTAGGGCGCAAGATGCGTGTTTATGTGGAATACCATCATGGCTATTCTTTCGAAGGACAGTTCTTCAATGAGCGCGTGACCTATGGAGAAGTTGGAGTCTCCTGGGGCTTCTAAACTTGCCCTTGAGCCTGCTCCCGGCGTTCTATAGCTTTTGTATTGGCTGTGCGCCAATTGTTATAGTCTTTCCTATCGTCAAAGGGTCTCCATACCGGATCGTCGTGGTCTGTGGGATATTGTTCATCGTTGTTGCCGGGCCTGAAATCACCATCAGAGTCGTAATAGTAGCGAACACCCATAGAGTTGTAAAATGGAACCGCTATTACAGAAGGCATTAGTATACAAGACCCAGTAGAGTGTATCTCAGCTAAAGGTATGCCTGCTCTGACAAAAGTCTGCTCGTCCTCGATCCGTGCACGCACTTGGCCTAGGTATGCCAGATGGTTTTGATAGCAGTCAAAAGACAATCCTTTGTTAGCTCTGTTGTAGGCAAGATTATTCCGGCGTCCGGAGGTGACGGGACAACCAGTAACGGGGTCGCGAAGGATGATGCGATTGTTAGAGGGGTTGAGAGAAAGCAAAAAGTGACCATCGTTAGATCTTGAAATCGGTGCTGCCACAGCAACAGAAGGCGCAGCCACTGCAGCAGCAGAAGGTTCTGCCATTACGGGCGCCGCAACGGGCATAAAAGGCGTGGGAGCAGAAACCTCCGGACCTCTGTGAATAGCCGCTGCTTGCAGTGCAACACGGCTTGAACTAGAGCTAGAGCAAGCCTGCTCGCCCTCTCTATTACTTCTATTACTTCTTCTCCCTTCCAGAGTAAGATGCATTTCATTCCCTGTTATATTACTAGTAAGACCTGTTGCACTCTCTCTTATACTCATGTAATTACCTTTTGTTTTTATTGTTAATAATACAAGTATTTTACAGTAATTTATATTTTCGATTCAATTGTAATCGTATTAAAAATTATTTTATATAATATATTATTTTTTAAAAAATCATGAATGGCTTTATCGTAATACGTTGCAGAATGGGTGCCCGATCTTTTTCCCTCTTTCTTTTGTTTTGCGTTTATTGTTTTGCGTTTTGCGTTTTTAAAAGCTAAATCCGTCTTTATTAACGGGGGCGTTCTTTCCTATGGGGAGGGTGCCGCTGAAGAATTGCCTGTAGATGTTGAGTCCTTGCGCTGCTGTTTGGATACAGTAAAAACAATTGGAGATCCATTCTGATCCTGAGATGGTCCCGTTTTCGAGATTACATTGAAAGCGGGAAGTGATTTTCCGTTTCCAATACTCTGGATCGCCAAAAAGTAGTACGGGAGTTGCGCTGGTGCTGCCGGTCTTTCTTCTCACTTCTTCTAGCGCGTATTCAAAGTCTGTGCCGATTCCTCCAATGAGAAAAATGGGAAGGTCGAGATTAAACTCATCTTGTCTTTCAATGAGCCGGTCGAGACGGTAGGTCATTTTTGCATCGATATAGGGATTTGCAAGCTGTTCATGTCCTCCTTTAAAGTCGGCGATGTTGGCGCAAGAGAGGATCCCTACTTCTCTTGCAGCTCTGTTTCCTACTTCCATGACGCCGGGGCCTCCACCTGTAACAAGGGCGAGGGGAGTGTCTTTGCTGAGAAGGAGATGGTTTACCTCTAGGCGCATTTGTAAAAGGCCTCGAAGGAGATTTTTTAACTCTGCTTCAAAGTCTCCAGAGACAAGATTGGATCCGTAGATTCCCACAGTGGTAGCTCTAATAAAAGTGTCGATTTGATCGAGCGGAACGAACATGCCTGAGTCTTTGCCGGGCTTAGGAATGTATTGTAGGATTTTTTTGGAGATAGAGTCGACCCAGAAGACGGGGATCCCAAATTTAGCCAAATCAAAAAGAAACGACCTATCTTCATGGGAAAAGAAATTGCCGTAGGAAAGGGAAGGATGTTGAAAATAGATCCCTTTGAGGTTGTGCTGGACATATTTGCTGAAAATCATTTTCTTCATGAGAGGGGATGTGAGATAGCGGGAGAATAAGACCCCTTGGCTTGTGATAAGGCCATCTTCAATTGCCTTTAGGAAGGGATAGGAAGGCTGCTGCTGCATGTAGCGCTCTGCAAGAAGACCTTGAGTCTCTGGATTTGTGAGCCCGGGAAAATCGTAGAAATGGGGGTCTCTTGAGATCCAGTCTTTTTCGGTAAGATGAAGAAGCTGCTCTCCCTTGACAACGAAAACAGCGCAAGAGCGGTGGATAGGGCCGGGGGCAGTTTCAAAAACTTTAAAGAGGGTGTCTGGGTTCTCTAGACACGCCTTGAGTTGATCTCTATCAGTAAAAAAGACATATTCTCTGTGGGGCTCCAGCGTATAAAATTCGAGGGGGATGTGTTTAACCTTTTCTTCAGATCTGCCAAATAGTTCGTAGACGTCGCCAGATCCTTGCGTGTCGGGATCGAGAACTGATGCAGTGGTATGCTGGTAACCTTTAGGCAAAAGTTCATCTACCACTCTACCAAATGCGGTGCGGATATGCAGTGGATCAGTGGTGAGCAGGAGGATCCCCTCTTTTTTAGGGGGTGTAGTTTCCCATTTCTGGCAGAGGCCAAGTAGATGTCTTGTGGGAATGTTGGGATCTAAAAGGGCTTTTGCAAGAACGGGTAAGAACCCAAATATTACAGGGTCATAGCTAAGATAACCTTTTTTTACGGGCAAGAGGGCAACTGTTCTTCCCTCTTTTTTTTCAAGAATGAGCTCGCTAGAGCCAAAAGAAAGGAGGGGCTTGCCATTTCTATCTGCTCTTCCCAACATTCTGAGCAGATAGTCTGGATCTCTCACTCTACGCCTCTCATCTGCGGCAAAGAGTTTTCCTATATAGGCACCTGGCTCTAAAAGTGGAAGCATGGTTTCTGCGAGCTTTCCATATGCCACAAGTTGAACTTTAACCTCTGCAGTAAGATGCAATGGATCGAGGCTGTATTCCTTTCCAGCTCCATTTATTCCAAGTTGGGCAAGAGTGCTTTTTAGATTAAAACTAACAAGCTTAGGATCGATTCTAAATCCCATGAATTCTGGTGAAATATTTTCTATAAAAACAGTTGCAATACCATTTTCTATAGAAGTGATTTTGCCGTCAGGGCTAACTAGGTCAAAGAGATCAGAGGTTAAATAAGATTCCATATTGTCTATTTATCATAGAACGGATAAAATTACATAACTTATGATAATACAAAGAAGTTTTGGGACACACGATGGAGCGTTTCATGCAGATGATGTGACTGCATGCGCACTCCTTTTGGTTTTTAAGTTGGTCGATAGAGATAAGATTACCCGCAGCAGAGATCCTAAAAAGCTTGAAACATGTGAGTATGTGTGTGACGTAGGCGGAATCTACGACATTAAAATAAAACGTTTTGATCACCACCAAGCAGAGTATCATGGCGATTTGAGCAGCGCAGGGATGATATGGCTCTATCTAAAAGACAAAAAGATTGTCGATCCTGAGGTTTATCATTTTTTAAACAAAATGTTGATTCAAGGGGTGGATGCCCACGACAATGGAAGGGTAAACTATGAGACGGGGTGGTGCAGCTTTTCTCATGTGATTTCTAACTTTGTGCCTCCCGAGTACGATGCTTCCGATGAGAAACAATACAATGCTTTTCTCCATGCTGTAGATTTTGTCGTCTCCCATTTACAAAGACAGCTGGAGAGATATCACTATATCAGAAGCTGCCGAGAAACTGTTTTTAAAGCGATGCAGACGCGTAAGAAGTACTTGTATTTTGAAAAAGCGATCCCCTGGATAGAAAGCTTTTTCGATTTAGGCGGGGAGGATCATCCTGCCCAGTTTGTCATTATGCCAGCAAAAGAGCATTGGAAACTAAGAGCGATCCCTCCTAGTTTGGAGCAGCGGATGCAAGTGCGCAGCCCACTACCTGAAAAATGGGCAGGGCTTCAAGATGACGAGCTAAAAAAAGTATCAGGCATCCCTGGTGCCATTTTTTGCCACAAAGGGCGCTTTGTGTCGGTTTGGGAAACAAAAGAAGATGCCTTTGCAGCATTAAAGTACATTTTAGGGGAAGATCTATGACCACTATTTTTGGAAAAATAATTGCGGGGGAAATCCCCAGCAAGAAGGTATTTGAAAACGAAAGGATTTTGGCAATTGAAGACATCATGCCGGTAGCTCCTGTCCATATTTTAATCATGCCGAAAAAAGAGATTCCGAGTCTGCAAGCCTTGAAAAAAGAGGATTATCCCCTTATTTTGGAAATTATCGAGGTAGCGCAAAAATTGGCAGAAGAATTAGATATAGCAGATGGGTACCGTCTTTTGACAAACAGTGGCGAGGAGGCGGGGCAGACCATTTTTCACCTTCACTTTCACCTCATCGGAGGACGAAAGCTCAGCCACCTTGCATAAAATAAAAAAATGAGAGAAAAAAATAAAAAATAAATTTCTTCCTCTGCGTCCTCTGCGGCTCAGTCTTCACTCTGCGCTGATGAAATTCAACATTCAGACAATAAGACTCCCACTTATTGGCTGAATGTTGAATTTCATCAGCGCAGAGTGAAGACTGAGCCGCAGAGGACGCAGAGGAAGAGGGAATAATTTTGTGATAAGAAATTTTAAATTAATTTTATTTTTTTCTATTCTATTTTTCTCCCTTCATGCTTCAGAGCAGGATCTGGCAAATCGGGTTCATACTCATCTTTTTATTCACGATCCGGCAACAGCTATCCTGGAAGCTAAACAGTTTTTAAAAGAATATCCTGAATCGCAAGAATTACAATTTGCCCTTATCCGCGCTCTTTGTGAAAAGGGGGACGATACAGAAGCTATTTCTATCTGGAAGAAGAGCGTCAATTATGATCGAAAGCTTTTAGAATTGCTTGGATGGGGGGTGCTTAAAAAAAGCGACTTTTCACTGCAACAATTTGTACGGATAAGCTCTCTTATCGGTATTGCTCTAACGCGGGATGCAAAAGCCATCCCCATCCTTTTGAGTAGTCTGAGAAGCTCTAGCGCATTATTTAGAACCCTTGCCATCCGTCTTAGCGCCAATTATCGAGATGAGCCGCTCCGGGACGAACTTTTGCGCCTTTTAAAAGAGGAAAAAGTATGGCACGTACGGCTTGAAGTGATCAAAGCTGTTGGACAAACGGGGATCTTAGCTGCTAAAGAACAGCTAAAAGAAATTATTGGGAATCGGAAAACTCTGGCAGAAGAAAAGAGTGGCGCGCTAATAGCGCTTGCTAGCATGTATGAGACGATAGAGGACAGCGAACTCAAGGCTTTGGTTAAGAGCGATCGTGCGGGGCTGAGGCAGCTGGCATGTGAGGTGATCTCTGTTCTTGATCTTGGCGATAAAGTGAGGTTTATCCTCCCGCTACTTAAAGATGCCTCCCCAGATGTCAGAATTTCTGCCCTAACCACATTGGGACTTTCAAAGACAAAGACCATAGCTTGTCTCGATGACACAAATCCACCGGTGGCAATCACTGCAGGATGGCTCTCTATTTTGCAAGATGACAAAAGAGGAGAGGAAGTTTTAAAGCATTGGATCCTAGGCGATAATCCTGAATATCGGAGGATGGCGTCAGCAGCTCTTTCAAAGACGGGAAAACATGGAGCGAAATTAGCTTGGAAAATGTTAAAGACAAGCGAAGATCCTTATGTTCGGGTAAATTTAGCAATGGGTCTTATTGGAATAAGAGAGCATATTGAGAAATCCTGTACTGCTCTCCATGCAGCTCTTCAGGACCCCGGCTCAAAGTGGATGTGGGAACATGAGAATCATTTCCTTTTTCGCTCACTCGCGCCGAGTAAAGTGGTCCATATCGATCAGATTCCCAATTATCCCGCTATAGTCGATCAGATGACCAGGCTGGAGCTTTTATCCCTATTAAGTGTGATGCGTTATCCAAAAGCTCTTGACGCCGTGAAGGACTTCCTAAAAAATAGCGCTTGGGGCGTGAGCGGCACTGCCGCAGTGACCCTCCTTCAAGAGGGTGATGAGCTAGCTTTTGATGCAGTGAAAGAGCTCCTTTGCGACAAAGACGAAAAAATCCGGATACAAGCAGCCCTGATCTTGGCACTTGTGGGCAATGAGCCAAAAGCGGTTCAAGTATTACAGGAAGCCTATACAAAGGCCGACCGGGAAATCAAAATCCACATCCTAGAAGCCCTCGGCCACATCGGCGACCCCGCCTCCATCCCCTTCCTCGTCGACGTTCTCGGCGAACCCTTCCAGGTTTTGCGGGTTGTCGCTGCCTCTGCCCTGATACAATGCTTGTATCATTGAGAAAAATTAAGATCGGTTACGCATACGGTTACGGAAGAGAGTCATTGCTTTGAGTCCCCGTAACCGTAACCGTAACCGTATGCGTAACCGATTTTAAATTTCCTTCTTATGGCTGAGCTGGAGGAGGAGGGGGTTCATTGTGCCTGACGAGCAATTCTGCTAGGACTTGGATGGTTGCTCTTTCATTTGTGAGGCATGCCCATGGTAGATGTTTTCCATTTCTAAAGACAATGCCTGCATTTCTAGCATCATCTTTTTCAAACTCAGGTTGTATATCGATTGCTTTTTCTTTTACGTTTGCCGCCTCTGCTGTTCGTCTCCTATTGGGCTCAAAATCTTTAAAGACAAGCGTGCAAATTTCGTTGAAGTCTTCTAGAATATCATTTTTCTGATTCACTGCACAAAAATAGGCAGCTTGTAGTTTTGCTTCCAATTTCTCGTCAATTTTTTTATCAGTTTCTTCAACGATTCTCTTTTCGTAGTCTTTCCATGATTCTGACTCAGGTTTTGTTTCATTTCTTAGGTTTATTAGTTCTTGTTCTAAATCTAAATATCTGTTTTTCCAGTAGGCATAGCGGGCAAAAAGGCTTTTTGCTTCATCGCCTATTTCGTCATTTGTATAAATATATTGTGGGGAATTTTCAGGTAGTGGCCCCACAAAGGAGTGACCCACAGAGGTGCGATTATTGAGGATCGCTTGTTCTCTTTCGGCGTTTGTTTTGTGTTGTTCCTTGATCGTGTCGATTTTTTTAAGTACATATTTATTGATGGTAGGGAGGCCAAAAGCGAGCGAAGCGGGAACTAAGAGGCAGAGAAACTCATAATTGCCTGAAAAACCTAAAGCAAAATTGATTCCTACAAAAACTGCCGTAATTCCGACAATAGCCACAAAATATAGGACAAGGTATTTCGTTGCTTTCCCAGACTCTACTTTATAGCGACCCTGAATTTCAGCGGGCGTAAGAAAATATTTATTGGCCTCTGCTGGTGCTGGCGCTATTGGTTCTAGTGCAGCCATAATACCTCCTTTTTTTGAGGGCAGTATACATGAAGGTGATTAAGAAAGGATTAATTTTTTGTTCAAATAAAGCTTTAGGGCTTCTTGCTTCATTCTAAGGTACATGCTGGAGAGGCCGTTTGATCTGCCGGGTGAGAGGGAAGCATAGATTCCTAGTTCTTGCAAATAATCAGCAGGCACCTTCAGGATAGTCTCTGGGGGCTCTCCACTATATACAAATATCAGCAGGGCTGCTAAGCCTTTTGAAATCAGTGCTTCTGAGTGGGCGTTAAAAAACAATTTGCTTTCAAACAAATAAGTATGAAGGTGCATCGTGCTTTGACATCCTTGTACAATATTTTCTGGGACCATTTGAGCAGGATCAAAGGGGGGCAAGTTTTTCCCAAGCTCAATAATTTTTTGGTACTTCGCTTCACTCGTCGGGCATGCTGCGAATATTTCTTTTAATTGCTGCTCTTTCATAGAAAGGATTATAGGGGATAGGCTGCATAATTACAAGCTGAAGAGTCGGACACGCACGCGGGCACGGGCACGGGCACGAAATCCGGAAAGAGAAGAAAGTTCAGCCTTGTTTTCTTTCGTGCCTGTGCCCGTGCCCGCGTGCGTGCCCGATCTTTTTTTTCTTCTAATTCTTGACAATAATATTCCATCATGTTTTCATCTCCCTATATTTTAACCAATAGCTGCATTTTCCCATGCCTAAAGAAGATACGATCAAAATCGACGGAAAAATAGAAGAGCTCCTGCCTAACATGCATTTTAGCGTCATTCTTGCAAATGGGATGAAAGTTATAGCCCATCTTTGTGGAAAAATGAGGATGCGCAATATCCGTGTGCTAGTAGGGGATACTGTAACTGTGGAGATGTCTCCATATGATTTGACGAAAGCAAGGATAATTTATCGACAAAAGTGAGTTTTTTTATTTTCGAACTTGATTTTTTTTAGACTGCAGAATAAACTTTAGTGCTTTCGTGCGTGAAATCTGCCCAGATAGCTCAGTGGTAGAGCACTTGCATGGTAAGCAAGCGGTCGTAGGTTCAATTCCTATTTTGGGCAAAAGAAATTTATAGAATTAACGGAGGATTACAATGGCAAAAGAAACATATAAGAGGAACAAGCCGCACGTCAACATCGGTACTATTGGCCACGTTGACCATGGTAAAACGTCCTTAACAGCCGCGATTACAAAAGTACTTGCGGAATCAGGGGGAGCGAAATTTCGTGACTATGCATCGATCGACAATACACCCGAAGAAAAAGCGCGTGGTATTACGATCAACTCTACCCACGTAGAGTATGAAACAGCTAAACGTCACTATGCACACGTTGACTGTCCAGGCCACGCTGACTATATTAAAAACATGATTACTGGTGCGGCGCAAATGGATGGGGCTATCCTCGTTGTGTCTGCTACAGATGGTGCGATGCCTCAAACAAAAGAGCATATCCTCTTGGCGCGCCAAGTGGGCGTTCCTGCAATTGTGGTATTCCTTAACAAAATGGATATGATCGGTCCAGGTGACGAAGAGCTCGTTGACCTTGTAGAAGTTGAGCTTGCTGAGCTTTTGGAAGCAAAAGGCTATAAAGACGTTCCTATCATCCGCGGATCGGCTTTAAAAGCTCTTGAGGGAGACCCAGAGTATGTTAAGGCGATTAAAACACTTATGGATACTGTGGATGAAAAAATCCCTACTCCAGTAAGAGAAGTTGATAAACCTTTCTTGATGCCTATTGAAGACGTCTTCTCTATCTCTGGTAGAGGAACTGTGGCTACAGGCCGCGTTGAAAGAGGTATTGTAAAAGTCAACGATAAGCTTCAACTCGTCGGCGTAAGAGAAACACGTGAAACCGTTGCTACAGGTCTTGAGATGTTCAATAAAATATTGGACGAAGCCAGAGCGGGTGAAAACGTTGGTATTCTTTTAAGAGGCCTTGAGAAAAAAGATATCGACCGTGGGATGGTGCTCGCTGCTCCAGGAACTTGCACACCTCACATTAAATTTAAAGGTACTATTTACGTTCTGAACAAAGATGAAGGTGGACGCCATAAGCCATTTTTTACTGGCTACCGCCCTCAGTTCTACTTCAGAACAACCGACGTAACAGGAACTGTCACTCTCCCAGACGGTGTAGAGATGGTTATGCCAGGTGATAACGTCGAGCTGACAGCCGAACTACTCTATCCTATCGCCATGGAAGAAGGAATGAGATTTGCGATCCGTGAAGGTGGAAAAACAATTGGAGCGGGGACAGTCTCAAAAATTCTTAAATAGGATTTTTTTAGGTAATTGATGCTAAAGGCTAGACATTTTAGCCTTTAGCCTTTATACTTTAGCCTTTACTAAGTGTGGGTGGGTAGCTCAGCTGGTAGAGCAGCGGTCTCCAAAGCCGCTGGTCGGGGGTTCGAATCCCTCCCCACTCGTATGAGCAAATGGGGAAATGAAATTGCGCAAGGGGTCTGAAGGGGGAAACGTGACATTGATGGAAGTAAAAGGGAAGCAAGTTAGTTTGTCTGATACAACAGAGAGCGGGCCAAAAGTCGGGTTTATTAGGGGAATTAAAGAAGAGCTAAGTAAAATTACTTGGACGACGAAGATCGAGCTGATCTTCTTTACTAAGTTAGTGGTAATAACCACCTTTACTTTTGGCCTTGGAATATATTTGTTTGACCTTGTTATTAAAGGTGTGCTTGAAGGGTTAACTTTGTTACTACATCGAATTTTTGGATAAAGGATTTTTAACATGCATAAATGGTACGTAATTCAAGTCATTTCAAGTCAGGAAAAGAAAGTTAAGAAAGCCCTTGAGGATAACCGTGAGTCCCAAGGGATGGTCGAGCTTGTTGATGAAATTCTTGTTCCTACAGAAAATGTGGCTGAAGTCAAGAAAGGTCAACAAAAAGTCAGTGAAAAGAAATTATGGCCTGGCTACATCCTCGTGAAAATGAACCTTACTGATGATTCATGGATGTATGTAAAAAATACGAATGGGGTCATCGAGTTTTTAGGCGGTGCGAAACCTGAGGCGATTTCTCAGACTGAAGTGGATGTGATCCTTCAAGACCTGGAAGAGAAGAAGAAGGGGATCACACAAAAGCACAACATTGTGCCTGGCGATAAAGTTAAAATTGTGGATGGAGTCTTTATTAACTTCATTGGGATTGTTACAGACGTATTCCATGATAAGGGGCGTCTCAGTGTTCTCGTATCTATTTTTGGGCGAGAAACTCGTGTAGACGATTTGGAATTTTGGCAAGTTGAGCAAGTTCCTGCTGACACAGACTTATCTTGATAAAAGGAAGATATATGGCAAAGAAATTACTAAAAACTATTAAGTTGCAAATTCCAGCTGGGAAAGCAAACCCTGCGCCTCCTATTGGACCCGCGCTAGGCTCTGCAGGTATTAACATCATGGGATTCTGTAAAGAATTTAATGCGAAAACACAGGACAAAGCAGGAGATATCCTTCCAGTTGTCATTTCTGTGTATTCCGATAAAACATTCACGTTTATCACTAAACAGCCGCCTGTGTCTAGAATGATCCTCAAGGAATTGGCGATCGAGTCTGGCTCAAAGGTGCCTAATAGAGATAAAGTGGGCAAACTCACGAAAGCTCAAGTGAGAAAGATAGTAAATCAAAAACGGCAAGATATGAGAGTTACTAGTGACGAAGCAGCAGACCTGGTCGTTATGGGTACAGCTCGTTCTATGGGCGTTGATATTGTTGATTAAAAAAGGAAACTATGACGCGAAGAAGCAAGCGATTTCGGGAGATAGAAAAGATGGTTGATAAGGAAAAAACCCTTTCACTATCTGAAGCTATCGAAGTCTTAAAAAAATGTCCGCCTGTCAAATTTGATCAGTCGGTCGATTTAGCGCTCGTTACTGGCGTCGATAGCCGCAAATCAGACCAGCAAATCCGTGGAACTGTAGCATTACCGAATGGTACGGGTAGAAGCGTGAGAATCTTAGTTTTTGCAAGAGGGGACAAGCTTAAAGAAGCCCTTGAAGCAGGAGCAGATTTTGCTGGCAATGATGACTTAATTGAAAAAGTTAAGGGCGGTTGGACCGATTATGATGCGGTCATTTCGACACCAGATATGATGAGGGATGTAGGAAAGTTGGGTAAAGTTCTTGGACCTAGAGGATTGATGCCAACACCTAAAGCAGGAACCGTGGCTGCTGACGTTGCGAAAGCCGTTAAGGAAGTCAAAGCGGGGAAAGTGGAGTTTAAATCAGATAAATCTGGAGTTGTCCATAATATGGTTGGAAAACTCTCATTTGCTACGGATAAATTAGTTGAGAATATCAACGCTTTACTCTTAGCTATTTCGAGAGCAAAACCTCCTACCTCTAAAGGACAATATCTGAAATCACTCGTCTTATCCTCGACAATGGGTCCAGGAATTAAAGTTGATCTTCAGTCAATAACAGGAGAACCCGGATGAGAGAAGAGAAGCAACTGTTATTAGATGAAATAAAAGACAAAATGGATCAATCTACTGCGATAGTGTTAACCTCTTATCAAAAGTTAACACCTAACATGGCATCTGATCTGCGCATGAAAATAGGAAGTTCTGGGGGCGTATTTGAAGTCGTCCGTAAAAGAATTCTTATAAAAGCAGCAGCCGCAGCAGGATTTACATTAGAGCAAAAGATGCTTGAGGGTCATATTGGGGTCTTTTTTGCCCTTAGTGATCCTGTATCCGTTGCTAAGGTCATCTATCAATATCGCAAAGAAAACGAAGATGTGCTAAAGGTTTTAGGCGGACGGTTTGAAGGACAAGTTTGTACAGCCAGTGACGTTGAACAAATTGCAAAACTACCATCAAAAGACGAAATGCGCGCAGCGTTCCTAGGAACGCTCGAAGCTCCATTAAGCCAAACTTTAGCTGTTGTGGAGTCACTTCTTACTAGCGTATTATTTTGCATGGAAAATAAAGAACAATCTAACAATTAAACAATTTTATATTGGAGAGGTAACTTGTGAGTAAACAAACATTAGAACAAATCGTAGACACACTAAGCGAACTTAGCGTTTTAGACATGTCGAAACTTAAGACACTTTTAGAAGACAAATGGGGTGTAAAAGCCGCCGCATCTGCGCCAGTTATGATGGCTGCTGCACCTGCTGCTGCTGCAGCTTCTCCTGAAGCTGAATCGACTGAATTTAAAGTCACTTTAGAAGAATCTACTCCTGATAAGAAAATCGGCATTATTAAAGCAGTGCGCGAGATTACAGGACTTGGCCTAAAAGAAGCTAAAGACCTCGTAGAAGGCGCACCTAAAGTCCTAAAAGAAACTACAACTAAAGCCGACGCGGAAGAAATCAATAAAAAGATTACTGCGGCAGGCGGAAAAGTGACTGTAAAAGGTCTCTAACACAAGTGATTTCAGGTCAGACAGGAGTACATTGGTGTACTCCTGTCTACCATTTTGTATAAATTTTTTTTAAAGTATTGCTCTTAATTATAGATTTGCGATATTTTTGTTGTTCTATTCTTTAAGCCACAGGGAGCCTTCAATGCTAAAAAGACCGCCACACCGGGTGAGTTTTCATGAAAAGGAAGAGATCATCGATCTTCCAAACCTCATTGAAATCCAGATTAAGTCTTATAATCAATTTCTGCAAACGAATAAGTTGCCACATGAAAGGGAAAATGTCGGCGTGCACGAAGTGTTCAATGAGATATTTCCTATTAAATCTTACGATGAAAAGACAATCCTTGAATACTTATCTTATAGCTTAGGAGTTCCCAAGTATACACCTGAAGAGTGTATTAGAAGAGGAATCACATTCAATGTAACCTTAAAAGTAAAATTCCGGTTAACTGATGAAACAGGGATAAAGGAAGAAGAGGTCTACATGGGAACTTTACCCATCATGACTGACAAGGGGACATTTATCATTAATGGCGCTGAAAGAGTTATCGTATCTCAGCTCCACCGTTCGCCTGGTATCTCTTTTGAATTCGAAAGACATCCAAAGGGGATGAACATCTATTCCTTCCGCGTGATCCCTTATCGTGGAAGTTGGCTCGAAGGTTCTTTCGACACAAACGACTTGATCTATATTTATGTTGACCGTAAGAAAAGAAGACGTAAAGTTCTGGCAACTTCATTTATTAGAACCCTTGGTTATTCTACAGATTCAGATATCATTGAAGAATTTTTTAGCACTATTAAAGTAAAAATTAAGTCAGAAAAGGACTTCGCTAAACTTGTTGGTAAAATCCTAGCTGAAGATGTCATTGAAGAAGCGACAGGTGTGGTATTTGGAAAAGCATCGGAAAAGTTGACTACCTCTATGTTAAAGAGGATGTTAGATTCACAGATTACGGCGGTCCGTATTGCAGAAGATGCAGATGAGACAAGCCCCATTATCAAAATGCTCGCAAAAGATCCCACAGATTCCTATGAATCTGCGTTAAAAGATTTTTACCGCAAAATTAGACCCGGAGAGCCAGCAACTTTATCGAATGCCCGTTCTGCAATTATGCGCCTTTTCTTTGATCCAAAACGATATAACCTGGGCAAAGTTGGCCGTTATAAATTAAACCGGAAACTGGGTCTTGATACAAGCGATGAAGCTCTAACAAATGTCACCCTTAGAAAAGAGGACGTTGTTGGTGCTATCAAGTATCTGATACGCCTCAAGAAAGGAGATGAAGACGCTCACGTGGACGATATCGACCATTTAGGAAATAGGCGTGTCCGTTCAGTCGGCGAATTGATTCAAAATCAGTGCCGTGTGGGCCTTGCCCGCATGGAAAAGATCATTAAAGAAAGGATGAACCTTTTTGATTTCTCTGCAGACACATTAACACCTGGAAAGGTTGTATCTGCAAAAGGTCTCGCAGGCGTTCTAAAAGACTTTTTTGGTAGATCCCAACTTTCTCAATTTATGGACCAAACAAACCCTATTGCTGAGCTAACCCATAAACGGCGCTTGTCATCTCTAGGGCCAGGCGGCTTGAATAGGGAACGTGCAGGTTTTGAAGTGCGTGACGTTCATCCTAGCCACTATGGCAGGATCTGTCCTATTGAGACTCCTGAAGGTCCAAACATCGGTTTGATCACATCACTATCTTCATTTGCTAAGATTAACGAGTTTGGTTTTATAGAAACCCCTTATCGTATTGTCAGAGATGGTGTTGTCACTGATGAAATTGAATACATGACAGCAGACCAAGAAGAATCAAACGTCATTGCTCAGGCATCCGCTCCCCTTGATGAAATGAACATGTTTGTGGAAACACAATGTTGGGCGAGATATAGAAGCGAACCTATGAAAATAGACACTTCTAAGGTCACCCACATGGATATCTCTTCTAAACAACTCGTTTCTATTGTTACTGGATTGATCCCGTTTCTTGAGCACGATGACGCTAACCGCGCCCTGATGGGATCTAACATGCAACGGCAAGGTGTCCCTCTTCTTAAAACAGATGCCCCCATTGTGGGAACAGGTTTGGAAGCAAGAACTGCACGCGACTCTGGAGCTGTAATCATTGCAGAAGAAGATGGAGTTGTTGAATTTTGCGATGGATTTAAGATTGTTGTTTCTTCGAAGTTAAACCCTTTAAGCAAGAAAATCTATGTCTTGAAAAAATTCCTCCGTTCAAATGGTGGTACATGCATTAATCAGACCCCGATTTGCGATATTGGAGATCAGGTGAAAGCCGGCGATGTTTTGGCCGACGGCCCTGCAACGGACAAAGGTGAGATTGCTCTGGGTAAAAACGTCCTTGCGGCATTTATGCCTTGGTGCGGTTATAACTACGAGGATGCGATTATCATCTCAGAGAAGTTGCTCCGCGAAGATTATTACACATCGATCTATCTTGAAGAGTTTGAGCTCACAGCACGTGATACCAAGCTCGGGAAAGAGGAGATTACCCGTGATATTCCGAACGTATCCGAGGAAGCTCTTGCAAACCTCGGGGAAGATGGGATTGTTCGTATTGGCGCAGAAGTGAAGCCAGGCGATATCCTCGTAGGAAAAATCACCCCTAAAACAGAAACCGAACTTGCCCCCGAAGAAAGGCTGTTAAGAGCCATTTTTGGTGAAAAAGCCGCGGATGTTAAAGACGCATCACTTACCGCACCTCCGGGAACTGAAGGGGTAGTGATGGATGTTAAAGTCTTTAGCCGCAGAGATAGACTCTCAAAAACAGATGACGAGCTTGTTGAAGAGACATCGAGAATTAAGACTATTCAGATGGATTATAAGTCTAAGGAAACTGAGCTTATCATGGAATTCCATGAGAAAGTTGGAGCTCTTCTTATAGGGGAAAAAGCCCCCGGCCCGATCATGCATCGTAAGAGCGGTGATATCATGATTAGCGAAGGAGAGCCGATCACTCAAGACATGATCGAAACTCTAGAAACTGAAAAAGTTGAAGATCTGATTATCGCTGATAATGAACTTTATCGAGCACTACGCGAAATCCTCCTCCAGTTTGATCATGCGATGCAAGAAGTTCAAATGCATCAGAAGACTGAAGTTGAGTATATGCGCAAAGGGGATACAGAGCTCGATCCAGGCGTGATCCGTCAGGTGAAAGTTTATGTCGCATCAAAGCGCAAGCTGCAAGTGGGCGATAAGATGGCAGGCCGCCACGGTAACAAAGGTGTTGTCTCTAAAGTCGTTCCCGAAGCTGATATGCCCTACTTAAACAACGGTCAAACAGTAGAGGTGATTTTAAATCCTCTTGGGGTTCCTTCTCGTATGAATATGGGACAGCTCCTAGAAACTCACTTAGGGTTTGCCGCAAGACGCGCTGGGATTTATGTAAAGAGTCCTGTATTTGAAGGGTTCCCAGAATCCCGTATTTGGGCGATGATGAAAGAACTTGGCCTTCCCGAAGATGGAAAAATGCATCTTTATGACGGAAGAACAGGGTTTCGTTTCGATAACCGTGTCGTCGTAGGATATATTTATATCTTAAAATTGAGCCATCTTGTTGCAGATAAGATCCACGCTCGTTCTATCGGTCCTTACTCTCTTGTCACGCAACAGCCTCTTGGCGGTAAAGCGCAGATGGGGGGACAAAGATTCGGGGAGATGGAAGTGTGGGCGCTAGAAGCGTATGGCGCCGCTAACTTGCTCCAAGAAATGATGACCGTCAAATCAGATGACGTTGCAGGACGTACCCGCATTTACGAATCGATTGTCAAAGGTGATAATCTGCTCGTTGCAGGGATACCAGAGTCACGTAATGTATTGTTTAAAGAGATGCAAGGCCTTTGCCTTGACGTCCGCACTGAAATAGCCACTGGGGGTATATAAGAGATGGACGAAGAAAAACAATTTGATAAGCTTACCTTAAAAATTGCCTCCGACGACGTCATTCGAAATGAATGGTCAAGGGGAGAGATTAAAAAGCCTGAAACAATCAACTATAGAACATTTAAGCCTGAAAAAGGGGGATTGTTCTGTGAAAAAATCTTTGGACCCACAAAAGATTGGGAATGTGCTTGCGGTAAATACAAGAAAATCAAGCATAAAGGGATTGTTTGCGATCGTTGCGGCGTTGAAGTGACACTTTCTAAAGTTCGTAGAGAAAGAATGGCTCACATTGACCTCGCCGTCCCTGTAGTCCATATCTGGTTTTTCAAGACTATGCCATCCCGAATTGGAAATATTTTGGGGATGACTTCCGCCGATTTGGAGCGTGTGGTCTATTATGAGGAATACGTTGTTGTAGATCCGGGTCGCACTACTTTAGAAAGAAAGCAGCTTTTAAACGATACCGAATTTAGAGAAGCCCAAGAGAAATGGGGATCAGATGCATTTGCTGCTAGAATGGGGGGCGATGCTATTCGGGAACTTTTAGAAAAAGAAGACCTCGGTCTTCTCGTAACTGACCTAAAAGAGAAGCTTCGCAAGACAAAGTCTATGCAAGCAAGAATGAAGATTGCAAAACGTCTTAAAATTGTGGAGAGCTTTGTCTCTTCTCCGAACCGTCCAGACTGGATGGTGATGTCAGCAGTCCCTGTCATTCCGCCTGAACTTAGACCCCTTGTCCCTTTAGATGGGGGTAGATTTGCTACATCAGACCTTAACGATCTCTATCGAAGAGTGATCAACCGTAATAACCGATTGAAGGCCATTTTAAAACTCAAGACTCCAGATGTGATCGTCCGCAACGAAAAGAGGATGCTGCAAGAGGCTGTCGATGCTCTTTTTGATAATGGACGTCATGGACATCCTGTAATGGGCGCCGGAAACCGTCCCCTTAAATCCCTTTCAGAAATGCTTAAAGGTAAACAAGGGCGCTTCCGTCAAAACCTTCTTGGAAAACGGGTTGACTACTCTGGACGTTCAGTTATTATCGTCGGTCCCGAACTTAGGTTCAATCAATGCGGTCTGCCAAAGCAGATGGCCCTCGAACTTTTTGAGCCGTTCATCGTTAAACGTCTTAAAGACATGGGTTATGTCTATACAATCCGCTCTGCAAAAAAGATGATCCAGAAACAGGCCCCTGAAGTATGGGACGTGTTAGAAGAGATCATTAAAGGACACCCTGTCCTCCTCAACCGCGCACCTACATTGCATAGATTGGGTATTCAAGCGTTTGAGCCAATTTTAATTGAAGGTAAAGCGATCCGGATCCACCCACTCGTCTGTACAGCGTTCAATGCTGACTTTGATGGTGACCAAATGGCCGTTCACATACCTCTTTCAATTGAAGCGCAGATTGAAGCTAAACTCCTGATGATGGCTCCCGATAACATTTTCCTTCCATCATCCGGAAAACCAGTAGCGGTCCCTTCACAGGATATGATTTTGGGCTTGTACTACTTAATGTACGATCCTTTGTATATTCCAGAAGAACATGGCCAAAAAACAAAAGTATTTGGCAATACACAGGAAGTTCTTCTCGCCATGAATTCAGGCGGAAGCTTTAACTGGTTTGAAGCAGAGGGTAAGGTTCCAGATGGTAGACGAGATGAGATTGGCAGAGGAATTCGCCTTCACGAGAAGATTAAGTTAAGACTTGATATTGGGATTATTGAAACCACACCGGGACGGGTTATTTTTAATACGATCGTCCCCAAAGAGCTCGGCTTTCAAAACTATCCTCTCCGTAAGAAAAAGATGAGTGAGCTCGTACTTGAGACTTATAAGAAAGTGGGCCTTGAAGCTACGGTAAAATTCCTTGATAACTTAAAAAATCTTGGATTCGCTGAAGCTACAAGAGCTGCCCTTTCAATGGGTGTATGCGATGTTCGTGTACCTTCCAATAAGACCAAAGTGATTGAAGATGCTTATGTCAAAATTCGCGTTGTCCAAAAGCAATATGAAGACGGTATCATCACTGACGGTGAGAGAAAGTCAAAGATCATCGGTATTTGGACAGAAGTATCAGACGTCTTATCTGAAGAGCTCTTTAAACTCATCAGTGAAACTAAGAAAGGGGAGTTGAATCCGCTGTTCTTGATGATGGACTCTGGCGCTCGCGGTAATAAATCGCAGGTAAAACAGCTAGGTGCGCTCCGCGGTCTTATGGCTAAACCTTCTGGGGAGATTATTGAATCTCCCATTACGGCTAACTTCCGTGAAGGATTAAGCGTACTTGAGTACTTTATTTCTTCTCACGGTGCCCGTAAAGGTCTTGCCGATACTGCTCTTAAGACTGCTGACTCAGGTTATCTTACAAGACGTCTTGTCGACGTTGCACAAGATGTTCTTGTCACAGAATTTGATTGCGGTACACTGAACGGTATTGAGATCTCTGCCATTAAGCAGGGGCAGGAAGAGCTCCTTTCCTTGAAAGACCGTATATTTGGACGTACCGTTGTCGATGATAATTACCAACCAGGCGATAGCACCAAGCTACTTGCTAAAGCAAATGATACGCTAACGCTAAAACAAGCAGAAGCTATTGACGATGCCGGTATTGAAAGTGTGAAGATCCGTTCTGCAATGACCTGCGAAAGCAAGCGTGGTATTTGCGCAAAATGCTATGGACTGAATCTTGCCAACGGAACCATTGTAGGTATGGGGGAAGCTGTCGGTATTATTGCTGCGCAGTCGATCGGGGAACCTGGAACTCAGCTCACGATGAGAACCTTCCACTTGGGCGGTATCGCCTCTGCATCTCTTAGCCCAGAGCTTATCTCTGAGCATGACGGTATATTGATCTATAAAGATCTCCGTACCGTTCAAAATGAAGATGGCGTGTGGCTTGCCCTCAATAAAAACGGAACGCTCCATATTGTGCGAGATGAGGGAAGACCTTTAGAGGAATACAAAAAACTCTTAAGCACAAAATCGATTGAACCTCTCCAAACATTCACCCTTGAGCTAGGTACGCAAATTCTCCTTGCTGATGGTGCTAAAGTGAGGAAAGGGACAAAAATTGCCCTTTGGGAACAACATAATATCCCCATTATTTGTGAGCGCCCAGGGTTTGTCAAGTATGAGGACCTTGTTGAAGGGATTTCAACTCAGCGGGAAGTCAATAAAAAGACTGGCCAAACTGAGCTGACCGTAAAACAGCATAGAGGCGAGCTCCATCCACAGATCGTGATTTATGCAGATGCAGGTTGCAAAGAGCTGATCGGTACCTATGCGATCCCATCAGGAGCTGTCATTTCAGTTCAGGAGGGGCAAAAAGTCTCTGCCGGTATGTTGCTAGCAAGGCTCCCTCGCGGTGCGATTAAGACAAAGGATATTACCGGCGGTCTTCCTCGGGTGGCCGAGCTTTTCGAAGCTAGAAAGCCTAAAGATGCTGCTGAGATCGCGAAAATTGATGGTATTGTCGACTTTAGAGGTGTTCAAAAAAACAAACGTATTGTCGTTGTTCGAGATGATGAAACTGGAATGGAAGAGGAACATCTTATCCCTCTGACAAAACACTTAATCATCCAAAGAGGGGACAATGTTATCAAAGGACAACAACTTACAGATGGTCTTGTCATCCCTCACGAAATTCTTGAGATTTGCGGAGTGCGCGAACTGCAAAAATACCTCGTGAACCAGGTGCAAGAAGTGTATCGCCTCCAGGGGGTTGACATCAATGACAAGCACATCGAGATTATCGTGCGTCAAATGCTCCGTAAAGTGCGTGTGACAGAACCTGGCGATACGATCTTCTTATATGGAGAAGACGTCGACAGTAAAAACTTCTTTGCTCAGAACAGAAAAGCAAAAGAAGCCGGAGAAAGACCTGCACATGCCTCTCCTGTACTTCTCGGTATCACGAAAGCCTCTCTCGAAACAGACTCGATTATATCTAGAGCTGCGTTCCAAGACACAACACGTGTACTTACCGACGCTGCGACAGAAGGGAAGACAGACTATCTACTCGACTTTAAGTCCAACCTGATCATGGGTCACCAAATCCCGGGCGGCACAGGATTTAGAGAGTTTAGAGATCGCCTTGTCAAATTCATCGATCAGGAAGAAGCCAAGGATGAGCACATCTTCGACTTTATCCTTACGAGGTAAACGCAAAACGCAAAACAATAAACGCAAAACTGCCTGAAGAGCTTAATAGGCTCTTCAGGCTTTTTGTTTAAAGGCCGAATTCCATCAGCACGGAGTGAAGAGCGGATGCAAAAGTCCGCGAAAACAGGCTATTTCTGCAAAAAAAATTGGATTTTTTGGACGATATACAAACAAGCTTATTGGCTGAATGTTGAATTTCATCTGCGCTGAGTGAAGACTGAGACGCAGAGGTCGCTGAGGAAGAGGGAAATGCAGGGGGTTTAAAGAGTGAAGGAATCAACGCCTCTTTTGAGCGAAGCTCTACGCCGTAGCAGAAAAGAAAGTTTTAAGAAAGCAAGGTAATCATCGCC
>JABDAY010000028.1 GCA_013288895.1 Chlamydiota bacterium | reverse complement strand
CGAGAAAAGAAGCTGGAAAACTCTCCTCCTTAAAAACCTCCCTGGAAAATCTCCCCTTAAAACTAGACATAGCAATCGCCCATACCCGTTGGGCAACACACGGGGAACCCTCCACAAAAAACGCCCATCCCCACTTTGATCAAAACAATACCGTTGCCGTTGTCCATAACGGGATCATCGAAAACCATAATATCCTCAGGGATATGCTCATCTCTAAAGGGATTGAATTTAGTTCCGATACTGACACAGAAATAGTCGCACAGCTCATCGCCCATTGTTATGAGGGGAACTTCCTAGAAGCTGTCCAAAAAGCTCTAAGTTTTTTACGCGGCTTTTGGGGACTTGCCATTATCCATAAAAATCACCCCGACCAAATCATTGCGGCCTCACGCGAAAGCCCCATCTGCATAGGCACTTCTCCTCTTAGAAAAGAGGCTCTAATCTCGTCTGATGCCAATGCCTTTAATCTTAATGACCTCGATGTGATGTTTTTGCATAACGACGAAATCGCCCTTGTAAAAGCCGGTGAAGTTGAAGTCTTTAATGCCCAATCTCTAAAAATCGAAAAGAAAAAAGAGCGCCTTGAAACCGATTCTCAAGTGATCTCTAAAAACGGCTTTGACCACTTTATGCTCAAAGAGATCTTCGAGCAACCCCAAACCATCCAACAAGCCTTTCATAACCGCTTTATCATGGATTTTGGAACAGCAGAATTTGAGAATCTTAAATTCACCCCTCAAGAACTTCTTTCTGTCAAACGGATCATTATCGTTGCTTGCGGCACCTCCTGGCATGCAGGATGCGTTGCAGCCTCTATGCTTGAGGATAAAGCTAGAATTCCCACAACTGCCGAGATCGCCTCAGAATTCCGTTACCGCAATCCGATCATCGATGCAAATACCCTCGTTATAGCCATCTCCCAATCAGGCGAAACCGTTGATACACTTGCCGCCTTGCGTGAAGCCAAAATAAAAGGGGCCAAAGTTCTAGGAATATGCAATGTGCGCAATACCTCTCTTTGCCGTGAAGCAGATTCGTGCCTCTTCATGCGCGCTGGCCCAGAAATCAGCGTCTGCTCCACAAAGGCCTTTACCAGCCAGCTTACTGTTCTAGCCCTCTTTACCCTTCTCATGGCAAGGCTCCGCTCCATGGATAAAGGAGAGGGTCAAACCTTCCTTAAAGAACTTCAAGAGCTTCCCACTATTGTAGAAAGAGTCCTGCACCAAAAAGACAAAATTGAAGCCATTGCCAAAAAATATGCAAGTTTTGAGAACTTCTTCTTCCTAGGCAGACACTATATGTACACCACAAGCCTAGAAGCTGCCCTAAAACTCAAAGAGATCAGCTACCTCAATGCTAATGGCTACCCCGCAGGCGAGATGAAGCACGGCCCCATTGCCCTTGCCGGCCCTGATCTCGCCGTCATCGGCATGTGCGGCAACAAAAAAACCTACGAGAAAACCCTCAGCAACCTCATGGAAGTCAAGGCCAGAGGCGCTAAAATCCTCGCCTTCGTCCCAGAAAACTCCCCTGAAATCGAAAAAGTTGCCCACGACATCATCTACCTTCCTCATACCCTCGACGAGCTCGCATCCATCCCCTATTCCGTCGCAAGCCAGCTCCTCGCCTACTACATCGCTAAAGAGCGGGGCTGCGACATCGATCAACCCCGCAACCTCGCCAAATCTGTCACCGTGGAGTAATTGTGGACAAATTAGAGAAAATCCGTGAGATGATCCGCAAATTTGATAAAGACCGTGAGTGGCAAAAGTTTCATTCCCCAAAAAACCTCAGCATGGCCCTCGCTGCAGAGGCAGCCGAACTCATGGAAATCTTCATGTGGCTCTCTGATAATCAACTCAAACAACTCCCAGAAAAATTCCCTGAGCGCCTTCAAAATGCCAGAGAAGAGATCGGCGATATTTTTCTCTATCTCGTCCGCGTTGCCGAGGTCTTGAACATCGACCTCTTCGATGCCGTCTTCGAAAAATTCAGCAAGATCGAGCAAAAATACCCCATCGAAAAAAGCCGCGAGCTCTCCCGCCTCACGTCGGAAACCTAGGATTAACGCAAAAGCGCAAAATCGCAACGACGCAAAAAGAAATTTTATTTTTTGCGTCTTTGCGCTTTTGCGTTTGAAAACATTTGTCTCCTAAGCATCACCTAAGCCCTTCTCTTTTCAAGCAAGTTTATTCGGTTGACCCGAAAAACCGAATATGATATAGTCATATTAAGATGACCATATAGGAGGTAGTATGCCTGAACATATTCAAGCCGGAAAGTTTAAGGCTAAATGTTTAAAACTAATGGACAAAGTCCATCGGACAAAACGGAAAATTATCATTACCAAAAGGAATAAACCAATTGCCCAACTCATGCCTATTGAAGAAGAATCCACCAAATTATTTGGTAAAATGAAGGGAACAATTCGGATTGTGGGAGACATCATAGAACCAATCGATGAGGTTTGGGATGCCTCAAATTAAGGAAATTAAACAACACAAACTTTTATTGGATACTCACATATGGCTTTGGGCCGCCCAAGGAAATCCCATTTTATCTCCCTCTTTTAGAAAATCCCTTGAACGAATAAGAGCTCTTGAGCACTTATTAATTTCTCCCATTTCCATTTGGGAAATATCCAAACTAGTCGAAAGACATAGAATTGTTTTAGATATGGATGTGACTGATTGGGTAAAGCAGTGGGTAGAACTTCCAGGCATTCTCACCGCAGAATTTTCTTTCCAAGTAGCTATGCTAAGCAATCGTTTGCCAGGCATTATTCACGCTGACCCGGCAGATCGTATACTTATTGCCACTGCTTATGAAGAAAATGCTGTTCTGGTTACAGCCGATGAAAAAATATTGAAATATGGAGAAGACCATTTTATATCTGTTTACGACCCAACATAGCCAATTACTCACTCTCGAGACTAAGGGTGGTTTCGCCCGAATCTGGGAGGGTGATTTGGAGGTTGATGGTTTTGATCCCATCGAGCTTTACCTTCGAGTTGCTATCTAGGGTGAGTTTTTGGAGGTTTTTGACGGCGAGGAAGCAGTTATCGCCTGAGATCTCCAGAAGATGATCGCGGAGGTTTACCTGGGTATTTACCTTGTTTTGGACGAGGATCTCATTATGGTCAGCCTGAGAAATATGAAGGGTCCCTTCCCCTTTAAAGCGCACCTCATCGACCTCTGAGAGGAATATTACCTCAGCTGAAAGGGGGAGGCAAAAAATAATTAATCCTATCCATTTTTTCATAAGACCCTAACTTTTAGTGTGTTAAAGATATAAGTCGCACCTATCCTATTATATCCTCACTTTAACGAGATCAGCCACTTAAAATCAAAATAAATTTCCACAGTCACAACAAGCTAATAATCAGTCTATTATTAAAGTATAATATTATACATTTATCTTGATTAAAATGTTAATTTATTGTAAACTTATATTAAAAGGAAAACGAGGTAATTAAACTATGTCAAAACCATCATCAGCGTCATCAGGACCGGCTCCAGCACTGCTAGCTCCCCCCGTACCTCAACTCTCCAAATTGGTAACCGTTAACGGCAAAGTCTGGAAACTAACTTATACAAAGGACGATGGCCTTCCCGGCTCCCTTACTGAAGCGCAGTGGACAATGCTCGTTAAACCAACTATGGCTGGCATTAGTGCTGCCATGCCCGGAACCAATTCAGTCGATCTTAGTGCCGATGCGATCACCTATAACTATACAGACGAAACAGGCTCCCATAACAAAACCATTACCAAGAACGAGTATGCCGCGTTAAGTCCTCAAGCCCGCGCACAGTACCCAAATCTACAACCTCTATTTTCTAGACATGCATTTTCGAGAACTGATGGTCCAGCTGGCACACTCCCTTTATCTAGATGCTTTGAAATGCTGGCCTATGCCGATCAGGTTATAGTTCCAGAGCCTAATGTTTTCTATACCCCTACCCCAGCCACTCCTGCAGCTGCTCCTAACCCTCGCGCGCAAAATCAAGCTCAAGACTTAACCAATGAAGCTATCCTTAAAGCCTTAGAAAACGTTGGGCTCTTAAGCGGAGAACCATTCTTTGATGAAGATGATCTTAAAACAAATCCTGATAAAAAAGACTCTCAATGGATCATTGTAAAAAAAGAAGGGGAGAATTTGGTCATCCATAAAATAGAATTGAATGGCGACACCAGCCTTAATTTGAATAAAGCCATATTCCTTTTCAAAGACGACATGGAGAACTATTTCGAATTTAATAAAGACGCCATAGCTGAGAATATCTACAGGTGTAATCCTGGCACTATTTACGATGTTCCCCTAGGATTTAACGGAAGAACTGTAGATGTGAATAACGTTTCTGATAACGGCAAAAAATTTAGACAAATGCAAGCAATAACAGATGTCCCTTATTTGATTAATGCGGACAACTTAGGTAGATGCGGTCCAGCAGCCATAGCCTACATGCAAATGCACAGGGATGGACAATGTGGTGATGACGCCTCTTGTACAAATACCGGATATGCAGCATTCATGAAAGGCAAAGCGCAAATTTTGTGCGATGAAGCTGCAAACTATATGATAGTTCCTGCAAATAAACAGCTCTTAGCTCAAGACCCTGTCTTCCGAAAGCTTCTACAAGTAGCGTTTCTGGACGCAGAAAAAGAGGAATTGAAAAGGCTATTCCCCTTAGCTCTAAATGAAATTGACCATTTTTGTAACAATCCTGAAGCAGATGAAAATAGAACCAAAGAAATGATTAAGCTTTACGCTCATTACATCAGACAAGAGGGAACTAATGTAGATGGACCTTTCTTCTATGTCGTGTCAAGAATAGGGGGAGGAGGAGCCCAACCTATAGCTATTGTTCGTAAGGACAATGATACCGGAAATTACCTCTTACATGCAACTTTCCCTGAAGGGCAACGCTTAGACCCTACGAAAACTCTGTTTATCTCTTATGATGGAAAAGGGCATTACCGAGCTATTGATCTAGAAAAATTAAACAGCATGAAAGAACCACCTATAAAACTTTCTAACCTCTGCGAAAGGCACAATAAAGAATTAACTCCTGATGGGCAAGCTCTAAAAAAACAAGAAGACGCCACTAAAATACAAGATTTAATTTTTCGCTTACACACTATAGCGCAAAGTTCTTGGCCGCGAAGGATGTGGTCAGTATCATCGATAATAAAAAGTCTTCAAGAAACTGAACCAAGAGCTGTTCTTGCTCTTAAAGAGTTGGCAGGCAGCGATGATTTAGTCGGCTTCTTAAAAAATAAAACACCTACCGAGCTTACTCAAATTCAGAGCAGAGTCGCTACTCTCATTGAAATATCAAGGGCAAAAAATGGTGGCACTACACTAGAACTTTCACCAAGAAACGCATATGATGCTTTCTGCGCATTAAGCGCTCCAATAGATAAAGAGAAATTGGAAACATATTTGACTTATCTAAGTAAAGAAGATCTTGAATTTTTGAATATACGTATGGGATTAAATCTTCCGCCAGAAACTGATAACCGCGCAAAGGCAGCTGTCATTGCCCCAATAATTAAAACATGGGAAGGAAATTTTTCTGATTTCGTTACAGCACTAAAAAATAAACGGCAACTTACCGACTTTCAAAAACTTCTTAGAAAGTCTAATACTACACCCCAAGCTCTTCATAACGCCTACAACGCTCTCTATATAGAAAACATGCTTTCGATCGACACCGCGCTTAAGGCAATCGACGCCTCAATCCAATCCCTTATTCCAACTGAAGATGAAATTGAGGCTGCCTTAATGACCGATCCAGCAGGTAAAGCCGCAATCCTGGCTCTCTAAGCTCCCCCTTTCTTCTGTTTTGCGTTTTTTATTTTGCGTTTTGCGTTTATTTTCCTTTATCCTTGCGGAAAAAGCCTTAAAAAGGCACTTAATGGGATATGGTTAGGAAACAAAAGAAATTAAAAGTCCTCCTTTTTGTTGTTCTTGGGTCTCTTGCTCTCCTTGTTTTTCTTGCGCCTTATATCCTTTCTACCCGCTGGGGCTTTTCCCTCCTTCCTATCAAAGCTGAAATCAAGGATGCCCATTTTACATGGCTAGGTCCCCAGGTAATGGAAGAGGTGAAATACTCCAAAAAAGGGGTGGTATTTTTTGCGCCAGAAGTGAAGAGTGAATCCTCTCTTTGGAGCCTGATGTTTAAAAGGGGACAAGTGGTTGTTGAGAATGGACAGCTTTCTTATGGCGACATCCACCTTGAAAAAATCAGTCTCAACGCTCACAAAGAAAGCAATACGATTGCTGTTCAGGCTAAAGGAGATTCTCGCCAAGGGGATTTAGTGGGGAGCTTTTCAATAACCGCTACTATCCAAGAAGATCTTTTAGACATTCAAGCCACTTTTGCCAATCTTCCAGTAAAGGGAACCTATTTTGATCCGATCGGTCCTTCTGTGAACCTCGATTTGAATGCCAAAATCACCCCCTCTATTTTTGATATAGCGCTAAATTTAAACTCTGAGAAAGCCTCCGCCTCTTTGCAAACAGAGACAAACCCCGGCTATATTTCTCTTAAAGCGCCAGCTGTATTAAACGCGCTGGGCGCAAGTGTTACCATATCAGAGCTCAATCTTCCCTTTACAGGCCAAAAACTTGATTTTGCAGCGATAAGGTTTAAGGCGGATGGGACTGTTAAAGGGGTAGACTTTCATATGGAAAAAGAAGAGGGTCCCACACGAATTAGTTCTATTTATACTTCCCCTCATCTTAAAACTCCTGCAACCATCAATGGGGTGATAGAAAAGTTCGATCCTGCGGATAAAATAGTGGAAGCCACCTTCACCTCCCCTCTCATTGACACAGAGCTTTTCCCTATCAGGAATATGACTGCAAAGGTTTCTGCTGAAGGGTTCGAGCATATCATGATCAATATCCAAAGCTCTGTTTTAAACACCCAAATCCATGGTTCGGTTAAAAACGAACATTTTTTCACAAGGACCCCTACAACGCTTGACCTGACGTTAAGCCCCGATGATGTGGCAGCACTTCAAGTGCCAAAACCCCTTTCTCCTGCCCTATTTAAAGTGGTACTCGAGCCCTTTTCTACAGAAGCTCCGAAATTTAAAGGGCACCTGGTATTAGATAAGCTCTCTTTTCAAAATGATCTCTATCTCGAAGGAATGGAAGGTAGATTCACTTTTGAACCCAAGAGAACCCTTTCTTTTTCTACTTCTTCAGAAATTAGAGACCCCTCCCATCCCAAAGGGTCTGTTAGTCTCGATGCGACAATGGATCTTGCTAAAAAAGAGACAAATGCAAGAGTTGTTGTTGAAGATATGCGGCTTAAGTATCTCGAACCCTTTTTTCCCCGTGAGATGGCCCTCGAGCCTTTCATAGGAGAGACACTCTCATTAAATGCGCAATTTGCCGGGACAAAAGAAACCTTTTCTTTAACATTAAATGTTTCAAGCAGCCAGCTCTCGATCAAAGCACAAATTCAGGACTCTAACGGCTCCATTAACGCCAACATTTACTCCCCTCACGCAAGATTTTCTTTAAATGGCGAGCTGGTAGGTGGAATGCTCCATTTAAAAGACACCCTTCATGCGCAACTCACTTTTACAGACGAGATGAGCAAGCTTTTCCTCAAAAAGGTCAATCCCCTTTCAATCTCCTCAATTTCATCAAAACACCCGCTGACGTTGGAGATCTCTCCAAATGGCACATCGATCCCCATCTATCCTTTTTCTATCGACAAGCTCACCCTTCCCGATTGTAAAATTGAACTCGGACAGATCGAATGTAAAAACGAGGGGAACATTAATATCGCTCTTAGCCTTCTTAAAGCAAAACAGCTCTCAACAGACAATCTTAACCTATGGTTTGCGCCTGCCATCGTCCATATCAATCAAGGAGTCATCAATCTCGAGCGGACGGAAATTCTCATAGCGGAAACCTATGATGTAGCCCTTTGGGGTAAGCTCAATCTCGTTTCCAACGAAGTAAAAATGGTCCTCGGCCTTACAGCAAACTGTCTTAAAAAAGCCTTTGGCATTAAAAAACTTCCCGAAGATTACGTCCTCCATATTCCCATGAGAGGGACCACTGACCACGTTAAAATAAATACGAAAAAAGCCACCCTTAAAATTGCCGCGCTACTCGCCTGGCAACAAAAAGATATCGGAGGGGCAATAGGCGGCGGCGTTCCCGGTGCGGTCCTGGGCGGAATCATCGACAAAGTCGTCCCCCTACCCGACCAGAAAGCCAAAACCCCCCCAGCCAAACACCCCTTCCCCTGGGAAACAGGCGACCAGCCCGTCGTAAAAAAGAAGAAAACCAGCACCAAGTCGATCAAACCCACAGACAAGCCCGCAAAACAATTATTTAAAATTCTCCTAAATTAATAATTATTATTTTAGATGCATTTAAATTCATATTATTTTATAATTTCTCTATTTAAGAATGAAATAAGGGGAAAATTTATGAGTATATCTAATGGGTTGTCAGCTGTGAGGATAAGTCAAAAAATGCACGCACAATCAGCGGCGGGCCCTTCCCGCAGTCCGGCACAACGAGCAGAAGCGGATGCTATACACAAAGCCTGCCTAGCAGGAGCTACTTCAGAAGTTTCCCGGATAGCAGCGGCAGCAGTATGGACCATAGTCGATCGAGGTGGCTCAAGAGCAGAAGTAGAGGCGGCAATGGGTGCAATAACACGGGAAACAGTACACAAGCAGGAGGAATTCCCAGATGGCATACGGAGAGTAATAGAGTTGATGGCCAGAGGCGCAGACAAACAATACACTGAATTGCAAGGCGTTATCAAAACTGTAAAACAAACAACAAGAAACCTCGATCGAGCAACACTCTATAAACTAATCGGAACCATCTATGAAACCTGGGCCGAAAAAGAGAAAGCAAATGAAGCTAAAATACAGGGCTACCAAGTCGGAAAATTATACAAAGACCTCGCAAATACATATAAACTGATAGGAGCTGACACAGCTAACCTAAGGGGAGCAGCAATGTCCCAATCAATGGCCAATGAGCTATCCCGTCAAATAATCCATTACACTAGTATTTTTAATACCACAAAACAACAACTAGAGAAAACTCTAAAAGAAATAGATAGCTTTTTCCTACGTGAAAAGGACAGGTTCTTAAGAGAATTGCACGATCAATTAGACCTCCTAGAAAAAGAACCAGAGGGCAAAGAAGCATATGTAGCAGAACAATTTGGCTTATGCTACGAGAGATGTGCCCAAAAAATGGAAACCATAAGGGAAACAGAAATAGAAGAAAAATTGGAAGAGGTCGGAGCATTATACAAAAAGCTGGCCACAACTTATCGAATAGTAGAAGCCGACGAAAAAGCACTAAAATCAGCAACCCCGCCAGAACAAGAAAAACTATCTGAAGAAATGGCCGCCTGTGGAGAGCAAATGGAGCAAGTACTCAAAAGAATCAGGGAGATTGGAAAGACATTTGATACCTAAGCAACGGTAATACCGTTGCACAAGTAAACATCTTGTACGGCGTGCAGAAGCTCGATCCCCTCTTTCATGGGGCGCTGGAAGGCTTTGCGTCCGGTAATAAGGCCCATACCCCCGGCTCGCTTGTTAATAACTGCCGTTTCAACAGCTGCTGCTAAGTCGTTGTCACCTGAGGCGCCCCCTGAGTTGATCAGGCCAATCCGGCCCATGTACTCGTTGATGACCTGATATCGGGTGAGATCGATCGGGTTATCTGTGCAGAGGGTAGTGTACATCTTTTCTGTTTGCTTGCCAAATTTCAAGGCCTTAAAGCCTCCATTACAGGTAGGCAGCTTCTGCTTAATGATATCAGCCTTAATGGTAACGCCAAGGTGGTTGGCTTGACCCGTTAAGTCCGCTGCATCGTGATAATCTTTATCAGCTGTCTTAAAGGCCGGGTTGCGCAAATAACACCATAGGACCGTTGCCATACCCAAATCGTGCGCTTGTTCAAAGGCGTGGGATATTTCTGTGATCTGTCGTCTGCTCTCAGGCGAGCCAAAGTAGATAGTTGCCCCCACCGCCACACAACCCATATCATAGGCTTGCTTAACTGAGGCAAACAGTGTCTGATCAAACGTATTGGGGTAAGACAAAAGTTCATTGTGATTCAGTTTCAATAAAAACGGGATTTTATGAGCATATTTGCGGGCAACAGAGCCCAAAACGCCCAAAGTGGTCGCTACCGCATTGCACCCCCCTTCTATCGCAAGCTTAATAATATTTTCAGGATCAAAATATTCAGGATTCGCTGCAAAAGAAGCCCCCGCACTATGCTCCACCCCTTGATCGACCGGCAACATGGATAGATAGCCCGTATTTGCCAATCTTCCATGGCCCAACATCGCCTGTAAACTCCTGAGCACCCGGATATTCCTATCAGAGATACTAAAGATCCTATCTACCCAATCCCCTCCTGGAATATGGAGCTTTTCCTTGGGCACCGTCTTACACACATGCGTGAATAAATCTTTCCTCTTCTCGCCAAGTAGCGCCTGAATCTCCTGCAAACTCCTTCCCATAAGACCTCAAGTGTTTTGTATGCACTATACAAAAGAAACGCAAATCGCAAAACAAAAAACGCAAAACAGAAGCCTTTAGGGATCGTCAAACAATAACTTAAAGTATTTTGCGGCCATTATGGCAGCCCATCTTTGAAGGATCGCTCCTCGAAGGTATTGAATTAATATCTCCCTCGTCGCGATTCTTCAAATCTGAGCCAACCTAAGACCACCAAATGCTTTAATTTATTATTTGACGATCCCTTAGAAGCTAGTTTTGTATTCGAGGAGGAAGAAGTTTTCCAAGCCGTCATGATTGTACCAAAGATCGTAGCTAAGCTGGATCATGGTTGTGTCTCGCATATCAACCCGTAGATCAGCTCCGGCAATCAAGCTATTTCGGGCAAATTGGGGAATGTTTAGAGGGTCGCTTGTAGGGCCAGCACCTGCAAAAACAGGGCTGCAATGAGTGTGAATCGTAGAATCGAGGTACTGGTATTGCCAATCAGCAAATATCTCTGGACGTATAGTCATACAAGAATCTAACGCAATGGAAGAGCTAAGACGAAGACCTAACAACGTGGAAAGGGTCTGCGATGTTTGATGGCCCATCTTTAAGCCATAGATCCCTGCCCCACTTTCCTGGTAACCATTGATATGGGTGTAGGTATATTGCAATGCAACAGTAGGAATCACATCGAAGTTTTTGCGCTGGTGTAAGTATTCGATATCAAGCATCGCATCAGCTTGCCCGCCCCCCGAGTGTCCCTTTGCCTGAAAATGAGAGGTTCCAAGTGGATAGCGATTGAAAGTATACCAGCTATAACCGCCACCACCAATCACGTTAATAGCAAGTTTTGGCATGATTTGGGGAACAAATGAACTATACAAGCTCCCGTAAGCTTCGTTGCTTCCAAAAATTCCTCCCTCTTCATATTGCTGCGCCCATAAGTGGTTATACTCGGCAACAACACCCATTTGATAGTTTTCTAAACTATCCGTATCGGTCCAAAGATAATCGGACCCTGCGCGCACACCAACTGTTTGCCATTTATTACCAAAAACGTTTCGTCTGGATTTAACATGACCAAACGAACCGGTAGGCTCTATGTAGACACCCCAAGGTGTTTCCGTACACTCTTTGCGGGTATCAAGCTGTTTTAAGGTTTCAATGTTGCGAAGGATCCGATCGGATGCGGCAAGGAGTGCCACAAATGAGGAAGGGGGCGCCTGTAAACTAAGGATAACCTCTGTAGGAGTATATATAACAACAGGAATCAAACTGCCTGTATTTGTAATGGCACTAAACGTTCCAATAACACTTCCTCCGGTAACTGTTACAATAGGTCCTGTAGTTCCAATGCGAACACTCGGATCTTCCAAAACACTAAGCGTTCCGGAAATCGAGGCATTGCCTCCCGATACCGCAAGAAGGGAAACTTGTGTGGGAGACACTTCGATCTCAGTTGTTCCACTAACACTCAACCCATCTAGAAATGTAAGTGTTCCCGGAGAATTTCCAGGTCTTACCGTACCAATAATATTTGCAGCTCCGGAGACCACCCCTGTTCCTGAGAAAGTCCCTCCGTTTGCTACAAACAAAGTTCCCGGAATGTTACTGCTTTGCAATGTCAACGTTCCCCCATCTACTGTTGTCGCACCCAAGTAGGTGTTGTCGCCGCAAATGATCTGCTGGCCACTCCCTGTCACGATCATCCCTCCAGTTCCGGAAATATCTCCTTCAAATGTTGTTGAAGAACCTAAGGGAGTATCAAATGTGCAAGTCTGATCCAAAACAGCTGTGCTACTTGCATCTCCAGAAAGGGATGCAATGGCAAAAGAAGGGCTTAGTGTAGAGTCGACCCAAAGAGAAGAGCCAGTAAGCTCCACATTCACACCTTGCGCTTGCGTTACAGGACCATAAAATGCCACCCCGTGCGTGATCGAACCTCCCTGATTGATTGCCTGCACAACTCCGCTATTTTCGATAACAGTGTTACGAAACGCTATCTGATCTCCAACAACAGTGCCTGTAGAGGTATTGGTAGCGGTAATGGTATTTCCTCCGCCCAATTGAAGAAGGCATGAACCAGAGCCTGCTCCTGCAGTTCCATCAAAAAGGATCTGTCCAACGCCCGACGCAGCCCCTACAACAAGAATAGTGCCACTATTCGAGGCAGTAACCGCTACTCCATCGTTAAAAATTAAAGTCAATTCTCCTGAGCCTGGATTAGAACCTTGTCCCTTGCTTCCATCAAAAATCACTTGCCCGATTTTATTTGTAGTACTGGTAATATTGGTGATACTCGCTCCAGTTTCATTTATCGCGCTAATCGGACTCGTCGTGCTTATCGTAGCAAAAAGATGTCCAATTCCATATCCTGCATATAAGTTAGCTCCGCCGCTTCCATCTATCACAATTTGACCGATGTTATTGATAAGGCCCGCGCCCGTTGTATTGCCCATAACGCCCGTATTTGTCGCCTGAAGACTGACAGTATCTCCAATAAAGAGTGTACATACACCAGATCCATTAGTAGTCCCACCGCCTAACCCTCCACTTCCATCGAATAGAATTTGAGCCAAATCATTGCTGCCTTGTGTACTCTGGGATACTATAGAACCCCCATTTGTCGCTATGAGCTTTGCTGCGCCTTGCAAAGTCACTTTGGCCGATCCTACTTCCTCCTGGTCGTACTGAAACCCTCCACTCCCATCAAAAATAATCTGTCCACAGTCATTGCTGCTGTAGCCTCCCTGGATCGTTCCTCCGGAGATATTATTTGCATTTAGCATTGTGTTGTCCTGAATCACAACAACCACACTGCTTCCTGCTGATACTGTATACCCAAACCCTCCGCTTCCATCGAAAACGATCTGGCCTATATCGTTGGTATAGTCACTGTTTATGATAGTTTGTCCATTGGTCGCAGAAATTTGCGCATTCTCAGCAATTGTCACTGTACAAGAACCACTTCCTCCACCTGCATAGTTTAAACCGGGAGTTCCATCAAAAAGGATTTGCGCAAGGTCATTTGCATATGCACTACTAGTGTATATATATCCTGATAATAATGTGTTTTCTGCTGTAATCTGCGATGCCCCATTAATGGTAACATTTATGGATCCGCTACCACCGGCGTGATAACCTGTGCCACCGCTTCCATCAAAAAGGATTTGCGCACAGTCATTGAACTCAGTTTGGCTTCCTGTTAAATAATAAGTGTTGGATGCAAAAACCTGCGCAGAATCGGTAATTGAAACGGTAGAAGAACCATGTCCCGCAGCTCCATAACTTGTCCCCCCGTTGCCACTAAAAAGAACTTGCGCTATGTCATTTCCCTGTCCGGCGGAATAGTATCCCGGATATCCATAATTCGGACAAGTTGCGGAAATGAGCGCAGAATCTTTAAGCACAACAGTTGAGCTACCATGTCCGCCAGCCACCAAACTCGTCCCGCCACTTCCATCAAAAGCAATTTGCGCGATGTTGTTGCCCACACCTACAGAATCAACATTGCCAGCTGTTAGCGTAGCAAGAACTTGCGCCTGCCCTCCAATAGTAACTACAGATTGTCCTGTCCCTGCGCTATTGCCCACTCCCCCGCTTCCATCAAAGAGAATTTGCGCCGAATTATTTCCCTGATTACTTAGCAACATACGCGGAGATCCATTGCCGAGGTAAATACTGTCTGCGACATCAGCCGTAAGTAGGACATTTCCTTCAATGGTCACTGCGCAAGAGCCGGAACCTCCACTACTTCCTCCGCTTCCATCAAACAAAATCTGGGCAACGTTATTGACAGGCGTCATGGCTGAGGCGGTAATGTCTCCATAGGCATTGGCATGCAAGTTAGCTACTGCGCTATTCATCACAATAGAACACCCAGGAGTGCCGCCGCTTCCATCAAACACGATTTGGCCGAGATCATGTGTACCAGGCTGGTTAATCATCGTCCCCGTCCCCTGAACAGCTGCATATAGACTCGCATCTCCAATCGTCGCATTCGCTCCTGAAAAATAAAGCTGGGAAAGAACCATTCCAACCGTAGAGTTTGTCGCCAAAATGGTTGTATTGGTATTCGCCCCTGTTATTCCACAACCTGCCCCGCCAAAATTCAACGCGTTTGGCCCATTAATCGTGAACACAAAATTAGCAGTGCTTGCAAAAGTAAAATTCGTCAGACTTAAAGAGCTAAGGTCTGAGGCTAAAACCTGAGGGAAAAGATTCACACTTGGCACAGTTGCATCAAAAGTTGCAACCCCTGTAGGAACACCACTCGGACTCCAATTAGAGCCCACTTCAAGAGCATTAGATGAAGTGCCAACCCACATCCCATCAGAAGCAAAAAGAGAAAGTGGCATCAAAGCACAAAAAACAACAACTGAGCGCGACATATTCATATAACAACCTCATTTTTTTCTTCAGTATAGCCAAATTCAATTTTTTGTGAAGGCCGAATTTCATCAGCGCAGAGTGGGTTTTAGCAGCTATGGCAGAGTGACGAATACGGGGGTGCTTTGCCCTCCACTGGCATTGACGGCGGTGAGGGCGTAAGTGTTGTTCTGTTTTGGGGATCGATTATGATCTTCATATGTGAGCGGAGCTGTAGCTGCGATGGTAGCAATTGAGACTCCATTGCGGGTAAGATTGTAACTCACGACCGTAGGGTCTGCGCTGGCTTGCCACGTGAGGACATTTGTTAGGTCTGTTTGAGTCAGGAAGCGGATCTTTATTTGCTTGCCTGCAAAATTAAGTGCAGAAGAGGGCGCTGGTGCCGTTACCGGCATATAGACGGCTTGCACAGTCACTCCATCTTCTACCCACACTACAGTTGCATCTCCAGACGCATTGACCGACAAATTTGGTTGTGTTGAAAGTGGCCTAGAGAAGAAAGAAGGATGGGCTGAGCAAGCCAATTACTTGTGCTCACTTGATATTGGTTGTAGTAGACAAATCCATTTCCAAAAGCATCGTCTTGTTCCCACACAGCATAAACATTTCCAGAACCATCGACAGCGATATTTGGGCTCTGGACGAAATTGGTTGAAGGCGTAGCAAGCGTTGTGGTAGGTCCCCAGGCTCCTCCAGACTGCGAGCTGCTGCTAAAAAGAGAATAATCCATAGTTACTGTGTTGTGAACTACCCAAAGGGCCGTGGCAACGCCAGATTCGCTGAGGCAAACGACAGCATTTGGGACGGTATTATTTGAACCACCTAGATAGACGGTTTGCTCTGTTAAATAACTGAAGGGATTAGAAAAATAGCTCGAATTAATTCCCAGCGTAGGATTTCCCCATAAAAGAATCCCGTTATTCGAAGCGTTCATTGCTACTGCATTAGCAGCATAAGTTGTATTTACATTTGTCGAAAGTAATGAATTTGCATGCCAGCCACTACCATCATAATAAGACGATTGAACTTTTGGATTAGTCCCGTCTAACCAAAGTGCAAGTCCTTGTCCCGTAGGGGATCCTGCGAAAACCAAGTTTCCAAGGACATCAGTTGCGGGGCTAGGCAAAAAAGCAGTCCCCGGAGATACTAGCCAGCCTCCAAAATATGTATTAAATTGAACAGCATAATCATGAGGTGATGCGATCTCTTCCGCTGTCCATACAACAAGAGCAGTATTGGAACTGTCTAAATTAATGCCAGGGGAATAGAAGGGCGACTGAAAGTTTATTGGATCAGAAAGAGCCGCAGGAAGGGTCCAGGTTCCATTTAGAAGAACAGCTCCTTTAAACAAAATGCCCGAACCCATTCTTTCCCGCCAACTACTCGCAGCATTCCCGGCACTATTAACAGAAATTACATTGGAGACGCTAGAGATACTAAAGCTCCCAAAATTCCCAGAATTGGTCACAGAGCCGCCGACAAGCTGAGCATAGTTAGTGTAGTATGTCGTACCATCAGGGGTTGTCGTCGCAATAATAACAGCATTGCCAGTCCCATCAACACCAACAACCGGGCCGATTACCACCGTAGCCGTAAAAATATCAATGGGCGCGCTCCATTCGCCCCCTAATAAAGCTGATAATAAAAGAACGAACACAGCTATGTATTTCATAAACTTATCCTACTTATACAAGGTTTCGAGCTCGTCGAGGGATTTGCCTTTGGTTTCACGGATGAAGAGGTAGATGAAATAGAAGGCGAGGAGGGAGAGGAGGGCGTAAAGGGAAAAGGTCTTGCCAATTCCGAAATTGCCCACAAGAGTGAGAAATGTGAGAGAGACCAAATAATTAGATCCCCAGTTGGCGAAGGTGGCAATGGACATCGCCTTACCTCTTAGTTTGAGAGGGAAAACTTCTGCAATGAAGATCGCGGTGATAGGTCCTATTCCTATGGCAAAAAAAGCGACATAGGCCATCAGACAAAAAGGTGCGATCTTATCAATTGCGCTCATCCCTGTTAAAAAGGCCAGGGAGAGAAAAACCAAACTTAGGCCCATTCCAAGCATCCCGATAAGAAGAAAAAGTCTTCTGCCTACTTTGTCAAGGAGCCAGATGGAGATAACACTTGCAAAGACATTAATGATAGCGATGCTGATGCTCGCATAAAGAGCAAGAGAGGGGCCGTCAAAGCCCGCTTCCAGAAAGATTATCGGGGCAAAATAGATCACTACATTGATACCGGTAATCTGCTGAAAAATATTTAGGGCAATTCCGATAAAAAGGACTTTTTTAGAAATATGTTCGAAAAAGGTGTTCCATTTCTCTTTTGGGGCGGTGCTTTTTGGAGTATCTGAAACAAAAAACAGGAAAAAAATTTGGATTAACGCAGGCAACGCTCCTATGCCAAGCATCAAACGCCAATTGCCACTGACAGAAAGCATGTAGGAAAAAATATAGGAGCTTAGAATGCCCACCGTGACAGCAAACTGATTAACACACACGAGGCTACCCCTTCTTTCAGCTGGAGAAATCTCAGCTATGTAAAGAGGGCAAATAAGAGAAACTATCCCCACCCCAATGCCAGAGATAAACCGAAAGAGGAGCAAAGATTCATAGGAACCAGCAAAGGCAGAAAGGAGGCTTGCAATGAGAAAAATGATCGATGAGAAAGCAATAGTCGCCTTTCTCCCGTATTTATCTGCAAGAGTTCCGGCAATAAGTGAACCTAAAAGGGCTCCCATTAAAATACTGCTAACTAAATTGGATTGCTGAAATCTACCTAAAGAAAATTCATTCGCGATAAAATGAAGAGCACCAGCAATGATCCCCGTTTGATAACCAAATAAAAAGCCCCCAAGAGAGGCAAAAAGTACACTTAAATAGAGCATAGTTTTTGCAGACTAACCTATCCGCACATAAAAGCCAACCCATCATTTAAACAATGGTTTTGGACATTAAGAAGTGGGAGATCCCTGCTAACTGAGTGCTCTCTCCATCTAAATGGTAACCCACCCGTTTATAAAAGCCTATGCTCTCATCGCGTGCATAGAGATAGACCTCTTTATAGCCGCTTTTAGAAAGAAACTGCTCTAGGGTTGCAATCATTTTCCTACCAAAGCCTTTGCCTCGGTATTCTTGACTAACCGCCATTTGGTAGAGGCGTCCCTTCTCTTTATTTTCTGGATGAAAGACGACGCAACCAACCATTTGTTTCTTATCATATGCGGTAAAATGGAGACTGTCTTTGTCTTCGGGTAGTACCTCAGATCCTGGGGGAAGGCCGAGCGGTTTTCGCAAGTTCTCCCAGCGGAGCATCAGTTCAGTTGCATACTCAGGATCTTGGGTCCTGATAAATCTGAATTTCATAATTTCCGTATAGCGTACCAAACTAAACGCTGCAAGAAAAAAAATCGGGCACGCACGCGGGCACGGGCATGGGCACGAAAGAAAGAAAAGTCTGAGCTCTCTTCTCCCTCTTTCGTGCCCGTGCCCATGCCCGCGTGCGTGCCCGATCTTCTCTTAAAACCTACATCACTCGATATATAAAAAAAGGCTTTTCAAGTACTCCCCCTCAGGATGATGGATATTGACAGGGTGGTCTACTGCTTGGGTGTGTTTTTCTAGGATGCGCACGTTGCGGTTGCAAGAAGCTTGGGAGATCAGGTTTTGGAAAAGGTTTTGATCGATGAAACAAGAGCAGGAGCACGTGAGGAGAAGGGAACGAGGCGGCATTTTTTCGATGGCTAGACGGTTCAGCTCGATGTAGCCTTTACAAGCTTGATCGACATCGTTTCTTTTTTTAGCAAAGGCAGGGGGATCTAGAATCACGAGGTTAAAGTTTAGGGGATCGCTTTTTAGGAAATCAAATACATCGGATACGTGGATGATGTGATTGGAAAGAGCGTTCAGCTCGGTGTTCCTTTGAGCGTAAGAGCAAGCTGTTTTGCAGCTATCGACGCTGACAACTTCTGATGCGCCCCCTTTAAGGGCAAAAAGTGAAAATCCACCCGTATAAGAAAAACAGTTGAGAACGCGCTTGCCTATTGCATACCCGCCTATCTTTTTACGCATACTACGTTGATCGAGGAAAAGACCTGTCTTTTGCCCTTTGGTGATGGAGACGAGAAATTTTATCCCATTTTCAACCACTTCGATCTCTTCGGGAACATTCCCATAAAGTGTCCCTTCACTCATCTCTAAACCTTCTTGCCTAAGGGAAGATGAAAGGGACTTTTCATAAATAGCTTTGGGTTGAAAAAGTTCTACCAAAAGAGTCACGATCAAACTTTTAAGTCTTTCCATTCCAACGGTGCTGATCTGGATAACAAATACCCCATCGTAATAATCGATAATGAGGCCGGACAAGCCATCCCCTTCCGCATTGATATGGCGAAAACAATTAGAATCAGGAATTAATTCTTTCCTCATGTTAAACGCAGAGAGAAGCTTCTCCTTCAAAACAGAAGTGATCTCTTTTTTTTCAAAACTTAAAATGCGGCCTGCAATGCTCATCTCATTATGAAAATAGCCAAGCGCTAAAAAATTTCCCCCATGATCATGGATGGGAAGAATATCCCCATCAGAAAATTTAGGGCCGCGCGCAATAGCCCCAGAAAATATCCAAGGATGCCCCCGCAATACCGATTTTTCTCTGCCAGGCTTTAAGACTATCATAGCACACGCCCAATCAAATCAAATTCAGAGGCATCGGTGATTTCAACTTCGTAGAACTCGCCGAAGGCTTTGACTTTTCGCCCATCGTTGATGATGATCTGCCCATCGATTTCAGGGCATTGACCGTAGAATCTAGCGCGCATGAGAAGTTCTGTCTCAGGATGGAAACCTTCGACAATCACTTTAAGTTTTTTGCCGATATAAGATTTATTCCGCTTTTTTAAAACTTTCATTTGGGCTTTTGCTAACCTCTCATAACGGATATCTTTGATCTCTTCGCTTAAATGCCCTTCAAACTTTGCAGAGGAGGATTTTTCTTCTTTCGAATATTTGAAAATGCCCACATTGTCAAGCGGATATTTTTGTACAAATTGGACAAGTTCTTCAAACTGCTCCTCTATCTCGCCTGGAAAGCCCACCATCAAGCTTGTTCTGATGACAATAGAAGGGATCCGTTTTCTTAATGTCTCAATTGTCTGGATGATCTGCTCTTTTGAGGTCTTTCTCCGCATACTTTTGAGCATGACATTATTGACATGCTGGATCGGCATATCGAGATACGCGCAAATGCGAGGCTCTTTTTCCATAATCTCAATCAGACCTTCTGTGATCTCATCAGGATAAAGGTAAAGAAGGCGGAGCCAAAAATCCTTTTTTACTTTAAGCATCTCTTTCAAGAGGTTCTCAAGTCCCTTCACCTCTCCCCTGTCTTTGCCAAAGTCTCCCAAATCTTGAGCAATCAAGATCACTTCCTTAACGCCACCCGAGAGCAATAACTCGAATTCCTTCAAAATCTGCTCTATCGGTTTACTCTTTAGCGGTCCTTTGATTGTAGGGATAATGCAAAAGGCGCAGCGCTTGGCGCACCCCTCCGCAATTTTTAGATAAGCAAAATGTTTTGGTGTGGAGAGCTGACGGGGAACTTCCCCTAGCTGGATGTAGCTCTTCGCGCTTGTGATCGCTTCGCCAGGTCCTGGGGCTTGTATCGCCTCCAAAATCTTTTCCACGTCACCCGAACCCAAGAAATAATGGACATCCTTAAATTTTTCCTTAATCTCAGAACTATGGTTCTGCACCATACATCCCGTGACAACCACTTTCGCCCCCGGTTTTTTATCATGCATTAACCCATCGATCGTATCGCACGATTCTTTGCGCGAGGCAGATAAAAACCCGCAAGTATTGACTACAAGATAATCCGCATCTTCGATTTTATCAGTAGCCTCATAGCCAGACTTGAGCAAAATGCCCAGCATCACCTCAGAGTCGACAAGATTGCGTGCACACCCTAGGCTCGTAAAATGGATCTTATTTCCTAAATTTGTCTTAAACATATATTGGAAATATGATACAAATTGCTTTCATTAATGGGAATAAAAGATTTTTTTTGGAAGAGAGACTTATGATGAAAAAGAGAAAGATCGGGCACGCACGCGGGCACGGGCACGGGCACGAAAGAAAGAAAGGTCTGAGAGCTCTTTTCCCCTCCCTCTTTCGCGCCCGTGCCCGTGCCCGCGTGCGTGCCCGATCTTCTCTTCTCTCCCTCTTCTTCCTCCTTCTCCTCCTCGCATCCTGCGAAAGGGGGAGGCCTAGCAACCCTCCTGAAGAGCAAGCACTTAGGATGAGCATCCACACTGAACCACCTACTATGGACTCCCGTAGAGCCACCGACACTACCTCAATAAATCTGATCCATATGTGTTTTGAGGGGCTCTTAAGGGAGGATGGCCCTGGGGTTGCCAGCCGCTTTGAGGCAAGCGACGACAAGATGAGGTATACATTTTATTTGAGAGACGCCAAGTGGTCAGATGGGACCCCTGTGACGGCATTTGACTTTGCAGACACCTGGACCACCATACTTTCTCCAAATTTCCCCTCAGAATTTGCCAATGAGCTTTTTGTGATTAAAAATGGAAGAGCCTTTAAAGCCGGAAAAGCTGCAAAAGAAGATCTTGGGATAAAAGTGATCGATGATAAAACTCTTGAAGTTAACCTAGAACACCCCACGACCTATTTTACCCAGCTTGTAGCCACCTCGTATTTTTTTCCCTATAAAAACGATGTAGGGAATGGTCCTTTTAAAATGGTTTCTTGGAAACACTATGATGAAATGATTATGATCAAAAGTGAGACCTATTGGGACAAGGATAAGGTTAAGCTTCAAAAACTTTTTTTCCCTATCATACAAGATGAAACGACCGAACTTTCTATGTACGAGAGTGGCGAGCTCGACTGGGCTGGGCAACCTTTTTCGACAATACCTCTAGACTCGTTACAGACCATCTTAAAAACACACACTATGCAAACAATTCCTCTTGCAGGAGTCTATTATTACATTTTTAATACAGAAAAGCCCCCTTTTAACAATGTCAACATGCGCAAAGCCTTTACCCTCGCCATCAACAGACAAACAATCATTGACAACATTTTACAAGGGAAGCAAATGATGGCACTTAGCTATATCCCTCCAAATCTTTGGAAAGAAAAGTCAAAACCCGCCTTCTCAGATCATGATATTGCCGATGCAAAAAAGTTTTTCGCCTTAGGTTTAAAAGAACTAGGTGGTAAGCTTCCCACAATCACGTTGAGCTATAATACCTCTGAAGGGCATCATAAAATTGCCCAGGCGATCCAACAACAATGGAAGGAAGCTTTTGGGGTGGATGTGCAACTAGAAAACAAAGAATGGAAAGTCTTTTTGAGCGAAATTAACAAACACCAGTATCAAGTTGCCCGCTTGGGTGGACTTGCAGCCTACAACGACCCCGTGACTTTTCTAGATGAAGCAAATACTGACCGAACTGGCTGGAAAAATGCAGATTACGACAAATTTATAGAAATGGCAAGACAAGCCACTGACGCAAAAACAAGGGAAGAACTCCTCCATCAAGCTGAAACTGTACTTTTGGAAGATATGCCCCTTGCGCCCATCTACTTTTATACGAGCAGTTACTTAGAAAAGCCTTATGTCAAGGGGGTTGTTTTCACAAACACAGGACAAATAGATTTGAAATATGCTTACATACATCATTAAAAAGTTTTGGATCCTCCTCCTTTCCCTGTTTTTAGTAGCAACTCTCACCTTCTTTCTCATGCACGCTATTCCGGGCGACCCCTTCACGCAAGATAAAGCGATCCCTGAAGAGATCATGGCTGCATTAAAGAAGCACTACGGCCTTGATAGACCTCTTTGGGTGCAATACCTGAGCTATCTTAAAGGGATTGTGACTTTTGATCTTGGCCCCTCATTTAAATACGAAGGGAGAACGGTAAGCGAAATCATCATGCAAGGGTTTCCTATCTCTTTGGAGCTTGGAGCGGAAGCGATCTTTTTGGCAATAGGCCTCGGGATCTCTCTTGGCACCCTCGCAGCTTTTAATCACTTGCGCTGGCAAGATCAATTTGTCATGTTCTTTGCAGTGCTTGGCGTTTCACTGCCGAGCTTTATTGTAGCCACTGCGCTGCAATATGTTTTCTCCATGAAACTTGAACTCCTCCCCGTTGCGCGATGGGGCTCTTTTACCCACTCTATTCTCCCTGCCGTTTCCCTATCCCTCCTCCCCGCTGCGTTTATCGCTAGGCTAACACGATCGAATATGGTAGAGATTCTGCAGCAAGATTATATCCTCACTGCCAGATCTAAGGGACTAGCTCCTTTTCGTATTGCAGTTGTCCATGTACTTCGCAATGCCCTCCTACCCGTCATCTCTTTTTTGGGCCCTCTCGCAGCTGCCGTTCTCACAGGAAGTTTTGTTGTGGAAAAAATTTTCGGAATCCCCGGTTTAGGAGGGTGGTTTGTCATGAGCGTTGTTAATAGAGATTATACAGTCATCATGGGGACCACTCTTTTTTACAGCGCCTGTTTAATGGTTTGCGTACTTGTCGTAGATATTTTATACTGTTTAATTGACCCAAGGATAAAACTTAATGAACGCGTGGCAGAGACTTAAAGTTAATAAAACCGGGATGTTTGGACTCTATTTTTTGTCTCTCCTCATGATCATGGCTATCTTCGGACCCCTCCTCTCTTCTCATACCTATTATGAAACGCAGCTCCCTTTAAAAAATCAGACACCCTCCCTGCAGTATTGGTTTGGGACAGATGAGCTTGGGCGGGATATTTTCACCCGGATCTGGTGGGGGGCGCGCATTTCCCTTCTAGTTGGAATATCTGCTTCTGTACTCGATCTCCTCATCGGGGTCATCTATGGCGCTATCTGTGGATTCTTTGGGGGCAAAATCGACGAGCTCATGATGCGCGTTGCCGATATCCTCAGCACGATCCCCTATCTTCTAGTCGTGATCCTTTTGATGGTCGTGGTAGGCCCGGGCCTCCTCTCAATTATTATAGCCCTGAGTATCACAGGCTGGATTGGGATGGCCCGAATAGTGCGCGGTCAAGTGCTCCAATTGAAAGAATTTGATTATGTCACCGCGGCAAGGGCTCTTGGCGCTAATTCCTCCTGGATTTTATCGAAGCATTTAATCCCCAACACCACCCCCTCTATCATCGTTACCCTCACCTTAAGCATCCCCACAGCCATTTTCGCAGAAGCATTCTTGAGTTTTTTAGGCCTAGGGGTACAAGCTCCCATTGCCAGCTGGGGGACAATGGCAAACGATGGACTTCCTGCGCTGCGCTATTATCCTTGGCGCTTGTTTTTCCCCGCGGCATTTATCAGCGTCACCATGCTCTCTTTTAATTTACTCGGCGATGCCTTGCGAGATGCCCTCGATCCGAGGCTCCGTATATGATAAAAGTGAAAAACTTAAATGTCCGTTTTAAAAATGTTCATGCTGTAAGAGGCGTAGACCTCGAAATTCAGAACGGGGAAACCGTTGCCATAGTAGGAGAGTCGGGATGTGGCAAAAGCGCCCTTGCAAAATCTCTCGTAAAACTCTTCCCTAAAAAAACCGCAGAATTTTCAGGAGAAGTGATCTACAACGGGCAAAACATTTTAACCTTTTCAGAAAAAGAGCTCCGAAAAATCAGAGGCAAAGAAATAGGGATGATCTTCCAAGACCCCATGACATCACTCAATCCTGTCCTCACTATCGGCTTTCAGATAACAGAGAGCTATCTGCGCCACTTTCCTGAAAAATCCAAGAAAGATGCGGTTAAACGCACCGAAGAACTCCTAGAGCTTGTCGGCATTCCCAAGGACAGAATTTATCACTATCCCCATACCTTAAGTGGAGGGATGAGGCAAAGGGCGCTCATCGCCATAGCGCTCGCCGCTAGTCCCAAACTCCTTATTGCGGACGAACCCACAACCGCTTTAGATGTGACCCTGCAAGCCCAAATTCTGGATCTACTAAAAGACCTCCAGAAAAAACTGGGTATGAGCATTTTAATCATCACTCATGATCTAAGCGTTGTTGCCGGCTTTGCTGATAAAGTACTCGTCATGTACGCAGGAAAAATCATCGAGTCAGCGAATGTCGACGATCTTTTCGAAACCCCTAGCCACCCCTACACACAGCGCTTACTCCGCTCTAAGCCACGACTAGATATGCCCCGATCTGAACCTCTCCTTCCTATTGATGGCACTCCCCCCGATCTCAGCAAACAATTTGCCGGCTGCTCTTTTTGCCCCAGATGCACCGAATCCTTAGAAATTTGTAAAAATGAAACGCCCCCCATTTTTAATATTAACCCCGGACACACAAGCGCATGCTGGCTAAAAAAATAACCCCCCAGGCCTCTGC
>JABDAY010000027.1 GCA_013288895.1 Chlamydiota bacterium | reverse complement strand
TGTCTGTTACAGGACTGCTAAGCCTTGTCAGGGATATTTTTTTCAAAATACCAAGTATAGTTCAGCCAAGAAAAATCAACTTGCCTGATTGCCTCATTGCTGTTGCCTCACACCTGGCATTAGAATCGAGAAATATCGCAATTCAGCCATACTCATGTGGAGTGGAGTCTCTCTTTTATTCAGCGTTGCATTGGCAGCAAAGCGATATTGCTTGCTTGTAGATTTAAGAGTGGCGATCTCTTTTGTTCTGAGATAACTAAGCGCGTTGCTTAGGATTTCATTTGGAAGTATGTTCCAATATCTCGTTATCGTAACATTCTTAAGGTTGGGAAAAAGGGAAATGAGAAAGCGTCTGATTGCACGATGATCCACCCGTGGCCGACTCTCTTTGTATTCAAAAGTGTCTATCCTGCTGCGCACATCTGCACTTAGAGTTCCTAAGGAGGCTAGCTCAGCAATCTGATCAGCTGTAGAGATTAAAATTCCAGCGGATATTTTTCTAAGAGTAGGACAATAAGGAGAGAGAGCTTCAAAATTGGATTCATCGGCACCGTCAGAGACACGGTATGCAAAGGGTTTCAAAAGAGAGAAGAAGACTGATTCTCCTACCAAATCGATTGCAAGGCCTCTTTGTTTAAGCCATTGGAAACTTTCAAAAGAAAGGATGTATCCATCTTCATGCCGTACCGTGATCTGTTTTAGTTGATGGCAATGCTCCAGGATTAAAGGAACCCTTAATTTTTCCACAGATAAGCTTAGCTCTTCTAAATTCGGAAGGGCGGAAAAAATTTTCGTAAAATTCCCATCTGAAATACCATGAAACTTATCGTCTATCTTAAGCGCTGTAATTCCTCTCCTTGCCTGAAGGGTCAAGCTTTCAAGCCGCTGCGCCTCCTCAGTAGTTCCGTTTAAAATGAGCTCTCTTATTTTACAATAGGGGGACATTGCAGAAATATCCCTAATATAAGGATCATTGGCATTTTTGCGGCAGCCATAAAATGGAGCTTCCTTTGCAAAATCCTGCATATCCATTACAGGTTGCCCCACTCTTCTATCCATCGTTGTATTGGCGCAGCAGTAATAGCGCCTGCTTACTGATTTAATACCAGCGATCTCCCGTGTTCCGAGACAACTAAAGATAGAGATTAACATTTCATTTGGCAAGACGTCCGTCTGAACTTTTGCTGATATTTGAGAACTATGAAGATGGGGAAATGCGTTAATAATCCGGACCCGGTCTTCCTCTTTGGGCTCAAACATCCATTCAAGCTCGTTCACCCCTCTCCTGACCTCCGCGGTAAGAGCCTCAATATTCTCAACTAGGTGAGGATCCTTAGATAGGATCAGTTTAGTCATGGGCAAACGCTCTGCATTAGAAGGATAGGGAGCCCCTGCCGGCACCATTGCTGTTACTCCATCTGGCATATAAACCTATTTGTTTATTATTATTAACTATACTAAATAATAATAAAAAAATCAATACTAATTATTTGCTTTACACGAATATCAATAAATATATTTAATCTTTATCCCGTTAGGGATTTCGAGCTGACATGTAAAACTCCTATTTTAATTCTATTAAATATCTTAAATAATATCTAAGCTAGAACAATATGGCTTCTTCTCCATCACCTGTTGCAGCGTCTACTCCGAAAAACTGGGTTGAATCCTTTTCGCCATACGCGAAGAGAGCGCTTGTCATTACTACACTGGTTTTAGCTCTCATTACTTACGTAGGAATCATTTTGTGCGCGTCTCCTATAAGGCCTTTATTTATGTCTTACAACCTTACTGCTTTTGGCATAGGTACGGGGATTGCGGGTCTTTTTACCCTTTTGCTTCCGGCCGGGTACTTTTTGTCGCGCAAAAAAGAAGAAGATAAACAACCAGAAGAGCCAGCTGTTGTTCAGGTGGCGTCTCCTTTTCCTTCACCCATTCCACCTCAACCTCCCTCACCCGTTGTATCTGTACCAGATGAAGAACCTTCTCCAGTAGTTGCAGCACCCGTTGTTTTGGAAGCAGCTATACCTGTTGTAGAGGCTACAATAGAGGCACCGCCCCCTGTAGTTCGAGAGCCATCTCCAACACCCGTCATAAATGAACCCTATGAAGAGCTCGCTGCAGCCCCAGCTTCTCCCTCTGAGAATCCCACATCTGTACTAGTAAGGTGGGGTTCTAATGGTGTTGTTCTCCTTTTCGACAAAGCTTTACAGGATTGGTTTTTAGCTAAGGGTCTTGTTCAACAACTCTTTCCAAAAAATGTTTTCGAAAGCATAGAGGAGAGGGAAGGGATTTATACCATTAAGTTGAAAGGAAATAACACAATCATTCCTCAAGGCACCAAGGTTGACAATAAAAAAATAAAACAACCAATTAAAGGACTTGTCGGGAAGTTTGGAGAAATTCATGACTATGCTAATCGCATGCTATCTGATGCCTATGTTGTATGCGGCTCAGAGATGAAAATTAGGATAAGCCCCGGTGAAATTCATTTCCTAAATAGTGAAGGAAACCCAAAAACTCTTAGCGATCATGGCACTGCTCACGAAATGAATTATAGGATTTATTTTTCGTGTGCAACCATACTTAATAAGATCAAACCGGGGGTAAAGCAATTCTTAGCTAAACGGGTTTTAGGAAAAAAAGATTATATTTCTGTGGCTCCAGTCCTCATGACATATTACCCGGCTGAAAGGATAATAGTAACGCGTTGTATCTCAGATTTTCAGACACGGATACCAGGAGTTACGCCTACCTTCCAAAGAATGCTTAGCGCAGTTACCCAAAGTAGAGGGGGATTCCTGACAGCATTCGCATCCCTTAAATTCGAACCTTAAAAGTTTCTTTAGCTTTAACGTAAGATGGGTTGAATGATGGCATTTGGAAAAAAGTCATTTCTCCAAGCACGCAATCGAGTGAGTGCATTTGGTGTTGCGAAAGTGCTAACAAGAAGATGCCCAATGTTGTTTCTTACAGAAAGAGGCAGCGTAGCAAAAGAAGCTGCCCCGTCAACTATAATACTTCCATTAGGCAAATTAGAATATACGATTTTAAGGCGAGTGATCTTGCCAAGAAATGGAACGATTTTACTTAAATCGTGGCGCCTGTAATAAGTGAATTGGTTTATCGAATGATCGTAAATTTTTGCAAGTGTCAAAAGAGAGTGAATATTAGTAATATCAAGATCCTGCCGAGAATTTTCAAATTCGCTGACTCCTTCAAATATTCCTGAAAAAACGTGGAGATTTATTGTTAACCCACTGGGCAATCTATGCCGAAGCTCTTCTAGTGTCTCAGAGGTAACCTGGAGATCAAGACTCCTAGGGTCTTTGTTCCAATAATAAATTTCTTTTAATTGTCTACATGTGGTTGCCAAAAAGAGGAGGATTTCGTCATCAAATGGATTGTTTATAAGTTCTTCGGGACGTCGCACATATCCCTTCTTAATCGTAACATTATTAAGGTTGGGAAAAAGGGGGATAAGAGAGCGTAAGATGGCATGATGATCTACTCCTGGCTCATTATCTAGCATATATTCAAAAGTGTCTATCTTACTGCGCACATCAAAGCTTAGAGTCCTTAAATAGTTTAGCAGGTCACCTTCATTGTTGCTTCCTGCGCTAACACATATTTTTCTAAGAGTAGGACAATAAGGAGAGAGAGCTCCAAAATGGCGTTCATCGGCACCTCTGGGCACTCTGTTTGCTAATGTTTCCAGAAATGAGAAATCGATTGACTCTCCTGCCAAATCGATTGTAAGGTTCCTTTGTTTAAGCAGTTGGAAATCTGCAAATGAAAAAATGGATGCATTACCATGTCGTAACGTGATTTTTTTTAGTTGATGGCAATGCTCCAGGATAAAAGGAACCCTTAATTTTGCCACAAATAAGCTTAGCTCTTCTAAATTTGGAAGGGCGGAAAAAATTTTCGTGAAATTCTCATCTGAAATACCAAAAAATTTATCGTCTATATTAAGTGCCGTAATTCCTCTTCTTGCCCGAAGGGTCAGGCTTTCAAGCTGCTGCACCTCATCAGTAGTTCCGTTTAAAATAAGCTCTCTTAGTTTACAATAGGGGGACATTGGAGAAATATCCCTAATAAAAGGATCACCTGCATTTTTGTGGCAGCCATAAAATGGAGCTTCTTTTGTAAAATCATCGATATGCATTGTAGGTTGCCCCACTCTTCTATCCATCGTTGTATTGGCGCAGCAGTAATAGCGCCTGCTTACTGATTTAATACCAGCGATCTCCTGTGTTCCGAGACAACTAAAGATAGAGATTAACATTTCATTTGGCAAGACGTCCGTCTGAACTTTTGCTGATATTCGAGAACTATGGAGATGGGGAAATGCGTTAATAATCCGGACCCGATCTTCCTCTTTGGGCTCAAACATCCATTCAAGCTCGTTAACTTCGTTCCTAATCTCTTCGCTAAGAGATTCAATATTTTTAACTAAATTAGACTCATTAGAGAGGATCAGTTTATTCATAAGCAAAGGCCCCACATCAGAAAAATAGCGACCCCCTGCTGGCACCATAGCTGTTACTCTGCCTGACATATAAAACCTTTTGATTATCATTAATGATTGTTTAAATAATAACTAAACTGCAATAAATAAAAAATATTAATTATTTACTTTATAGTCATGCAAATTAATATATTTAATATTGTAAATTTTTATTTAATTTTAACGTAAGATGGATTGAATGATGGTATTTGGAAAGAATGCGATGGACGAGCATTTGTCCCACCCCAGATTTTAGAGGAGTTCTTCTGCGACCGAGTCGTAGAAGAGGAGGCCGGAGGGGGTGAGGGAGATGGTGGGGGTGGTTGTGATCCAGCCTTTTTGTTCGAGGGAGTGGAGTTTGGGGAAGAAGTCGGGAGGCAACTGACCATGTTTTTGTTGGAAGCTTGCAAGGTCGATCCCTTTTAGCATGCGTAGTTCGACGGCAAAGAGCTCAAAGAGATTGTTTGGATAGGGGAGGGCTTCTTCAAAATCGATGGGGGTTTTCCCCTCTTCGAGAAGTTTTGCGTATTTATTCAGGTTAGCGATGTTGCGGAAACGCTTTTTGTTCCAGTAGCTGAAGGCGGATGGGCCAAAGCCGAGGAAGGGGCGGGCTAGCCAGTAGCCTGTATTGTGGACTGCCTCAAAGCCAACTTTCGCAAAAGCGGATATCTCATACCTCTTTAGTCCGGCGCCCTCAAGATAATCGACTGCCATCTCAAGCATTTTTAGGCTATCATCAGCGTTGGGAAGGATGAGTTTTTGCCGGTACTTAAAAAAAACGGTGTGGGGCTCGATTGTCAGGTTGTAAAGGGAAAGATGTTTGATGGGTAGTTTCTCTATTTGTTTCAGGGTGTTTTCCCAAGAGGCTAATGTTTGCTCTGGCAAATCATACATCAGATCTATCGAGATATTTTCAATGCCGGCACTATAAGTGGCTTCAATGGCTTTAATAGCTGCTTTTGCGCCGTGATTTCTTCCGAGAATGGAAAGAGAGGAGTCGTCTAAAGACTGCACCCCAATGCTGACCCTGTTGATGCCAACATTTTTGTACTCACGCATGAGCTCGAGGGTGATATTTTCAGGATTGGCTTCGAGGGTCACCTCGCCAGAACACTTAGGCAAAATCTCGCCGATCGCTTTTGGCCCAAACAAGAAGGGGGTCCCTCCACCAAAGTAAACAGAGGCGATCTCTTTCCCCTCCATCTCTTTTTCCCACATCTTCCATTCAAGCTTAAGCGCGGCAAGGAGTTTGTCTTTGTACTCTTGCTTGTCTGGAACAACATAGAAATGACAATAGGGGCACTTCTTTGAGCAGAAGGGGATGTGAAAATAGAGACTTATTGGGGTGTTCAAGTTATTTACCTTCTAAGAGGAAGATCGGGCACGCACGCGGGCACGGGCACGGGCACGAGAGAGGGAAGAGGTTAAGGCTTCTTTTTTTTCGTGCCCGTGCCCGTGCCCGCGTGCGTGCCCGATCTTCCTTTTACCATTCGCTTTGGTCGGGATCTTCCAAAACCCCTCTGCGCCATCTGTTCTTGTCGCTGAAGGGGTCTTCTTCTTCCTCTTCTTCCTCTACGACCTCTTCCTCTTCGCCGGCGCCCCCTTCTTCTGTCTCCTCTTCCCCGCTGGCTGTTTCGAGCTCAAAGGATTCGGTTTCCATGTCAAGACCAGCATCTGTCATCCCTTCTTCCCCAATATCGATGTCAGGGAGGCTTGCAGCCTCCTGGAATGCAGGACGTGCATGGGGTGGGCGTTTGGGTGGGGTGTATTCTTCCATCTCGCCACTTTCTTTTAAGAAGCGGAGACGCTCCCGTTCTTCTTGGATTTTGTTCTGAAGAAGGTGGATCTCCTCTTTATGTTTTTCCATATCTTTTTTCGGAACTAGGCCCAGTTTTAACCACTGGTCCAAATCTTGAAGTTCCGTTTCTAATTTTTTAAGCCTTTCGCTTTTGATGTTCATGAGCTCCTTACAGGTGTTTTTCGTTTATGTACTTGAGCCTGCTATTTATTTCAAATGTTTTTGCGCCGCAGTATAGAAGAGTGGTTAATTATTGTAAATAAACAGATGGTGTGTAATAGAAAAACTTATATGGACCTATCAAATCTTTCCTTGATTGAGGAGACGTATTACCGTTTTTTAGTCGACCCAAATAGTGTCGATCTTTCCTGGCGCCATTTTTTTGAGGGGATCGACTTTGCCTCCATTCTTTTTAAGAACAAAGGGGCGGCTTCGAGTGATGATTTAAGGGTCTTTCACTTAATACAAGACTACCGCACCTATGGCCATTTAATGGCTAATTTCAATCCCCTTTATCAGGCAGAAAAGGAAGAGGTAATAAAGTCTGATTTTAAAAAAGAGGAGATGGAAAAGCTCTTTCCCACTTGCGGTTTTTTAAAAGAACCGACAGCAAAACTCTCCAAGATTATCGATGCTTTGAAAAAAACTTACTCTGGCAAGATCGGGATCGAATATATGGGGTTGGAGGAGCCGGAGCTTGAAAAATGGATCCAAAAGAGGATCGAGCCTTATTTTGATTTGCACCTTTCAAACGATGATAAAATCAGAATATTACACCAGCTTTCTAAAGCGGAAGGGTTTGAGACATTTATCCATACTAAATACGTGGGGCAAAAGCGGTTTTCTCTCGAAGGAGGGGAAACCCTTATCCCCATGTTAGCGGCTATCATCGATCATGGAGTATCTAAAGTGATTTTGGGGATGGCTCACAGAGGAAGATTAAATGTCCTCGCAAACATCTTAAATAAATCTTACGGTCATATATTTCATGAGTTCGAAGATTTTTATTCTCCTGAAATTTTTGAGGGGACGGGGGATGTGAAGTACCACAAAGGTTTTGGGGGGAGTGCAAAGACGAAAGATGGAAAAGAAGTTGGGGTGATCCTTTCTGCTAATCCGAGCCATTTGGAGGCGGTTGACCCGGTCGTAGAGGGGCAAGCGCGCGCGTGGCAAGAGATGGAAAAAAGGAAAGATATCGTTCCCATTTTGATCCACGGGGATGCGGCGATAGCTGGTCAAGGGGTTGTCTATGAAACGATGCAGCTCCGCTCTTTGAATGGCTACGCTACAGGCGGAACGATTCATATTGTCATCAATAATCAGATCGGGTTTACAACTCTTCCTAAAGATACTAGATCGACGAGGTATTGTACCGATATTGCTAGAAGTTTTGGTTCCCCTGTGTTCCATGTCAATGCTGAGGATCCAGAAACTTGTATTGCTGCTGCAACCATGGCAATAGAAATTAGGGAGCAATTCGGATGTGATGTGTTTCTAGATCTCTATTGCTATCGCAAATACGGCCACAACGAAGGGGATGAGCCTTCTTTCACTCAACCTCTTGAATACAAGATTATCAGAGAGAAAAAGTCGATCTTATCCAAATATACAGAAAAACTGATCCAGGAAGGGGTTTTAGATGAGGCTGGAGCCCAAAAGGTCGAAAAAGATCTTAAGGACAATTTAAATCAAGCGCTAGATGCTGTGAAGGCAAAGACTTTTGCTCCAACTCCGACTCCCTTGCAAAAAGAAGATCCCTTTAAAAAAATCGAAACAGCCGTTTCTACAGAAAAAATCGTCCGTCTCGCAGAGGAATCCTCCACTGTAAAAGAAGATTTCCATATCCATCCAAAAATACAAAAGCTTTTGACTGAGAGAAAAGAGATGGTGCGCCTTGATCCAAACGCTCCCGTTATTGATTGGGGAATGGGAGAGACCCTCGCCTACGCCAGTCTTGTCGATCAGGGAAAAGATGTCCGCATATCTGGCCAGGACTGTAGAAGGGGAACATTCTCTCATAGGCATGCGATCTGGGTAGACCAAGTCAATGACGCGAAGTATTTTCCTTTATCCCATATTAGAGCAAAGCAAGGACTTTTCGATATTTTTAATTCTCCCTTATCTGAGTATGCTGTTTTAGGTTTTGAATTTGGCTACAGCCTTGCCCACGTGGAAGCGCTTGTGATTTGGGAAGCTCAGTATGGGGATTTTTGCAACGGCGCTCAGATCGTCATAGACCAATATATTGCAGCTTGTGAACAGAAGTGGGGCCATAAGTCGGGGTTAACCCTTCTTTTGCCTCATGGTTATGAGGGGCAGGGCCCGGAGCATTCTTCAGCGCGCATGGAAAGATTTTTGCAGCTTTGCGGGGATGACAATATGAGAGTTTGTAATTGCACAACACCTGCGCAGCTCTTTCATCTCCTCAGAAGGCAGAGCTTAAATCCGGTAAAGAAGCCGCTGATCATCTTTAGTCCTAAGGGGCTCTTGCGCCATCCTCTTTGTAAAAGCAGCCTAAACGATTTCACTCAAAAAGGTTTCCAAACTACAATCGACGATCCCACTGAAAATCCTGAAAGGGTGATCTTTTGCTCAGGTAGAATCTACTATGATTTACTCGAAGAAAAGAAAAAAAGAAAAGCAAATGCGGCCATTGTCAGAATCGAGCAGCTTTATCCTTTAGATATAGCCCCTTTGACTAAATACAAGGGGAAAATACTCTGGGTGCAAGAGGAGCCTCAAAACATGGGCGCTTGGGAATATATGCAACAAAGTCTTGAGGGAAAAGTCAAATTACTCTATGCAGGAAGATCAAGAAGCGCATCTCCTGCAACAGGATCGCACACCTTGCACCAAAAACAACACGAAGCAGTGTTAAAGGCGGCATATGAAAGTTGAAATAAAAGTCCCCACTTTAGGCGAGTCGGTTTCCGAGGCCACCATTAGCAATATTCTTAAAACCAGTGGAAGCTATGTTGAAAAAGACCAGGAAGTGATTGAGCTGGAAACAGACAAAGTGAACCAGGTTCTTTATGCCCCTGAAAAGGGGGCGATCACGTGGAATGTTGCGGTAAACGACGTGGTTAAGATTGGACAGGTGATAGGATCTGTTGACACAGAAGTCAAAGGGGCTGCACCCACGCCGCCGCCGCCGCCCGCCCCCGTTAAAAAGCAAGAAGGGAGATCGTCTCGTAAAATGACTCCCGAGTTTGTGGAAGAGCTGAAAGAAAAAGAGAAACCAGTCATTGCAGAGGGAACTGTTTCAAGAAAAAGGATGAGCGGCCTGCGCAAAGTCATCGCACAAAAGCTTGTGGAGGTGAAAAACACCACAGCGATGCTCACAACTTTTAATGAGATTGACATGAGCACTGTCATGGAGATCCGCGCCAAGGAGCAGGAGAGTTTTACCAAAAAATATGGGGTGAAGCTAGGCTTTATGTCCTTTTTTATGAAAGCGGCCGTAGCAGCTTTAAAGGCTTACCCAGAGATTAACAGCTTTATCGATGGGGATGAGATCGTGACATTTAACACTTACGATATCAGTGTGGCCATTGGTACAGAGAAAGGATTATTTGTCCCGGTCATTAAAAATTGCGATAAACTTAAGTTTGGGGAGATCGAACAGAAGATCCAAGAGTACGCCAAAAAGGCGCGTGAGGGGAAAATCGCCGTTGACGACTTGAAGGGGGGGAACTTCACCATCACAAATGGGGGAACCTACGGCTCTCTACTTTCCACTCCCATCATGAACCCTCCCCAAAGCGCTATTCTAGGGATGCACGCCATCACAAAACGGGCAACAGTGGTCAAAGACCAAATCGCGATCCGCCCCATCATGTTCGTAGCGCTGAGCTACGACCATAGAATCATCGATGGCAGAGAAGCGGTACTCTTTTTAGTGCATATGAAACAAAACCTGGAAGAACCGGCGAGATTGTTATTGGACTTGTAAGGCATGAAGAGGGGGATCGGGCACGCACGCGGGCACGGGCACGGGCACGAAATCCGGAAAGAGAAGAAGCCTTTACCTCTTCCCTCTTTCGTGCCCGTGCCCGTGCCCGCGTGCGTGCCCGATCTTTTCTCTTAGGAATGTAGGAGTGTATCATGGAATACGATGTTGTAGTTATAGGCTCAGGACCCGGGGGTTATGTTGCGGCGATTAGGGCGGCGCAGCTTGGGCTCAAGGTTGCTTGTATCGATCGGAGAAAAGAGCTTGGCGGCACCTGTCTAAACGTCGGCTGCATTCCTTCAAAGACACTGCTCCATGCAACCATGCACGGAATTTCTTTCGATAAAATGATGAGGAAGAAAGAGGAGGTAGTGAAGGGATTTAACATTGGGATTGAGGGTTTGTTTAAAAAGAATAAAGTCACTCCCATTATAGGGGCTGCAAAAATCCTCTCTCCAAATAAGATCAGCGTCGACGGCGTGAAAGAAATCACAACTAAAAACATCATTTTAGCAACCGGCTCAGAGCCTACCCCTCTCGCCTCTTTGCCTTTTGATGAAAAAAGGATCGTTTCCTCAACTGGCGCTCTTGCGTTAACAACAATCCCAAAGAAATTACTCGTGATAGGTGCCGGTGTGATTGGAGTAGAATTAGGCTCAGTCTACAAGCGCCTCGGCTCAGAGGTGGTCTTTGTAGAATTATCAGATCGGATCCTTTCCACATTTGATGAAGGGCTATCTAAGGCCGCATTAGAGGCTTTCACAAAGCAGGGGATGAAGTTTTTCCTTTCTTCAAAAGATCTTGCTCCCCATATGGATGCAGACGTTATCCTTGTTTCCATCGGGCGAAAACCTTATACAGCCAATCTCGGCCTTGAAAACGTGGGGATCACCCCCACCCCCAAAGGATTTATTCCCATTGATGGGCAATTCCGCACCTCGGTTCCCAATATTTATGCGATAGGGGATATCGTCGATGGGCCCATGCTCGCACATAAAGGCTCAGAAGAGGGGGTTGCTGCCGCTGAGATCATCGCAGGGCATAACCCCGTCGTAAACTATATGATCATTCCAAACGTCGTCTACACCCACCCAGAAATAGCCTCAGTAGGGCTCACGGAGAAAGGAGCAAAAGATCTTGGCCTTACCATCAACATAGGGAATTTCCCCTTCAAGGCCAATTCTCGTGCACGCTGTGTCGATGATGATGAGGGATTCGTTAAAGTGCTAGCAGATACCACCACTGACAAAATCCTAGGCGTCCATATCATCGGCCCTCAAGCCTCAGAACTCATCTCCTCCGCCTCCATAGCTATGGCCACTAAAATGACCGCCGAGCAGCTTGGCAACATGTGTATCGCGCACCCAACCCTCACCGAAGCGCTGAAAGAGGCGGCGCTGGCGGTGCATCGCAAAGCGATACACAAATAAGTAACGGAAGAAAGAACGGGCACGCACGCGGGTACGGGCACGGGCACGAAATCCGGAAAGAAAAGAAGCCTTAACCTCTTCTTTCTTTCGTGCCCGTGCCCGTACCCGCGTGCGTGCCCGTTCCTTCTTCCGTTTGGCGTCTCGCTAATAACTTTGGGATTTGCCGCAGCCGCAGGAGCCTTTTGCGTTGGGGTTGGAGATCTTAAAGCCAGAGCCATTGAGCCCGTCTACGTAGTCAATCTCAACGCCAAGGAGGCGAGGGACCATGTTCTTATTGACGTGGATTTCAAGACCGTGGGAATTGAAAACTTCATCATCTTCTTTAGCTTTTTCCGAATAGTCGAGGAAATATTCAAAACCGCTGCATCCGCCGGCTTTATCGCCAAAGCGGAGCGCCCAGCCAGCTTTCTCCTCTTCGGCAAGAATTTTTTGATATTTCTCTACAGCTTTTTTGGTCATGGAGATCGTTGAAAGGTCCATTTTTTCTGCCAAAATTTCATTGAGTCGCACTACTAGATTGTCAATCTCTTCGTCTGGAAATCCATGGCCGAGCATCCCGGCTTCAAGCGTTTCCCAAACGGCAGCGCCGCAGCCCACGCAATGGAGGCCTGTATTTGTGAGCTCTTGAGCGAGCTTTTGGCTTTTATGAGGGAAATTTGATAAAATTTCCTCGATGGTCATCTCTCTTGAAATCATAAATGTACCTCATTGGATTAAAATAAAATTTTCACTTTGCCGCTTTTCATCTTGCATTGGCAAGCTAGCCGCTCTTTAGTTTGTTCGCCTAAAAAATCTTTTTCTTCTTGGGTAAGAGGGGAGAGGTTTTCCATCCCTTCCACAACCTCGATCACACATGTCCCACAAACCCCTTCTGTGCAGGCAAAGGGGACCCCCGCTTCTTCGCATGCCTCGTGGAGGGGCTCTCCATCCTCAACTTCTGCCTCTTCGCCGCTGTGGCTAAAAATCAACTTGCCCATGGTGCACCTCAAAAATGATATTATAAGGTAATTTAACATGATTATCTTCAATTTGCAATAGATAAGATCGGGCACGCACGCGGGCACGGGCACGGGCACGAAAGAGAGAAGAGGTTAAGGTTTTCCCTCTTTCGTGCCCGTGCCCGTGCCCGCGTGCGTGCCCGATCTTATGTTTTAGGCCAAACGCGCCTTGTCTTCTTCTGCGATTTCGAGGAGGGCTCTTTTCAGAGTGTTGATTCCGTCGGGGAAGCCATTTTCTATAAGTAGGGTATTGAGATTTGTCAGCTCAGTCTCTAAATGGTCTATCTTACTTTCAAGACTTGCTATGATTGCTTGATTATGCATATTTTTACCTTTTGTTATTAATATTATTTATTATAGCCCCTATGTGGGGTACCTCTATTTTACTATTAGCGCAATTAAATAAAACTAAAATAGTTATTAAATAAATATAAAGATGGAAGGTATTAAAGCTTAGAGAAGTGTGGCGAATTTAATTAAAATATCTCTTAGGACTTCTAAGGGTTTTTGGTCGCCATTAAAGCGGGAGATGATTTTTTCGGGGTAGTGGGAGAGGACTTGCGAGGTTTCCCTTGCGTAGACCTCCATACGTGTGCGGAGGATAGAATCTTCTGCATCGTCGTGACGCCTTTGAATGATAGCCCGTTTACGGATCCGCTCGACGAGAGTTTCAGTGTCTTTGACTTCCAAGACAATCACATGTTCCACTTTGATGTATTTATCGAGGACTTCTGCTTGGTTTAGCGTACGAGGAATCCCATCTAAAAAGAGGAACTGTTCTCTTGGAAAATAACGATTAGATTCAACGAGTCCTTCCAGATAATGGCGCCAAATTTCGATGGTCACATCGTCTGGAACGAGGTTTCCGTTATGGGCATATTGCTCAAAAAGCTTGCCCGCAGGGGACTCTGGAGAAAGGCTCCGAAATATGTCTCCCGATGAGAGGTGAACATGCCGTCCGGCCGCGCAAAGAAGCTTGGCCTGGGTCCCTTTTCCCGAGCCGGGAGGGCCAAACATCAGGATGCATCTATAGGGTCCTGTGAACTTGGGAATGAGCTCTTTTGCGCTAACCATAGGATGCCAAGGATAATAAAATCCTTCATATCAAGCAATAAAAACATAGTATGTTGATTATCAATGACTTGAAATAACAAATAAATATAACTTCAAATAAAATATATGTTGACTATTTAATGATATTATTATACAATATAAATGCTGAGGTGTAACTACCTGGCATAAACTTTATTAATAAGAGGCATTTATGAGCGGTACATTTTCTTCTCTTCCTCTCGAACCTATCCGTTTGGGTAGGCTAGGCGCTGGGGTACCCTCTCGTACTAAAACGGGCGATGGAAAATCTTCCCCTAGTGGTCGTTTAAGCCGAAGCAGTTCTAGCTCTTCTCCGGATTCACCTTTCGAGGAGTCTATTTTTCATCAAGAACCAAGGAGTGTAGAACAGAGACCTTTGTTAGCAGAGCATAACGTTACCATCGAAGCTCCAAAAACTAAAGCAGTGCCTTATGTAGGAACTTTGAATAATGAAGGAATGTACGGTACTGGAGACATACAAGGCTTTCGTTGGTTCTTTGCTGCGATGGCAGCGGTCTTTGTTATGACCCATCTTATTTCGCCTACGCTAGGCGCTTTATTTGTATTTGCTCTAGCTCCTTTGCCTGCCGTAGGGCGAGCTGAAAGCACTGGAGTAAGTGCCTTACTAGCTTTGGACTATAATGAACAATTGAAGGCACAGGGAAGCAACCCTTCTGCTGAATTGAGATATAAAAAATGGAGACACTGGGCTCAATCAATCAACTGGCTAGCTCTTGTAGTTTTTGGAGCGCTTGCTATTGCTTCCCACTTTGTCCCAGGTTCAGGCATGTTAGCAGATGCCGCGCAGTGGTCTGGAAATGCTTCTACAGTGATTATGGGGGTATTTTATCTCATATTTGCGGGAGAGATTTTGCTGAGGATTCGCAACAGAAAAAAATTGAAAGAATTGCTTGAGTTAGATGTTCTTGCTTACAAATTAAGGGAAGCTGCAAAAAACTCTAAAAAACAGGAATTCTATTGTTTAAAAGAGATGATGGCTCCTGAAGATCTGAAAAGATTGCAAGATGGTGTCTATACCCCTGCATCTATAGCGCAGATTAAGCTAAAGCTTGTAGAAAAAACTGATGAGAAAATTACTGCTAATAATAAGATTTTGATCTCTCTCTTGATAGGCTTTGCAACTATAGCCCTTACTTTATACATTTGCGGAATATCAAATGGAGGGGATGTGGCTCTTGGATCTCCACTTTCGATCGCGTGTATGGGAATGTGGTTCTTATTCAACCTAAGTGCTTATTACTTGGCTGACGGAGCTCCGATGAAAGATGCTATTAACGAAACAGATAGCAGTAAGATTGAGATTGGCAAATATGATAAGTCAATTGCGTGTGCACGCTTAATTGCTACGGCTGCATCTATTGCCTTGTTTCTCTTTTTGTTCTTTTACTTTGGAGGACCAGAGGCAAGATCTCTATCTCTTTCAAATCTTCCAAATATCGGCCTGACCGCAGGTTGTGCTGTTATCGTTGGGGGAATGAGTCTGTATTACTCTTATCTGCTGCTGAAAAAAATCTATGCAGTTAAAGAAGAACAAAACAGACAGGCTCTTTTAAAAGAAGAGAACACTCTTGCAGCAAACCAAGTTTAAATAGTAGTCTGCATGACATGCAGAAGATGATTTTAGACTTTGTTTCCTATATTGCCTCTGAAAAGGGGCTTTCTCACAATACTATTGAAGCTTACAAACGGGATTTAAAGCTGTTTAACTCCCTTTTGGAGGCAAAAGGGGTTGTCTCCTACGTCGATGTCAAAGAAGACTCGGTCATTGAATTCTTGTCTTATCTTAAAGCAAAAGAGTATTCCTCCTCGTCGATCTACCGGATGCTTGTGGCCATCAAGGTTTTCTTCCGTTTCCTCAAGAAAGAGAAGCTGATAGCTGAGGATGTGACACTCCGGCTTGATAGTCCCCGCATTTGGCAGTTAATCCCTGAAGTTTTGACCTACCAAGAGGTGGAGAGGCTCCTAACCTCTAGTAGTGATAACATCCGAGATAAGGCCATCTTAGAGGTGATCTACGCTTCAGGGCTTAGGGTTTCTGAACTCTGCGGCCTTAACATCTCTGATCTCGATGAAGATTTCGTCCGCGTTAAAGGCAAAGGGGGAAAGGAGCGGGTTGTTCCCATTGCCAAAACAGCTGTCTTGGCAGTAGATCAATATCTTAATACCAGGTCAGACGACAATCCTGCCCTTTTCCTCTCAGCCCGAGGCAAAAGAATCGACAGAATCACCATCTGGAAACAGATCAAGCGCTACGCTCAAAAAGCAGAAATCACCAAACCCATTTCCCCCCACACCCTCCGCCACAGCTTCGCCACCCATCTCCTGGAAAACGGCGCAGACCTCCGCGTCATCCAAGAAATGCTCGGCCACTCCAACATCGCCACAACCGATCGCTACACCCACATCAGCCAAAAACACCTCAAGGCATCCTTTGAGGCGTTTCACCCGCGACCGTAGAAAAACGCAAAACAAAAGAGGAGAAGGGAGGTGGAAAAAGCTAGATAAATTAGACAGCTACAGATACATTGATGTGTATCAAAAAATGAGGAGAGGCTTCGATGAAACGGTTTTGGATTTTTAATTTTTTAACTGCTTTTTTTCTCGTTGCAAGCGCATTGCATGCAGGGCCAATAGATGCTTACGTAACAAATTCTGGCGGTGACAGCGTAAGTGTCATAGATACTTCTATAAATGTGGTGACAGCAACCGTGCACTTGAACTCCGAGCCCAGAGGAGTTGCTATAACACCAAATGGCTCATTTGCTTATGTGACAAATGAAGCCAGTAGTACCGTAAGCGTTATCGACACTTCTACAAATGTAGTGACAGCAACTGTGAATTTGACTCTGAACTCAGCGCCTATTGGAGTTGCTGTAACACCAAATGGCTTATTTGCTTATGTAACAGACCAAGACTTAAGGACGGTAAGCGTCATCAACACTTCTACAAATTCAATAGTGGCAACTGTAACCGTGGGCTTACTGCCCAGTGGAGTTGCTATTACCCCAAACGGCTTATTTGCTTATGTAACAAATTTTGGAGGCCCCGTAAGCGTTATCAACACTTCTACAAACTCAGTAATAGCAACTGTAACTGTGGGCAGAGCCCCTCTTGGAGTTGCTATAACACCAAATGGTTCATTTGCTTACGTAGTAAATCAGCTGGATGACACCGTAAGTGTCATCAATACTTCTACAAATTCCGTAATAGAAACTATAAATGTAACTTCAAGCAGTAGCCTTTTTGAAATTGCCATTACTCCAAATGGCTTATTTGCTTATGTAACAGATCAAGACACCAACAAGGTAAGCGTCATCAACACTTCTACAAATTCAATAGTGGCAACTGTACCCACGTTCACACCCAATGGGGGAGTTGCCATAACACCAAACGGCTCATTTGCTTATGTAACAAATTATGACAGTGGCATCGGCACCACCGTAAGCGTCATCAATACTTCTACAAATACAGTAACGGAAACTGTAGCTGTTGGTATGGGCCCTCTTGGAATTGCCACGCCTTCATTCCTTCAGCCACCCTCATGCATTAGTGGATTTCAGAAGAAGGACCGCTTTTTAACCCAAACTGACCTATACAACACCATTAAATGGTGCGCAAGCTCCTCGTTTTTCGTGACGTCGTATAATATTTATCGCAATGGGACCCTGATTGGATCGGTGCCGGCAACGCAGCTTACATTTGAAGATCACAATCGAAGGAAAGGGGAGAAATACCTCTACACCGTTACAGCAATAAGCAGCGGAGGGGCAATAAGCTTGCCTGCAACTATTACGTTGCCTTAGGGAAACGCAAATCGCAAAACAAAAAACGCAAAACAGAAGAAACTTCAAGAAATCTTAATTCTTTCTTCCGTTTTGCGTTTTTTGTTTTGCGTTTTGCGTTTGCAGGGATGAAATCCCTGGTCTACTGCAATTTCTTCGCAAGGAGGTCGTTGACGACCGACGGGGAGGCTTTGCCGCGCGAGTGTTTCATGACTTGGCCGACGAGGAAGCCGAAGGCTTTGGTTTTGCCGGCGCGGAAGTCGGCGATGGAGGCGGGGTTCTCGAGAAGGACCTGGTCGATGATGGGTTCGATGTCGGAGGTGTCGTGCATGGGCCGGTAGTCGGGGTTTTCGGCGACGATCTGCTCGGGGTTTTTGTCGGGGTGGAGGATCATTTCGTCTGCAACATCTTTGGCGATGCGGCCGGTGATGGTCCCGTTGTCGATGAGGTTGACGAGTCTGGCGATATTGCCCCCAAAATCGGTGAGGGTTTTGTCTGTATCTTTGAGTTTGCCCGCAAATTCGACTGTGAGCCAGTTGCAGAGGCTTTTGGCATTGGGGCAGATTTTTAGCGATTCTTCGAAGAAGTTGCAAAGAGCTTTGTCAATGACGAGCTGATTTGCAGAGTAGGCGGGGAGGTGGAGCTCGGTGACGTAGCGTTTGAAGCGCTCTTCTGGAAGTTCGGGGAGCGATTTTTTGATCTCTTCGATGTAGGCCTCTGTTAGGACAATGGGGACGAGGTCAGGCTCGGGAAAATACCGGTAATCATCGGCATCCTCTTTTTCTCGCATGAGGATGGTCTCTTTTTTATCGATATCAAAGCGGTAGGTCCCTTTTTTAATCTCTTCTTTGAGAGTATAGGCGCGGCATTGGCGGCGGATCTCTGCCTCAATCGCCATTTCCATGTTATGGAAAGAGTTCATGTTTTTGATCTCTACCTTGGTCCGTAGTTCTTTTTCCCCTTTTAGGCGCACCGAGACGTTGGCATCGATACGGAGGGAGCCCTCTTCCATGTTGCAATCGGAAATATCGAGGTATTCTGCAATGGCTTTGACTGCCATCGCGTAGGCTACGGCTTCCTTGGGAGCATGCATGCAAGGCTCGGAGACAACTTCTATGAGGGGAACCCCGGCTCTGTTGTAATCAACCCCTGCAAAATTGGTGAAGTGTTTGAGCATCCCCGCGTCATCTTCAAGATGGGCGCGGTTGATCTGAAAGTGTTTAATCGCCCCGTCAACGTCGCAGGCGATTGTCCCTCCAATCACGATCGGTTTATCGAATTGGGTGATTTGGAAGTTGCGAGGGCTATCGGGATAAAAATACGATTTTCGATCAAATTTACTAAAATGAGCTACCCTCGCGCCCACTGCGCAGCCAAACTGGACCGCTTTTTTTACCGCCTCTTTATTGAGCACGGGAAGTGAGCCTGGTTGTCCTGTGCAAACCTCAGATATGTTGGTGTTGGGCTCATCGCCAAACCGGTTTGGCGACGGGGCAAAAAGCTTCGAGTTTGTATTGAGCTGGATGTGGATCTCAAGCCCAATGACAGGCTCCCATTGTTCGTATCTAATATCAGTCATAGTTGTGGACTCAATTTTAGGTTTGCTTTTTGTTCAAAAAGATGGGCTGCGTGCAATACCTCGGCATCTTTGAGGAGCGGCCCGATCAGTTGGAGGCCGAAAGGTTTTTTCTCCTTGCTAAAACCGGAAGGAACGCTAATGGCAGGGAGGCCTGCGATGTTAACGCAAATGGTGTAAATGTCTTGTAGATACATCTGTACCGGATCCGCAATGGAGCCTAAGGGGAATGTAGGGGAAGGGGTGGTCGGCATGGCGACAAGATCGCAAATCTCAAAGGCTTTTCTAAATTGCTCGATCACAAGGGTGCGCACTCTTTGTGCTTTTTTGTAATAGGCATCTTGATAACCAGAGGATAAAACATAGGTCCCCAGCAAAATCCGCTGTTTGACTTCAGGGCCAAAACCTTCTTGTTTGGAAAAATCGTAGACCTCTTCGAGGGTTGTTGCTCTTGCCGATCTCATCCCATACCTCACCCCATCAAAACGGGCGAGATTGGTCGACGCTTCTGCAGAGGAAAGGATATAGTAAATTGCAATAGAGGCTTTTAAGATATCGAGGTCAACATCAACTACTTGAGCTCCAAATATTTTTAAGGCATCCTCAAAGTTCTCGCGGGTTTCATCAGGGAGGTCTTCCAGGAACTTTTTGGGTACGCCAATGCGCAACTTTTTTTTATCCTCTTTATGAGGCTTCCAAGGTAGGTTCAAGCTTGTCGAGTCTTTCTCGCAGTGTTTGCCGAGGATTTCCATAACGAGGGTTGCATCTTGAACATTGGTAGTAAGAGGGCCAATCTGATCGAGCGATGAGGCAAAGGCGACAAGACCGTATCTTGACACCCTCCCGTAGGTAGGCTTAAATCCGATAACCCCACAAAAAGAGGCTGGCTGCCTAATAGAGCCTCCTGTGTCGCTCCCTAAAGCGATGGGGCAAAATCCAGCAGCAACCGCAGCGCCTGCCCCTCCTGACGAGCCTCCCGGAGTGCACTTGAGATCCCAGGGATTTTTTGTAATGTGATAGGCGGAATTTTCAGTAGAAGAGCCCATCGCAAACTCATCCATGTTGGTCTTCCCGATTAAAATAGCATCTTCCTCTTCCAAAAGGCGGGTGACAGTGGCGTCAAAAGGTGCCTTGTAGTTCGACAAAAATTTGGAGCCGCAGGAGGTGATCTCCCCCTTGATGTGCATGTTGTCTTTGAGGGCGACAGGCACTCCTGCCAATTTGCCGAGGGGTTTTCCTCCCTTCCTTTTTTTATCGAGCTCTTCTGCTTTTCTTAACGCGCGCTCATTTAGGACCTTTAAAAAGGCCCCAATTTTGGGCTCATGCAGTGCAATTCTTTTCAAGCAAGCTTCTACAATTTGCACTGCAGAGAGCTCACCCTTCTTAAAACGATCTGCAAGTTCATGGGCGGAGGTGTCGTGCATAAAAGCCTTAGTTATTAGATTTGATGACAGGGGGGACGCGGATCATTCCACCCACATGGGAAGGGGCATTTTCTAGAAAAAGTTCTCGAGGAAGCAGTTCACCTACAACATCTTCCCTCATCACATTGGAGATCGTTTCAAGGACATGATCGCATTCCTTAATCCCCGTCGTATCTATCTCTTCTAATTGCTCCATAAACTTGAGAACTTTGCCCAATTTCTCAAAAAGGGTCTTCTTTTCCTCTTCATTGCACGCGATCCGGCAAAGTTTTGTCAGTCTATCGAGATCTTCCTGATTAAAGTTTTTCATGGTGTGATCATGTTAAACATACTGGGAAAAATCTGCAATTAGAAAAGATGTTCGATCCCTTTACAGCCCAAGCAGGAGCCTTCAAGTACAAGGCTAGCTATGCCAAAACTTAGGATATTTACAATACTGTAGGTAAGGCTTATCATTCCCAATCCGGCGTGGGCCATACTAGTGCAAGCTCCCTTTGTAAACCCTTTGCCGCAGGGAGTACCACAGCCGCCTGTGAAAGCTGAGAAAATAGCACAAATGACAGCAAATACAAGACCAACAGCAATCTGAACGAGGCTAACCACCGCTTTGATAGGCGATATAATGGCAAAACCTACAAGAGGTGTAGCCTGAGCTTTGCTCATTCCTCTTTGGAAGTCGAGCATTCCTTGAACTGATGCTTCATGATTGTTTGCATAATTGATAGACGACATAATTTCCTCCAAAAAAAGTTTTTAATGCCCTGCTATTATAGCAGATCCGATTTTTAGTGACAAAAGTTAATCTTCTTTTTAAACTAGGCAAATGGAGGTATTTATGAAATTTTTAAATGTGTTAGCGTTGCTTTTGGTTGTTTTGGGTGCTTTGAACTGGGGGCTTTGGGGCTTTTTCCAGTTTGATGTGGTAGCTTGGCTACTTAACGGAAACACCACAGCGATGAGTAGACTTGTCTATGCCATTATTGGCCTTGCAGGCCTTTGGAGTTTTAAGTGCTTTGGTAAATGCTGTAAAGCTATATGTTGCTGTAAAAAAGAGGGGGAAGGTCCTTCTGGCTCTACAGGCGGCGGCTGCTGCAAAATGTAATGGAAACAGCTGTTTTTCGTATTTTAGTCAGCGGCTCCCATGGATTTGTGGGGAGAGCTCTTACCTCTTTTTTGCAAGAGGCAGGGCATACAGTTGTACCCCTTGTTCGTTCCAAGGAGGAGGGGGCCGTATGTTGGGATCCGGAGAGTGGCAAGCTAAATCCTGAGGAGTTTGAGGGGTTTGACGCTGTCATCCATTTGGCAGGGGAGAATATAGCTACCGGGAGATGGACAAAAAAGAAAAAGGATAAAATTTTTCAAAGTAGGGTTCGAGATACCTGGTTTTTATCGCAGGTCCTCCTACGCTTGGCCCGCCCTCCAAAAACGCTTATTTGCGCTTCAGCCATGGGCTTTTATGGCAATCGCCCAAATGAGATCCTCACTGAAGAGAGTCCTCCTGGAAACGGATTTCTCTCCTGTCTTTGTAAAAAATGGGAAGAGGCTACGATTCCAATTGAAAACCGGGGGACGCGCGTCATCCATACCCGCTTTGGCCTCATTCTCCACCCTTCGGGGGGTATTCTCAAAAAGATGAATAAGTTCCCTGTTATTTTTGGAAACCCCAATCAGATTATTTCATGGATCGCTTTAGGCGATGTGATTGGCGGCATCGATTACTGCCTGAGAGTGGAAGAAATTTCTGGTCCGGTAAATTTTACCTCTCCTTATCCTGTCATTCAGGAAGAGCTTATAAAAACACCCTTGCGCATTCCCGCATGCCTTGTAAGACTCCTCCTTGGGCAAATGGGAGAGGAAATGCTTCTTTCCTCCTCATGTGTTTACCCAGAAAAACTCATAAAGTCGGGGTATGTATTTAGGCATCCGATTCTTTAAGAAGAAGATCGGGCACGCACGCGGGCACGGGCACGGGCACCAAATCCGGAAAGAAAGAGAGCTTAAAGTTTTCTTGTCTTTCGTGCCCGTGCCCGTGCCCGCGTGCGTGCCCGATCTTCTTCCCGTTAGATTACCAACTTTTCATCTAGCCTTTTTGTGGCTTGGAAGCACTCCGCAATAGTCGCTTCGTCAATCCAATCTGTAGAGGCATGAAGTATAGCATTGATGCTGCCTAGATAGGTTTCGACATATTTTGCCATAGGAACGCCCATTGTTTCGGCAATTTTTTGCATGTCGGGGCCAAATTTGAGAAAGTCGCTGCGCGCCTTTTGTTTGGCTAGTTCAATCTGTTCTTTTGTCCCTTCAGCAATCAATATGATATAGTCGCCAATATCAGAACTAATTTTGTGTTCTAAATCTTTAAGTTCTTGGATTCCAGAGCTTTTGGCGCTTCTTCTCCGTCTTGGATAATAAGGCCTCATTCTTCTGAGATGCTCTCTTTTCATAGCTACCCCTCTAATAATTACTTTATACCTCAATTATATTAATATTGCAATATATGCGAGTAATTTTTATGATGGTCCCGTGAACCAAAAACTAAAAGAGGTTATTTATGAAACAGATTCTACCGTTAATTATCTTAGCATTAAATGTTTGCGCATTCGCAAACGCCCCAGAAGCCGCAAAATTGCCAGCTCCTGCAGTAGCGGCAACAGAGAAACCTGCAATTCCTGAAGACGATGTTATTGCAATGAGCGATGATGAACTCGAAGAAGATCTAGAAGAAGAAAACGAAGACGTACGCTCGTAGAGGAAGAAAACGCAAAACGCAAAACAAAAAACGCAAAACGGAAGAAAGAGTTAAGAATTCTTAGTTTTCTTCTGTTTTGCGTTTCTTGTTTTGCGTTTTGCGTTTATTTTTCTTCTTAGTTCCAACCTCTTATATCCTTTATTCTTTTTTATTACATTTTTATATTGAAAAGTAAATAAATTGGTTATATTCTAAGACCATAGGGTTGGAGGATATTGTGGCCAAGAATTTGAGCGGTAATCCGTGGGTAAAAATTTGGACTCAGCCAAGAGCTACGATCAGAGAGATTGTCGCTTTTGATCCAAAATTTCGCTTTTTGATCCTTGCTTGGGTTTATGGTTTTGTATCCATCATGCATACTTCCCAAAATTTCTCCTTGGGGGCAGATCTATCCCTATCGATAATTCTCGCTGGCACTGTCGTTTTAGCCCTTCCTTTGGGGATTCTGGGGATCTCGATTACTAGCTGGTTGTTACAATGGACGGGAGGGTGGATAGGGGGGACAGCCTCCTTCCACGAGATCCGCGCGGCAGTTAGCTGGGCAAATGTGCCCAATATTATCAACATCCTCATGTGGCTTGTTTTGGTTGGATATTTTGGCTCTTCAGTATTGAGTAATACCTTTGCGCAAAAACCCTTCATTGGGATCGACCTTTATATTGTAATCCCGGTATTTCTTATACAGTTTGCCGTATCTATCTGGTCTCTTGTCATATTGATCACGACACTGAGTGAAGTTCAAGGCTTTTCAGGATGGAAAGCACTCTTGAATTTACTGATACCGATAGCAATGATTTCAGTCTTATTATGGATATTAACAGCATTAAAACTTTAAAAGAGGGGTGAAAATGGCACAAGGGATAATGAATCTGATAAAAGGGATATTTTTCGCATCTGCTGCATTTATTTTGGTCTTGTCAAACCAAAATTTATCATCAGCAAACACACCCTCTAAAGCAGTTGCTACTAGCAACTGGGACGAGGTCCATTGCAATGGCGGGCGCTGCAAAATGCAATTTCCTACAAAACCTGAGCATGTTTCAGAAAAGATGAGCGTTCCCGAGGAAGGATACGATCTCCGCTACGATGCCTATATCTCCTCAGTTGAAAAACAGGCCGTCTTTATGTTGCTTATAGCCCAATACCCTGAGTTTGTCGATGAGCGCTACGCTCATATGAGCCTCGAGGGTTTCTTAAACGGGATTTTAAGTCATAATCCTAGTAACCAACTCATCTTCGCAGACCTGCTTCTCGTCGAAGGGCACGAAGCATTAGACTTTTTCATCCGGACAGGCAGCGTTTACTTTAAAGGAAGAGCCCTCATGGTGAAGAACCACCTCTACCTTATGGCGATGGAATGCGAAATGCAAAACTACAACGAGACCCACTATAATGCATTCGTCAATTCCTTTAAGTTGATCTCGCTCCCTAAATAAGGAGAGATATAACTATTGAGCCTAATGCTCCTCAATCAAGCCTCCTAAGAAATTAGGAGGCTTTTTTTTATAAAAAAATTGACATCCAAGTTTAAATATTATACGGAATAGATTATGCATATTAGTCTAGAGAGGTGTGGTAATTTCGAGGAGTTTCAGGATCGTTTAAGAGCTATTGATGAATCGATAGCTAGGAAAGATGTTGGGGTAAGAATATACAATGGAGTATTAGAAACTGCACCAGCTTCTTCGGGTTTAGAAGGAAGAGTTAAAATTAAAACCGCGCGCTCCGCTCTTCTAAGTAGTAATCCCTTGTATGCAACGCTTGTAACGCCAATGGTTTTACAGCCAAACACAGAAGAGATCAACAAAAAATTAAAAGAACATCCCGGCTTTATATTCATAAGAACTACCGACGGAGAAACTCTTAAAGCGCCCTTGGCAATATTACCTGATTTTTTTTCTACTGCCCTGCGACTTCAGGGGAACGTTGTAAATCTAGACTTTGATAGTGAGACGGTAAACCTCTTTTTAGATTATAAATGTTATGGCATACCCTCTAATATAGAGATCTCCCTATATCGACTCATAAGACTTAATAAACTCGCAGACTATCTTCAAGAAGAGGGCTTGTATAATACAACCCTTAATTCATTGATGAATCGGATGGATTTGAGCACTGCGAAGATCGTTTTGCCGGAGCTAATTTCTATTATGTTAACAAAACCTGCAGTGGAGGTTTGCGACGTCACAAATTACTTTTATGAGCAAATTGGAGGGACTTCTCAAGAGGCTACAACGGCAGTTTTTAATCAACTAGAGTCTTCTTCAAAGACAAACAATGCTGCGCTCTATCACCTCGGAATATTTCACATACGTGGATGGGGGACACCACTTTATCGGGATAGGGGCCTCGAATATATCGATGGAGCTGCCGCGCAACATTATCCACCTGCAGAATTCTATCTTAAAAAATTAGAGGAGAACCCAAACTCCCCAATGTCAATAGAGCCTTTTTCAAACTCATTTG
>JABDAY010000026.1 GCA_013288895.1 Chlamydiota bacterium | reverse complement strand
AGCTACTAGCTGATGTTAGGTAGTACTTTTGAGGGCAGTTTCTGGAGCTGGTTTTGCCTTTGCTTCCTCTTCTTTTTCTGCTGTCAGTTTTGCAAATCTCTTACTGAGAGATTTTGCAGCGATGATCCAAGCGAAAATGATGGCGAAAAGAATTGCCCCTACATAAGGAGTGATCGCAGCGAGCGATCCGAGCCATATGATGAGGCCTTGTTGAACGAGGGATCCGCCTGATTTTCCAAGGCGCGCTCCCACTACGTCAATAGCAGCTTTCCCTTTAACTTTAGATTCTTGGTCTAGAGGGATGTAAGCCATTTCTTTGGTAGGATCGAAAAGAGAATATTTAGAGGATTTACTCATAATATTCTGGATCGTACCGAAGACCACCGCAAGCATGAGAGGGCTTGTGCCGATAAGGGCAATCATTCCAGAAAGGGAGTCTCTAAAGATAACGAATGCGAAGAATCCTACCCCACTAATTAATAGGACGACAGGAGTAATCAGTGCTCCGACACCCCATCCGAATCTGCGGATCACGTTACCGCCAACAAAGAGCATCATTAAGATAGTTGAAATACCTGTAAAGGTAGAGAAGTATCCCATGAACGTGCTGTAGTCATTAGGATTTGGGTATTGAAGTTTAAGTTGTCCTTTCCAGGTGACTTCAACAAGGTTGATCGCAACGCCGTAGCTTATGACGATCACTGCTAAAGCAAGGATATATTTTGATTTTGCGAGGAAAGCAAAGCTCTCTCCAAGTGACATGGAAGGTTTATCTTTTTTCGCTTTTTTAACTTCAGCAGGATCAAAAAAGCGGGGGTCTGTTAAAACATTTTTGTTAATCCACCAGTAGATTCCCATAACCATTAATCCTGAGAAAACCACAAGGCTAAGCATATAATTTAGTGATACACCCCAAGCGTCTGCTCCTTCAGGAAGCTTGCTTCGAATGTCTGAGAAATAAATAATTGCAGGTCCTGAAAAAAGCATGGCAAAGTTAGCTCCAAGGCCGAACATTGCGTAAAAACGTTTAGATTCAGAAACACGTGTTGTATCGTTTGCAAATCCCCAGAAGAGTAGAGAAATAGCAACGCTTCCCCAGAGTTCAGACATGATGTAAAAAAGGGCATATGTCCAGTTCCTAAAGAGGGAAACAAGGCCGCTTAATCCAGCGGGTAAAAATTCTTGCAATCTATCAGCCATCACTGTGGGATGTAGAGTGTCATGCGCAGGGTAAAGGAAGAGGGCAAAAACGCCGAAAAATGCAAGGAAGGCGCTGATTGTTACGTAAAAAAGTTTGGGTTTGCTGAGCTTGTTAGCTAATTTTGAGTATATGACCATGAAGAGAATAGCAAAGGGAAGCACTCCCCATACTTTTAGGAAGGGAATTGCCTCTGCTCCGGAACCAGGGGCTGTGACAATTAAAGCGTCTTTTGTATCTCTTAAGATAGTGTAGTTAAAGCTAATAAAGAAAAATAGGAAGAACATTGGAAGGAGCTTTTTTAGCTCGAATGCATGAACAGGCCAAAAAAATGACCTCCATTTTCCAAACGGTGCTGGTTGGGTTTGTTGTGACATTTGTACCTTATGGGGTTAATTACGCAATTTAAGAAGCCATTATAGGGGATTTTGATTTAAAAACAACAGAAAAAACGCAGGATAGTAAACCTGGGCCATGGGGCCCAGGCTTAAAAGATTTATTTTGACATTGCTAAATCATTTGAATAGGCATTCAAAATTGCTTGTTGTGCATGAATGCACTCGCCATAGCTTGTCCAAAGTTCTTGTTCAATTTTGCCATGTCGGATAGATGCGATCAGCTCTCTTTTGCATGTAGCTAAAGATTTTTTGGGGCTAAGCATAGAAATCATTTCTTTATCGCCGGCTTGTCTGGCAATGTTAAGCATTCTTTCTAATTGGCCTCTAGTAAATGTATATTGATCGCGGCGTTTGCGTGATCCTCTTGGAGCCCGCTGCTTTGGAGCAACTGCAGAAGGTCTGTCTGAATTAATAATAAACTTTTCAATGATGCTAGAAAGTTCTTGAGGTTGTTTGCTTTTCATTTTACGGAGTGTAAAATGGTGCATATAGCCCCCTGTAGTCATAGGGAGATATTTACAAAGATCATTTTCTTTTCTTACATTCACTTTTTTTATTGCTCTTGCAATAACATCTTCAACTTCTCTAAGATTTTTTGGTTCACTCATAATTAAATTCCTCTGTTGGTTTATAAAGCTGTTTTAGCTCAATTACTGGATTTTATAGATTTGTGGTATTTTCTTGCAACAATTTCGTTCTATATCTGATAATATTCGCATCATAAAGGGTGATTTGTCATGAAAAAAATATTTCTTTGTATTTCTTTGCTCCTTTTCCTTATCGGTTGTAGCCAAAGTGAAAATCGTAAAATCAGCGATTTGGAGAGTTGGCTAAAAGATAACGGTAAAATTAAAGTTCTTTCTACTACTGGGATGATAGGAGACCTAGTTTCCAGAGTTGGAAAGGATAGGATTGATCAACTGACGTTAATCTACGGGGATATTGATCCTCATACATACGAACTTGTGAAAGGGGATGATGAAAAATTTCAGTTTGCTCAGGTTATTTTTTCTAATGGCCTCGGCCTTGAGCACGGCGCGAGTCTGCAAAGACGTCTTCAGATACATTCTAACGTGATTTCTCTAGGCAGTGAGATTCAAAAGAAATCTGCAGAATCTATTTTGAAAAAAGATGGGCAGGTTGACCCTCATATCTGGCTTGATGTTTCTCTTATGAAAATGGCCGTAGACCCTATTATAGAGGCACTTTCCCTGCAGGATCCTTCTTTTGCCGAAGAGTATCAACATAATGGAGCTCTTTTAAAAGAAGATTTGGAGGCTCTGGATCAAAGAATTATCGGTATCATGCGAAAAATTCCAGATGAAAAAAGATATTTGGTCACAAGTCACGATGCTTTTAATTATTTTGCTAAAAGGTATTTAGGAGATGCTAGATGTATAGCACCTGAGGGGCTTGCTCCTGAAGGACAGCTAAGTGTTGCTGATATTCAGGAAGTGGTTCGAAAGATCCAGTTGAATGGTATTCACGTTCTCTTTCCTGAATCTAATGTCAGCAAGGATTCTCTGAAGAAGATCGCCTACGTCTGCAAAGAAAAGGGAATTGATGTTAGAATTTCAAGTGATCCCCTATATGCAGATGCTATGGGGCCTAGAACTTATTTAGAGATGATGCAATACAATGCAGAGGTGATTTGCGGAGCACTAGATGAATAAGGAAAAGACCGAGATCTTTCACGTTGAGCACTTGACTGTTAATTACGATAAAACAGCGGTGCTTTGGGATGTTAGTTGTTCAGTTCCTAAAGGGAAGCTCATTGGGATTATTGGGCCTAATGGCGCTGGGAAAAGCACCCTTCTAAAAGCTGCACTAGGTCTTATAAAACCCCTTTCGGGAAAGATTAAATTAGTTGGTAAAGCTGCCTACGTTCCTCAGAGAAGTTCCGTAGATTGGGACTTTCCCATCACCGTATTTGATGTGGTGTTGATGGGGGTTTATGGGAAACTCGGCTTTTTTAAATGGCCAAGGAAGGCTCATAAAGAGGCTGCGAGTCGCTGCCTTGAAAAAGTGGGGATGCTGGGGTTTGCAAATAGGCAAATCTCTCAATTATCTTCAGGACAACAACAAAGAGTGTTTATCGCTAGAGCCCTTCTTCAAGATGCCGATATTTATCTCCTAGATGAGCCTTTTGCCGGGGTTGATATGGCAACAGAAAAAGAGATCGTCTCCCTTTTAAATAAATTAAAAAACGAAGGCAAAACGATTTTCGTGGTTCACCATGACTTAACTTGTGTAGAAAGCTACTTTGATTGGGTGATTATGTTAAATACCTGCCTGATTGCATCGGGCCCAGTTAAAGAAGTCTTCCACGCAGACAACTTAATGCGCACTTACGGAAGAGGCGCCTTATTACTAGATGAAGCCGCCAAGCTCTCCCAAAACAAATCCTCTGGTGTGAAATGAGAAAAGAAGATCGGGCACGCACGCGGGCACGGGCACGGGCACGAAAGAGGGAAGTGCTTAAGCCTTCTTCTCTTTCCGGATTTCGTGCCCGTGCCCGTGCCCGCGTGCGTGCCCGATCTTCCGCTTTAAAAACAATGGGTGGATAACTACAAAATGACTTACTCAATCTTTGATTTTTTTACGGATCCGGTTTTTAGAGCGCCGACGGTGGGAAGTATGCTCATGTGTTTGGCTTCTTCTCTTATTGGGGTGCTTGTCATTATCCGTAAGCGGTCTCTTTTGGGGGAGGCTCTCTCACATGCGAGTTATCCTGGAGTTGTGATAGGTCTTATCCTTATTTCTTTTTATTTTCCTATGCAGGAAGAGATCATTGGCATAGGAATTTTAGCGGGAGCTTTTTGCACATCGCTCCTCGCCCTTTTCGTCATTCATAAAATGGAGAGAAAGTTTCGGGTTAAAAGTGATGCGGCTCTCTGTTTTGTCCTCTCCGTATTTTTTGGGGTGGGGATACTGATTGCTAGTCGGGTTCAAACGACCCATGCTATGTGGTATAAGCAGATACAGCTTTTTTTATATGGACAGAGCGCGACGTTAATGGATATTCATGTTTTGACTTATGGCATTTTATGTTGTTTGATCATTGCCCTTTTTTTTCTTTTATACCGTTCGATCGAAGCGGTTCATTTCGATGTTGATTTTTCTAAAAGTATTGGAATAAGGGTGAATTTTTTTGAGAATATGATCTATTGCCTTCTTGCCTTGGCTATTTGCATCGGGATTCGCAGTGTAGGGGTGGTTCTCATGTCGGGGATGCTGATCGCGCCGGGGATATGCGCAAGGCAATTTACCCACAGACTGTCCGTTTTGCTTGTCCTCTCTGGTTTTATTGGGTTAATCAGTGGTTTTTTTGGAAATTATTTTTCTGTCATTATTCCGGAGATGATGCAAGTTGAAGGGCAAAAAAATTTCTCCCTGCCCACAGGACCTATGATCCTTCTTTTTGCTGCATTTCTTTGCGCCATTTCTTTTGCTATTGGCTTAGGCACCCGTTACGTGCGGATTGTAGAGCATAAGTGGCAATGCCGACTTGAGAACGCGTTAAAAAGCATGTGGAAAAATGAGTCCATTGAGGCTTCTTGCGCCCTTCGTTTTTGGCTTAAGTGGCAAGGGTGGGTGGATGAAAAATACCATTTAACGCCAGAGGGTTTTATTTACGCCTCAAGAATTGTCCGCCTTCATCGCCTCTGGGAGGTATATCTTGTGGATTATCTGGGCCAAAAAGTAGAAAAGGTACACAGGAATGCTGAGGAGATGGAACACATCATCACTCCCGAGCTCGAAAAGGAGCTAACGCTGCTTCTTAACAACCCCCGTTTAGATCCTCATAAGCAGCCTATTCCTGAGGAGACTTTATGAACCCTTATTGGGATAAAAACTTTTTCCAAGTGTTTATGATTTTTTTCCAGAGGATGGTGCAAGGCTTTCCCAATATGGCCTCTGATGAAGTACAGATACTAGTATTAAGTCTAGTAGCGGTTTCTACTGGCCTTCTTGGAGTATTTCTCGTTTTAAAGAAAATGACGATGCTAGCTAACTCCCTCTCCCATACGATTTTACTTGGGATCGTTTTGGCTTTTGTATTTTTGGGTGCTCAAGTTTTGAATTTTGAAGTATTATTCGTGGCAGCTTTTATTAGCGCCCTTGTTACCACACTGCTTACTCAATTCTTAACGCATACGATCCGTTTGCAAGAAGATGCTAGTATCGGTCTTGTATTCACTTCCCTTTTTGCTCTAGGCGTTGTGTGTGTCACCGCCTTAACAAGAAGCAGCCATATTGGCATTGAGGCTGTTATGGGAAATGTCGACGCCTTGCATATCACCGATTTAAAATTGATCGGGATCATCGCCTGTATAAACATTGGAGTCTTCACCCTTTTTTTTAAGGAGTTTCAGCTAACGACCTTCGATTCTGTCCTCGCAAAGGTATTAGGCATATCCCCAACCCTCTTCAATTACCTTATCATGATCCTTGTTGCCATGACCTCCATTGGGGCATTTAGGGCAGTCGGAGTTCTCCTCGTCCTCGCCTTCCTCGTTGGTCCGGCATTAACAGCCAGGCTTTTGACCAATCGCCTAAAGCCCCTCCTTTTCCTAGCCTGCGCAATTGGGATATTCTCCTCCCTTTGCGGCGTCGCCCTCTCCAGGCACATCCTATCGACCTGGCACATTTCCCTTTCCACCGCAGGACTCATCGTCACTTTGATTGCTCTAGTTTATGGTTTAACACTTGTCTACACTCTAAGAAAAAGATCGGGCACGCACGCGGGCACGGGCACGAAAGAGGAAAAAGTCTAAGCTCTCCTTTTCCTTCACTCTTACGAGTCCGAGTCCGAGACCGATCTTTCTCTTCCTTACAATTCTGGCATTGCTCTTATCATGAATTCATCGAATAAAGGAACGGTGAAGGCCATGTCCCCATACGCTGGGCTATAGATCATCCCTTTTGCAATAAGTCTACTTCTTACAGGTCCCAAGCTATTAATCTTAGCACGCAAAATTTCTGCTACATCCCCGGTACGCTGAGCGCCAGCCCCAAGTTCCGCCATAGCCCGTAAAAAGCGCTTCTCACTAGGAATAAGCCGATCAAAACGAACACGAAAAAAGCTTGCATCAAGTCTTGGTATGACCTCAGCAGTAGCATCTTTTATAATTTGCAATGTAATGCGCTTGGTTGTTGATAAATTCCAGGCTTGGTATCCCCATTCTTGAACAAAGTAAGGATATCCTCTGGTAAGACGAAAAATCTCCTCAAGAGCAGCAGAGTCAAATTCAACGCCTACGGCTTGCGCGGGTTTTGTCAAAGCGATTGCCGCATCTTCTTTGGTTAATGCTCCAATATCTGGAAAATTAAAAAGCCGCTCAGCATAAGACTTCGATTCCCCTGCTAGTCCGGGAAGCACGGGCAGTCCTGCCCCCATGAGCACTAAAGGAAGCTGTTTTTGCTGAATTTTATGCATTGCCATAATAAGCGCTCCAAGTTCTTTTTGATTAAGGTATTGAATCTCATCAATGAGAATAGCTACTGCGCAGTTTCTGTCTTCTGCAGCTTCTCCTATAGCCACAAACAAATTGGGCAAATCTATTTCGATATCACCACTATCAGCTGAACCTTTCTCCGGATCAACATCCAATCCAAAAGTGACATCACCTACTGTCATAGTTAATGTTCCAATAAAACTTCGAAGCACAGCCAAACCCCGTTTAACTTTGTTGCTAACCCCAGAAATTCGGTCCAAATCAAAAAGAAGAGTCCTAAGATAAGGAGCAATAAGAGACCCGAATGATTTACTTTCATGAGCTTCTACTAAAATTGTATGATATCCCTCTTTTCTTGAAAGACGTTCGGCTTCATTCAACAACACAGTCTTTCCTACTCCACGAAGACCTGTAAGTAACATGCTTTTTTCAGATCTCTTTAGTTTAATTCGACCAAGAAGAATGCGCGCTTGCTCAAGGACAGTGCTTCTCCCCACCAATTCTGGCGGCTGTGAGCCTGCATTAGGTGAAAAAGGATTTTGAATGGGATCCATTTGTGTACCTCGTTATATCTAGTTATACCTGCTTCTACACGGTTCTACATAGGTTCTACATGGGTTATACCTAAAGCTATAATTTATTTAATAGGCAAATCTTTTTTAAATTTCGGGTGGAGATCGGGCACGCCCGCGGGCACGGGCACGAAAGAGGGAATAGCGGTTGGCGCCAGGGGAGATTATGCTTATGGCGAGTTGGAGAAGTTACGGACACTTCCTTCGGAGATTCGTAATCAGATTACTTCATTACGGTTTAATGTAGATGCGATAGATTCTTATACTCTTTACTTATATTTTATGGCCTTTCCAAATGTTAAAGAACTTCGTATGAGTCGTGTGAGAATCGGTGAGGATATCCTTCAAGTTTTAAGAGACTTTAAGGGTTTAGAAAAGGCGGACCTCAGATGCCAAAGCTGGGAACCTCCTGCACAAGTTCGAGAAGGCCTTGCCATTACCTGGATTAACTATGTGGATTCTCCTTAATCACGTTACGTTTATATAGCCCGTTAGCTATAAGAAATGTATCAAGAGAGAGGGGAAAAGAGGGCTTAGACTTTTCCCTCTTTCGTGCCCGTGCCCGTGCCCGCGTGCGTGCCCGATCTTTTTCTTATGGCGGGAATTACTTCACCCGTAGTAAGATCGAAGTATGATTTTTAATATTCTTTATTTTGTATTGGCTGCCTTTGGATTGGGGTTTTTGGTGTTTATCCATGAACTTGGCCACTATTTTGTCGCTCGTAGATGTGGGATGAAGGTGGAAGCTTTTGGAATTGGATTTGGAAAGCCGATCTATACCTTTGAAAGAGACGGGGTTAAGTGGAATATTTGCGCCCTTCCTTTTGGGGGATATGTGCGGATTGCCGGTATGGAAAAACAGGGGGACCTTGAACCTCATCAAATTCCGGGAGGGTTTTTTAGTAAGACTCCTTGGGAGAGGATAAAGGTTGCCTTAGCCGGACCTATAGTAAATATTATTTTTGCATTTTTTGCTTTTGCCTGCATCTGGTTCTTAGGTGGTAGGGGCAAGCCTTTTGCAGAATATACTCATTTGATTGGATGGGTCGATCCAAAATCTGAGCTTTATGAACTAGGTGTTAGGCCCGGGGATGAAATCACCGATTATGGACAGCATCCTTTTACTGGCGCTTATGATTTGATGACCCAATCGGTCATAGCTGGCGACAAATTAGAAATTAAAGGTTACAAAGTTGATTATGAAAATCACCAAAAGACCCCTTTTGGGTACACTTTGAATACTTATCAAGATCCACGCTACTTCGAACAAAAGCTAGCTACTGTAGGGGTTTTATATCCTGCCAATTACTTGACCTATGTTGATCATCCTATTGTGCATCCCCAAGTAAAAGAGAGCGGTATCCAAGATAGAGACCGGATCTTATGGATAGACGGTGAACTGGTTTTTTCTAAGGCCCAATTAACCAATTTGGTTAACCAACCTCAAGCTTTCTTTACTATTCAAAGAGATGGTCAAATTCTACACCAACATGCCCCCCGTGTAAAGTTAAGCGACTTGCGCTTAACAACCGATCAAAAAGAAGAGCTTGATGATTTAAGACATGAGGCGGGCTTAGGCGCAAAGCAAAGTTTCTACTATATTCCTTATCGGATTAATTCTTCAGGAATTGTGGAAGGCCCCATTGCTTATTTGGATGATAATTCGGAGGAAAAATTACCAGATGCCCTAAGCGTTGGAGATCAGATTTTGGCGGTGGATGGAATGGCTGTAAGCTCTTCGCTTGAACTCTTAAAAAATATTCAAACTAGACGTGTTCAAATTATTGTAGAAAGGGAAAAAAGCTGGGCGCCTATTTCCTGGGAAAATGAAGATGAGAAGTTTTATGCAAATGTGAAGTGGGCTGATTTAAATAAAATCGTTCAAAATTTGGGATCTGTTAGACAAAGTGGCAATCTTTATCTATTAAATCCGATCACTCCTATCCCCCAGGATGAATACCCGGCAAATAGGAGTCAGCTAAGACAAACTGCTGAGCTTGTAAAAGAGCAACAGAAGAATATTGAAAAAATTGATAATAGTGAAAAACAGGCTCATGCCTTAAAAGTTTTGGAAAAGAGGCAAAAACGGTTGATGCTGGGCTTTACCTTTTCTGATAGAGAAGTGGAATATAATCCCTCTCCTATTGCGCTTTTTGCTGATGTGGTTAATCAAACCTGGCGCACTATTAAGGCTCTTTTTACAGGGAATTTAAATCCCAAGTGGTTGTCGGGCCCTGTTGGCATTGTGCAGGTGATCCATTACGGCTGGTCATCCGGAGTCAAAGAAGCTCTTTATTGGATGGCTGTCATTAGCCTGAATCTAGGAATCATCAATTTAATGCCTATACCTGTATTAGATGGGGGGCATATTTGCATGGCGATCCTAGAAAAGTTCACAAAGAGGCCTTTAAAAGCAAAAACAATGGAAAGACTCATTGTTCCTTTTGTAGTCATTATAGTCGGCTTCTTTATCTACGTAACTTATAACGATATTCTAAGGTTGTTTCAAAAATTCTTTTGACATTCAAATTTTATTTTGATACTTGGTGTGATTAAGATAAAAGACAGGTGGATGGATGAAGAAGGCTACTGCAATTTCTACAGCTTCTATATTATTATTGGCCTCGTGCAATTCAGGGTATAACGTTCCCCACAATCTAGCAACGACCACCAGAATACAAGATCCGTCTACTTCTGCGCAGATCAGGGATGAGAGATTAAAATCTGAGCAAAAGATACAGCTGGTGGCTAGTAGGATCGATGAGTTGCAAAAGCAAATCTGTTGCATAAGTACGCAGAATGTCCATGGGACATGGGGCGGAAAGGTGGCTCCACATCATAAAAACGGCGCTTATTTTGTAACCGGGGATTTCCTGTATTGGAAAGCTACAGAAGATGGTTTGGCCTATGGAATATATTCAGCTAATGGGGGGAGTGTTCCAACTAGTCAAATGCCAGCTTTGGGATATCAAATTCAAAGCAAACTACAGGAGATGCATTTTGAATGGGATCCTGGGTTTAGGGTAGGGGTCGGTGGTGAATTTAGTACATATGATCATTGGGATCTATTTTTAAATTATTCTCATCTAAATAATTTTGCTCATGGCTCTACTACCGTCAATACCGAAATTAATGCTTTAACTCCCACTTGGGGGGCCTATTATCTTGGGTTAAATACTCCTGAAGCTCGTGCCCATTGGCATTTGAATTTCAACACGCTCGATTTAGAGCTTGGACGGGATTATTTTGCAGGAAAAGACCTTACCATCCGTCCCCATATTGGATTAAGGGGGGCTGATATCAAGCAAAAATATAGAGCAACTTATGATGCAGCATTGGTTGCCCCAGGAGAGCTAAACATTTTTAAGGCGAAAAATAATTATTGGGGCATTGGACCACGCGCAGGCGCTGACCTTATGTGGCATTTCACCAAATATTGGGGAATTTACGGTGAATTTTCAGGTTCTTTGCTTTATGGGCAATTTAGAATTAAGGAGAATCTTTCGCAGGCATTTCCGATTGTAGGTTCTTCATTTGTTCCATCTAATATTTCTCTAAAAGATACCCTTTGGAAGACATCTGTAAATGTTCAAGGAGCCATTGGTTTTGCCTGGGAAGAAATCATTGCTCTGGGAGATTTTCGCATATCACTCCGTGCTGTTTATGAATTATCGGAGTGGTTTAGTCAAAATCGGTTAACAGCTATGCAAATAAGTGAAGCCCCTGGCTTGCCTGCTACAACGGAAAATATGATCGAGCAGCAGAATGGAGACCTGGGATTTCAAGGGGGGACTCTGAGGCTAATTGTCGATTTTTAAAAAAATTTTTATAAATTGTAAAAAATTATTTGAAAAAAAAGATTATATATATTAGATGTGGATTTAAGATACGAGGTGTTAGAGCCAAAGCGTGCTCCGCCTGAGGGAAAAAGGATTTTGAACTTTACAACAGGAAAGAAAGTATGAAAAAATATGGAATTCAACTTATTGCAGTAACCGCAGTAGCAGCAGCGCTTGCTGGCTGTGGAAGAGACCGTTCCCATCATGGGGCTGAGCGTGGCCCATACATAGGAATGTGCGGACATGATAAGGTATGCTCTGAAGAAGACATTACCGATTTTGTTAATGATGCGAGGGTTTCGCCTGAGAAGAAATTACAAGCGATCGCCTTTCAACTTGACCAAATCACCACAGAGACTGTGCACGGGTGTTTAGAAGGAAGGACAGCTCCTCATACTCTCAATAGAAAATTATTTTTCACCGCTGACTTCTTCTACTGGAAGCCATACGAAGATGGACTTGCCTATGCTATAGAAGAAACAACAAATACTGTAACTCTTCTCACACAGATGCACGTAAAAGAGCCTCATATGAAATGGGAGCCAGGTTTTCGTGTAGGAGCTGGATTTAACTTTGGAATGTATGACTATTGGGATTTGAATCTTAACTATACCTATTATTATGGAAAAGGTGGTGGTCAAATTTGTGAGTGTGGGGAAGTAGCGACTGTTGCTCCACAATGGTACCCTGCACTGCTTGGCGGGGTAGCAAGTTTCGCAAAAGTTAAATGGTGTCTTAACTATGACGTACTCGATTTAGAACTTGGCCGTCATTATTTTGTGAGTGAAGCTCTCTCCGTTAGACCCCACCTTGGTCTAAGAGGTGCGATAATCAGACAAAAATATGACGCTAATTACGCTGGGGAATTCTCTTACACGAATTCTACACCAACACCAAGTACTATCAGCACAGGGACAACACCCACAAGCTTTGATGCAAAAAATAATTTCGGTGGCGGCGGTATACGCACAGGAGCGGGGTTGCTTTGGCACCTTAGTCCACATTGGGGAATAAATGGTCAAATATCTGGAAGCTTGCTTTATGGTAACTTTGACATTGATGAAACAGTGTATGGAGGAGCTATGACAACAGATGCTTTTGGGACGCCTCTTTTGCAAAACCCAAAATATAAAATTAGGGATAACTATCATCGTATCCGCACTAACCTAGAGGCAGCTTTAGGACTACAGTGGGAAAAACATTTCGTCTGCACCGGAAACAATCTTTCTTTTGGTGTTTTTTATGAGCTGTCTCAGTGGTATAGACAAAATGAGCTCCTACAGTTTACCCAAACGACAGATTCAAGTTATTTAACTACTCTAACAAAAAGTCTACGTAACGATAATACGTCAATAACTGCTGATGAAAGAGATGGTGATCTTGGTTTCCAAGGGGTCTCTTTCAGATTCCGTTTCGATTTCTAAGTTGATTCCTGGTTTTGTTGTGAAAAGATGGGCACCCAAAAGGTGCCCATTTTCTTTTTATTAATCAAGTTTGTTTCTAAGAGAAGATCGGGCACGCACGCGGGCACGGGCACGGGCACGAAAGAGGGAAAAGGCTGAGCTTTCTTTTTCTTTCGTGCCCGTGCCCGTGCCCGCGTGCGTGCCCGATCCCACTTTCTATTTCTTCTCTTCGTCGAGAATTTCTACTTCAGCCTCTTGGATATCGGGCTGTTTAGAATTTTCCTGTTGTGGTTGCTGCTCCGGCTGAGGGTTCTTTTGCATCGCCTCACCAATTTTCTGCATTGCAGTATTGAGCTCATCAGTAGCTGTTTTGATTGCTGCTGAATTTGTCCCTTCAAGGGCCTTTTTCACTGCGTCAATTTTTGATTGGATTTGATCCACTACATCGCCTGGCAGCTTGTCTTTGTATTCGTTAAGAGACTTCTGTGCGCGGAAGGATAAAGCATCTGCTTCATTGCGCACTTCGATCTCTTCTTTACGCTGTTTATCTTCTTCAGCGTGGTCCTCAGCGTCTTTGAGCATCCTCTTAATTTCAGCTTCATTTAAGCCAGATTTTGCTTCAATTTTGATCTTCTGCTGTTTTCCTGATTGCATATCTTTTGCAGAGACGTGCAAAATCCCGTCTGCATCGATATCAAAGCACACCTCAATTTGAGGAACGCCTCTAGGAGCAGGGGGGATCTCGGTTAGATCAAAACGGCCGATCTCTTTGTTATCTTTAGCCATTTTTCTCTCCCCTTGAAGAACAATAATGGTCACGGCAGGCTGATTATCGCTTGCTGTTGAAAAGATCTGTTTCTTCTGGGTAGGAATGGTCGTATTGCGTTCTACTAGAGGCGTGAGAACTCCGCCCATAGTTTCAATACCCAAGGTTAAAGGGATAACGTCGAGCAGAAGAACATCTTTGACCTCTCCTGTCATGACCCCGCCCTGAATCGCTGCGCCGATGGCGACAACTTCATCGGGGTTAACCCCTTTATGAGGCTCCCTTCCAAAGATCTCTTTCACCTTTTTCTCGACAGCAGGCATACGGATCATACCCCCAACGAGGATCACCTCTTGGATCTGATCTTTGGAAAGACCAGCATCTTTAAGGGCCTTAAGGCAAGGCTCTGTAGTACGCTCGACAAGATCGTGCGTTAAGCTTTCGAGTTTTGCTCTTGTCAGAGTGATCGACAAGTGCTTTGGACCAGTTGTATCCATGGTGATGAAGGGCTGGTTAATCTCTGTTGCCATGGTACCTGAAAGTTCAATTTTGGCTTTTTCTGCAGCATCTCTTAAACGTTGCAGCGCCATTTTGTCTTTACTTAGGTCAATGCCGTTCTCTTTTTTGAACTCGTCTAAGAGGTAATGGACAATCGCGTTATCGAAGTCGTCCCCTCCAAGATGGGTATCCCCGTTTGTTGAAAGAACTTCAAAAACCCCATCTCCGATCTCGAGGATAGAGATATCGAATGTACCTCCGCCTAAGTCAAAAACCGCAATTTTTTTGTCTCCCTGCTTATCCAAGCCATAGGCTAAGGCAGCAGCTGTTGGCTCAGGGATAATCCTTTTAACGTCTAAGCCCGCAATTCTTCCAGCGTCTTTTGTGGATTGACGTTGAGAGTCATTAAAGTAAGCAGGAACGGTGATGATCGCCTCTGTGACTTCTTCTCCTAGGTAAGCTTCTGCGGTTTCTTTCATTTTTAAGAGAACTTGCGCCCCCACTTCTTCTGGAGTGAGTGTTTTCCCATCTACTTCAATGACGGCATCTCCATTACTGTTTTGTTTGACTTTATAAGGGACAGTTTTAATCTCGTCTTGAACCTCAGAGAATTTACGGCCGATAAAGCGCTTGGCTGAATAGACTGTTTTTTCAGGGTTTGTGACAGCTTGCCTCTTAGCAGGAACTCCTACAAGGCGCTCGTTTCCTTTATAGGCAACGATAGAAGGTGTTGTTCTGCTCCCTTCAGCGTTAGCGATCACAACAGGGACTCCACCCTCCATGATCGATACGCAAGAGTTTGTGGTCCCAAGGTCGATACCAATGATTCTCCCTTTTTTCTTATTTTTATCAGACATATTTTACTCCTCTGTTTTATTAGTTAAAATTTTTGCAACTTTTACGCGGGCTGGTCGGATAACGCGGTCTCCGCATTTGTATCCACGAACAAACTCCTGCAGGATGAGCCCTTCAGGGTGCTCGGCGGTTTCTTCAGTTTCTACAGCTTCATGCAAATAAGGGTCGAAAAATTCCCCCTCTGAGTTGTAGGAAGCGACTCCGTTTTGCTGGAGCACATCTTTAAATTGGGATAAGATCATTGTAAAGCCGGTAGCCCAGTTTTGCACCTCTTCAGACATGGTTTTTGCGACATTCAATGCATTTTCCAGGTTGTCCATCGGCGTGATAAAATCGGCGATCACATTTTCAATGGCAAATCGGGCCGTCTCTTGCTTTTCTTTAAGCATCCGCTTTCTAGCATTTTCCATTTCAGCGAGCGCTCTAAAATATTTATCTTTGAAGTCTTCACTGACCTCTGTTTCTGTATCCATATTATGTTTTATCCTCTAGTAAAAGACAGCTCAGTTCAGGCTGCCTATAGTTTATCTTAAATTTGTATAAGCTGTTTGTGAGACTCTCGCTGATATATTCAGAAGCAGTTTGCAAAAGGGCAAATATCTGCTTATAGGGGAGTCTTGTTGGCCCCAATATCGCAATCGACCCCACATTGGCTTGATGGATTTTATAGGGAATAGCGATGATTGAGCACCCCTCTATCCAGCAAGTGAGTCCATTTTTCAAACAGCATTCGTGTAAAACCTCTTTAAGTGTTGTAGGGTTCTCAAACAAAGAAAGGGTGTTTGTAATGGTTTCTGGTGAGTTAAGCAGCTTTGAAAAACCAGTTTTATAGATATCTTCAGTTTTGAAGTTTGTATAATTTATAATGTGGCGTAGCATGATCTCTTTGTAAAATTTATCCCCTAGGATTTCTTCTTCAGGGCTTAAAGGGGGTTTGGCCATGCCGGTAAGACGAGATTGCAGATAGGATTCGATACGCTTAAGGCTAAAATTAGATAGTTTTTTATCGGTATAAAGGCTTTCTGTGAAAACTTGTCCAAAATCGGTGAGGAGGATGCATAAACATCTGCTGTTATCGACCCCTACGAGTTTAATATCTAGAATGAAATCTTGATCGAATCTAGGAGCAGATAAAAAGACAGCGCATTTAGTGAATTCTGAAATAGCTTCGGCCGCTTCGCTAAGATATTTTGTGATCTGCCTTGTCTCTTTAAGGAGGATTTTTTTAAGTTCCAGTTTTTGTCCTTCGGTTAAACTGCCCCCCTGGATATTGGTATCTGCATAAAGCTTAAGGGCTAGCGAGGTTGGAACCCTCCCGCCTGAGGAATGTTGCTGCCTTAGGTAGCCCCCCTCTTCTAGCTTAGAAAAGTAGTTTCGGATCGTTGCAGAGCTAAGGGATTCGAACCCATTCTCTCTTAAGGTGTTAGATCCTATGGGCTTACCCGTCTGTAGGTAGAGGTCCACCAGCCCTAATAATAGGAGGCGTTCCCTTTGCTCTTTTGCAGGCTTTTGAATAGGCATTTTCTTCATATAACAGGATTATAGCAAAGACCCATTCCAAAGGCAACAAAAAATTAGCACTTAAATGATGAAAGCGCTAAATTTATTTGTAAGTTACTGTAAATAAATAAGTTAAGTTTTAGTATTTTTTGAGTTTTTGAGAGTTTTCGAGAGGATATAGTAATTATTTTATTGAATTAAATTATAATATGTTATAGAATATAATAAAATAAAAACAACAAAAGGAGTTTTATGTCGGTAAGTAGATACACTGGATACGCTGAAGGAAGCCTAGTTCCTATTCTTCCCCCTGCTCCCCCTCCCTCTTCTGCAGCACCTGCAGAGCGCTTGTCCGAGGCCTTATTAGAAAGCCCTGCTCACGCTGCCGCTAGTGGCATGTTCGAGCGAGTAAGTTCCGTATCATCCGTTGCAAGTGTATCTCAGGACCAATTAGAAAAAGCAGGCGCTCAGCGGCCAGTATCTCCAACCAGATCTGTAGTATATGCTCCATCCCATCTGCCCCCTTCCGCCGCCCGCTGCCCAAAACATGATGAGCAAACTTATGGGCCACGCCGCTCAACTCATTCTCGGAGGATAGCAGCCGCTGCCGCTGCCGCAGCAGGTCCATCTTTGGGTCATCAACCAGAAGCAGCTGCCCATGATTCATTAGCACAGCAAATACAACAGCAGCCAGTTGACTTTGGAAGTTTTGGGAGTAGGCTGTGGATCGATTTTCTGCAGCAAAATAGATTCCCATTGCAGTTGTATTTTTCGGATCTACAAACGCTCCAAGGCGTACAAAGCGCAGAAGACACGCATAACCAACAGCTCCAGAATTTGTTATGCAGCCAGCTACATTTTCCCGGACAAAATGAGCGAACCTATCAAATCCATAAATTATGTGAGGAATATAGCATGCAGCAGAGAGAATATCTGGAGATGCAATCTTCTATGAGGCAGTTCGCACTGAGGAAATATCAGCTAGGCCAGAAAATAAAAGATCTTGTTGGGGCTGCCAGTTTAGGCCTGCCGTGATAGCTATAAATAATTAACAAAAGGCTTATTATGTCATCAGATTTTTCTCCTCTTGGATGCCCAACTTGGCCAGTGTTGGCCCCTTCGTTCCCTATGTCGCTGGACCCATTACTCCTACCTAATGCAGAAATCGCAGCTTCTGCTGCTAGTGCCATGGCCGTGACGGCAGATACCACAGCGGCAGCCGTCGATACTCATTTTCAAAGGAGTGTAGCAGCTAGCGCTGCAACTTCAACTCCCGAATCCTCAGTGGAGCGTAAAAGAAGGCACAACCGGGAAAAGTATCTCAGGGACAAGACAAAGCCAGGATTCTTAGACAGGCGCACCGAGATATCCCGAGCTAGTTACCAAAGGTGCCAGGAAATACGAAGGCTGCAAGTCCATCAATCAGGCCTCCCTCCCGCTGCTACCGCAGCCGCAGCTGTTGCTCCCAGTGCCATGGCCGCAGCAGTAGTTTCCGCACCACCCACGACTCCCATTCCTCAATCAGTAGCAGCATCGGATGCAACATTAGTCGACACTCATTTTCAAAGGACTGTAGCAGCTAGCGCTGCAACTCCAACTCCCGAATCCTTAGATGAGTGCAAAAAAAGGCTCAAACGGGAAAGGTACCGCACGGACAAGGCGACAAAGCCAGGATTTGTAGAGAGGCTGAGAGAGATGAGGCGGGAGAGTTACCATAGGTGCCGGAAAAAGCAAAAGCTGCAAGTCCATCAATTGGACCTCCCTTCCGCTGCTGCCGCAGCTTCTGCGCCATCCACTGCAAGTCGAGTATATCCAATGTCCCCTTTATTCCCTATGCCTTCTTCTGCGTTGACTTTGTCTCCTCATTTGTCGCCTTTTAGATCATTTGCTGGGCATCGACAGCCGGACCCATTTCTCCTTTCTGATAAAGACCTTTTTCTCCTCCCTCCTGCTGCTAGTGACACGGCCGTGCTGGCAACAGCTAGCGCTGCAAGTTCAGCTCCCAAAACCTTAGCCGAGCGACGGGAGCACAATCTAAAGCGCAACCGAGAAAGATACCAGAAGCGCAAGGAGACAGAGCCAGGATTCTCGGAGAGGTACAACAAGAGAAAACGGGAAAGTTTCCTCAAGCGCAAGGAGAGAGGACAAGAGCTGCAAGTTCATCATTCGGACCTTCGTTCTGCAGCAGCAGCATCGGATGCAACATTAATCGACGCACTGCAGCAAGAGCTCGGGCTCTGGAAGCAGCTAAACCACGACACTGAGCAGCAGCTACAGCATCTAAAGCAGCAGCGTCTGCAGCGACATCTAGTTCAGCCGCAGCCACCCTTGCAAATCCATCATCCGGGTCCCTTTTTCCCCGCTGCTGCCGCAGCCGCAGCTGCAGTTTACGCGCCAGCTACTGCAAGTTTTTCAAGCGGATTTCCAGCATTCTATCCCTCTGCTCCCTTTTGTCACTAGCAGCTAGGAGCCGGAGGACTGCCGTATGACCTTCGTTGGTGAGACCTGTTCTAATCCCTTATGGTTTCTACACAGGTAAGTTCTTGTAAATAAATAAGTTAAATTTTAGTTATTTTTTTGAATTTTTAGAGGCTAATAGTAATTATTTTAATTGAATTAAATTATAATATGTTATACAATGTAATAAAATTAAAAACAACAAAAGGAGTTTTATGTCAGTAATTAGCCCCGTTCCAATTCTTCCCCCTGCTTCCCCTCCTTTTTCTGCTTCTTCTGAATCCTCTTCAGAGAGTTCATCCGGGGTAATAGAAAGCCCCCCTATCAGAGCTGCTGCCGTGGTAGCTGATGTTGCCGCAACCGTTGACGCGTTAGTTGCTGCTAGTGCCATGGCCGAGCGAGCAAGTTCCTCATTATCCGTTGTAAGTGTAGAATCCGTTGTAAGTGTAGATGAAGTATCTTCAAACAGACCTCTAGAATATGCCCCAACTGCTCCCCAGAGGACAGCAGCTGCGGCTGCAGATCCATCTCCTTACGCCCGCCCGCCGGAGGCAGCTTCTGAACCTTTATGGAATGCGCGGGTCGTCCAACTGCAGCGCAATCTGCAGGATGTCAATCCTACGCCGCAATTGGCGCTGCTGCACTTCACCGACTGCCTGCAGTGGCTGGAAGGGGCACAAAATAGTCAAGCCGTACATTACATACAACTCCAGAATTTGTTACGCACCCACTTACATGCTCCTGAACAAAATGCAGTAATCCAAACAATCGATGATTTATGCAGCCGATATATTGCACAACACTATAGATATGAGCAGGCACAAGTCGAATTGCATAAGGTGAGAGTGGAGCAAATGCGGCTAGGACGGGAAATAAATAGAGAGCTTCATGCTGTCGGATTCAGACTGCCGCAATAGCTACGGATTCATGATTATAAATAATTAACAAAAGGCTTATTATGTCAGTAGATTTTTCTCCTCTTGGAAGCCCAACTTGGCCAGTGTTGGCCCCTTCGTTCCCTATGTCGCTGGACCCATTTCTCCTTTCTGATAAAGACCTTTTTCTCCTCCCTCCTGCTGCTGTTTCTCTTTCTCTAGCATTCGCCCCATCGGCTCCTCTTCGTCACCCGCAGCTCGGCCAAGGTGAGCAAACTGACGAACAATCTTATGAGGCACCCCGCTCGACTCATTCCCATACTGCAGTAGTAGCCGTTGCTTCTGGTGCCATGGCTGCAGCAGCTAGCTCTGTGAGACCATCTGTCGCTCAGAAGCCAGTTCCCAAAACCTCAGAGAAGAAGCTAAAAGATATGCGTAACTATAAAGCCCAGAACAGGGAGGTTATTGCCCAATGCAATAGAAACTACTACGCCAGGAATAGGCAACAGATCATTCTCGCCGAGAGCATCAGGCGTAACAAGAGAAAACAACAGAAGCTAGAGCCACAAAATCTGCAAAGCCAGCATCCGGGCCCCCTTCCTTCCGCTGCTGCTGCAGTAGCAGCTAGCGCTGCAAGTCTATCTTTCGACCGTCAGCCAGCAGCGACTGCAGGCGTAGGGCAGCAGCAAGTTCCCAGACCCTTATCGGATACAACATTAGTCGATCGACACATCGCAACAGCAGCTGTTGCTCCGAGTGCCATGGCCGCAGCGGTAGTTTCCGCACCACCCACGACTCCCATTTCCTCCTCCCCTACTCCTACTGCAGCAAGAGAGGCTCGTCTATCCGCAATGTTTGACTTAGAACGGCGGATGGAGGGACTCAGGAAGGAGCAAGACAGTATATTCAAACGACAGAATCAACTGGAAATCTCTTGTTCGCCTCTCAGAGGGAACGAGCTAGTGCTTCAACAGAAGGAGGTGGAAATAGAGTATGTCGCCAATCATACGAGGCTCCACGAACTAGAAATAAATATTTATTCTTTGGCCGTCTTACGACGGCAGCTGGAGCTGCAGGAACAATTTTCTGCTGTTAGCTCGCCATCGCCGTCGAGGTCGGTAGCAGCAGCAGTTTACGCGCCATCCACTGCAAGTTTTTCAAACGGATTTCCTGCGCCTTCTGCGGTAGCAGCAAGCACTATGGATTCATGATTTGGGGATCGTTAGAGATGAGAGGTAATATGTCTGCTACGGTGGGGGCCCATTCTAATCCCCTACTATAGACGAGGCGGCAGGCAATATAGCAGGAAATGATAGCCTTTTTGTGGATCTCAGGGATATTATTTATGACCCGGTCGGCATAGTTTTTGCGGATAAACGGAGGGCAGTAATTTAAGAGGCATCGCAGGAGAATTTCATCGGTGATGGGCCTCGGTGTAAAGTGATCTAAAAGCTCGTAGGTATAAGAATTGATCCTTTCAGAAATAGAGTCGGAAATCTCCGTGAGAAAGGCCTTTGTCCTATCGTACGTTGAAAGGAGAAGCTTCGCTTCACATTCCGCCCTATTTTGAATGATCGCTAGAATTTCTTTCATGAGAGTAGACTTATGTTTAACAAACTCTTCTTCAGATAAGACAAGTCCGCAGAGAACTTCGAAAGAAGAGCAGATCACCCCTCCTTTATTAGCGGAGCTGTCTTTAACGATCAGGACACCGAGTTTTTCTAAAGATCTTCTTGCCCATGGAGTCAGATAAAGGTTTGCCCCTTCCACAATTGCTCTTGAAGTAGGGTTGGCTGTAGCGTCTAGAAAATCTTTATAGTTTGTATCATTTAAAGTCCGCGGTCTTCCACCGCCTGGAACAAAGATATCAGTTTTAACTTGGAGGACATTGTGTCGGTAAAGATGGTTCATCTCATTTCCGATCAGCCAATCTTCTATGAGCTTTCCCTCTTGTTTTCGATAGCATAGGGTTTGTTGAGCGTATGCTGTCTGCTCTTTTTTGGTACGCAGATCAAGAAGAAAGCCCCCTTCAGAGAGTTTTTCAGGGGGATAAAATCGGATCGGTTTTACTTGGTAGAAAAGATCAGTCAATATTTTTAAATCTAATCCTTCCGGATCAAAGATGGTTCCTGAAACGTCTGTGATGGTCAGGAGTTTTGCTGTCTTAGGATAGAATTTATAAAGGTTGAGCATTTCATTGCCGGCAACGTCACCATCAGGTCCGCCAGACATTTTTATTGTGAAAGGCTCTTTTTTGGGATCAATGCCTAAATATTTAAGCACCTCCTCAACATACACATTTACCCCAAGAGAGGTGACTCCGTACTCTTTGTGATTGATTCCTGCCCCAGGCTTGCTTGAGATAAAAGAGCTTCCAGGCTTATAGCCATAATATTTGCTGTATTCTGAAATCCATTCAATCATCACATTGTGCATGTTTTCATCAGGACCAAGATAGACATACTCTGGTTTTTTATAGTAATCAACGATATGTTTTGCCTTCAAAGTTCCATCATCTTCACAATTGAGTAAGCTCACAAAACTTTCGATATAAGAACATTGCGATTCATAAAGGATATTGAGCTTTTGATCTTTTCGGAAATTTTTAAGCTCATCTTCAGAGGGATTAAATTCTGCTTTATAAATGGCCTCTTCGTGTATGAATGTTTCAGGCTCAATGAGGATCACCCCTTTTGCGCCTCCTTCGGGAATATCTTTGTTTTTTTTCTGCTGAGTGTAGGCAAGATTGTAACATTCAGCAAAGACGTTATTTCTCTCCGCAAAGTATTGTTCCATCTTCTCAGGGGTTACTGTCCGGAGCCCTCCTCTTGATAAGTCCTTAAACCGGATATGGAACCCGATAAATCGTCTCCCTTTCATAAAAAAGATAGCAAAGGGAAGCTCAGGGAATTTTTCTTTCCTCTCGAAGGGAACTAGGTCAAGATACTTGGGATCTAAACGGAAACAGAATGCGGTTTTATTTTTTCTATAAAAATTTGTTTTTAAAGTGTACTCAACAAAATTAATCGCCTGTTTTAAGATGTTTTTTCTCCGCGTATCATTCACTTCATGACCCGTATCGAGCTGATCTACCAAGGTCAAAAATGCAGCTGCCTTTTTTTGATATTTTTTTAAATTGTGTTTCTCAGGATGAAATTTTTCTTCGAACGCTTCGCAAATTTTGACTGTGAGTTCTGGGTGGCGGCAAAGGGCTTCTTCTACATGAGCAAACGAATAAAGATTGGGGTCTTGATGGACGAGAACTTGATGAACATAGGAGGCTATTGATTTGATCAAATTTCCCATGTTGCCAGAAACTAACTTTGTGTCGACAAAGATGGTTTCAATATTTTCTTGCCCTTCGAAATACTTGATTGTAACGAGCTCTTGCAAAAAGTCTTCGATATCTGCCTCATCCCATGCAGCCCCACCATTCATCCCATCCAGACCCAGGGACATGAGAAGGACATTTTGAGAGCTCTCCATATCAATATAGGCAGCATTGACTTTGCTCATCAAAAGTTGGTGGCGATAGATTGTTTTTGCAATGCGGTAGAGAAAGTTATATTTGGGGGCATTTTTCCATGCTAAAACGATTTGCATAGAGGGGATAGTTTTGTCTTTTCTATCTCGATTGTATGTCACCTCAATTTGGCAAGGGGCTTCTTTTTTTGCATAAAAAAACAGCTCTAATGCAGAAAGAAGTCTATCTATCGTGAAAGAACGTAAAAATCTGGGACTCATTGATTCAATTAAGCCATGAAGTTTCTCTGCGGTGATTAGAGGATTTTTCTTTTTGATCTCAGTAAAAATTTCATTCTCATTAACAACTTTTTTTTCTGTTTCAACGTATTCGGTAAAAAAAACAAGGGCAATTCTTAAATTTGATTTAATTCCCGGAAAGGGAGGAGGAACATCTGAAACAAACGCGCGGTAATTTTTTATTCCATGCATCGAAAAGCAGCTTAGAATGCGCAAGTCGGCATCAGCGCTATCTAAGCAAAGGGTAATAGCATTATCTTTAAAATTAATTTGAGAAAAGTAATTTTGGAGGCTAAACCCGATCATTGCATGTGCAACGAGCAAGATATTGTCATGAGAAGCCTCTAAAAAAAACTTAGGAGGCATATGCTTTTCGAGCCAAAGATAACACTCTTCGAACTTCCTGCTTTCGTTCTCAATTGCTTCCTGAAGCTGCTTATTCCCTACCATATCCTCATGAAACATCATTGATCTTATTTTTTCAAGCGGTTAAACCCATTCTGCTCTTTGGGGTGGGAGTGTAAAATATTCTAAAGAATCTAAAGAATCTAGTGGATAAATCCAATTTATTTTTTTAATTCCCTAAAGTCTTTATTTTTATTTTTCCTTGCAATACAATTTTTCCTTTGTTGCTAAATAGGGAGATTCCAATGGGAAAAGGTGTTGAAGCATTACCTTATGGGTATATTGAGATTTTAGAAGATATAAAGAAGAAGGTGAAGTCCTCTCAGTTGAGGGCATTTTGTGCAGTAAATAAAGAGCTTATTTCTATTTACTGGGAGATAGGCAGAACAATATATGATCAGCAACAAGCAGATTCGTGGGGCGATTCGGTTGTTGAGCAATTGGCAAAAGATCTACAAGATGAATTTCCAGGCACAAAAGGATTTTCTGCTCGTAACCTATGGAGAATGAAGGATTTATATCTCTCATATCATAAAAATGAAAAACTGCCAGCACTGCTGGCAGAAATTAGCTGGACTCATCATGTTTATATACTGGAGAAATGCAAGAATTCTCTTGAACAAGAATTTTATATTCGTATGTCTAAAAGGAATGGTTGGAGCTACCGCGTGCTCTTGAATCAGATTAGCAATAAGACCTACGAAAAGACCTTAGCAACCCAGACCAGTTTCGATAAGAACCTTCCAGAAAAGATGCGTCCTGATGCAAAATTGGCGGTGAAGGATGAGTACGCCTTTGGTTTTTTGGAATTGGGCGATGATCACAGCGAGCGTGAGTTAGAGCGTGCTATTGTAAGTAACATTGAAGGTTTTTTACGAGAAATGGGAAATGTCTATGCCTTTATGGGATCTCAATATCGCTTAGAGGTAGGAGGTCAGGAGTTTTTGATTGATCTTCTGTTGTACCACAGAAAGTTAAAATCATTAGTTGCAATTGATCTGAAGGTAGGTCCCTTTATTCCTGAATATGTAGGAAAGATGCAATTTTACTTGGCTGTGCTTAATGATAAAGTCCGTTTGGAAAATGAAAACTCTTCCATAGGTATTATTTTGTGCAAAGAAAAGAATCGAACGATTGTTGAATATGCATTAAAAGAAACGAATAGACCGATAAACGTTGCATCGTATCAGATGGTGTCTGAGCTTCCTAAAGAACTCCAAGAAGAGTTGCCATCCCCAGAACAGATTGCCAAATTACTCGAGTTTATTTGAAGAGGATTAATAAGCGCTGAGTCTTTTTTCTTTATTGCGGTAGCAATAAAAAATGGGGAAGATTTTTCTCTTTCGTTTTGCGGTTTTTGTCTTAGCTCTGCTATAATATTTGTGCGTAAGGGGAGATGTCATGTCAGTTTCTGGAGTATCGCCTATTTTACCTAATTTTAGGGTCTTCACACAGGATCATCACGGGGTCGAGATACAGGTTCCGGTCTATGTTGTCTCCATCAATGCATATCACGTATCATGTGCTGTTCCTTATGGGGAAACTATATTGGGGACTGTAGCACAACTAGGGGAGGAAAGAAACAAATTGTTTACATATAAAGCTAGGGCAGGGTTTCCAATTTGGGCGTTCGATATGGAATTGGGGGACATAATAATGGCCGTAGTAAAACAGTTAATGGCGGGCCTGCGAGAAGTAATGCCTGGGACAAGTGAAGTAAGGGATGAAAAGGCTTGGGAGGAAAAACTAAAAGTATTAGAGATCCCCGTTTCGGTCTACATTTCTGAATTAGTTGAAGCTAAAGATGCGATCTTTCGCCAGATTAAAGTAGAAAAAATAAGCTCAATATATGTATATGGAATTTATGTGATACGTAGATTTTCTCTTTCCGGTCGGCCTGCCGTGTCAGGAGGGATAGTTTTGCCGCTTGGAGGAAGGATCGTTGGCGGTACAAAAAGATTGGCCAGCATGCTGCCAGACGGAATTTACGAAGTACCTAGTTTGCTCGGTCCAGGTAAACGACTTGCGGTGTCTGGGCATCGAGCTTTACTGCTGGGAAGAGGAGTGGATTGAGAAGACGGTGACGTAGATTCATCGCCGCTTTTCTTCGCGCGAAGCGCTT